>JAJRWS010000441.1 GCA_024276705.1 Planctomycetota bacterium | reverse complement strand
TCTAGTACTTTGACAATCGGAGTCACAGTTGGTATCCTGCCTACCTTAAGTCTTTCATTCTCGTACAGAGGACTTTCACCTCACAAGTTAATCGCCATGCCAGGCGTACCAATGGCATGAAGCTGAGCGGGAATTAGCGGGCTGGAAATGGCAACGTCAACTCTCCGCCAGCTTATGCCAAACGTTCTTTTCGTGGTTGTCGTTAGACTCATCGAAGCCGTGTTGGTGCTAGTCGTTCTTTATGAGCTGGGCTATACACTAATCACGAAACAGCCACCTCGTACTAGGGTCACTCGCTTTGCCCACCGCATTGTTCGTTACGTTTATGACATTGGCCAATACATAACTTACAACAAGAGTCAAGGGGCCAGCTGATGCAGGTCGTTCTGGCGTAAGGCTACCCGTTGGGTGACCTAACTGTCCCTCATGTCACGGCTTCCGTGAATGATTCTCGCCACCTCAATGCCATCGCTGAGGGCTCGAAAGAAAATGACATAGTTCCCAACGCTGAATGAGCGGCATTCGGATACACCGAAACCTGACCGTAACTCGCCCATTTCAGGTTGCGTCGCTAATGCCTCACATGTATTACGTATGTTGACAATCCAACGTCGTGCAGCCTCTGGTTTGTCGCGAGCAATATAGTCCGCGATGCCTACAATGTCGTCGTCTGCCTCCAGCGCATATACGACATTAAGCATTACAATGCCCCACGTTCGATCTGATCAATACGTTCTTCAGCTCGCAAATACACTTGCTCCGCCGGGACAATCTGGCCAGCGTCAAGCTGTGCGAAACCCTTGCCAACTTCTTCACGCAATATTTCACGTGCTTGGAGCATTCGTAAACCTTCGGCCAGCACATCGCCCTCACTCAGGAATCGACGTTCGGAGATCATTCGCTGGACGAATGGTGCTAAATCTCTTGGTATTTCTGTGGACATATGCAAACTCAATTCGTTTGGTAATGCGATCGATCGCCCAACATGGTCTCTATGCAAAGCCCCTTCGAGGACATATTCGGTGTGGCTTCGTCTGCGGCTCCATTATACAATCAAACCAGTTTTTAGCCACCATCGCTTTTTTCATGGCGATGTCGCATTTATCACTTACTGAACATGTTTAAAACATGTGGCCTGACAAACATAAAAGACAAACATAAAAATGGCATCACCAATCCCTGACTGAAAATGTGTGTCTGTCATAGCAATATTTACTCTCACTTGATTACGCCAGAACAAGGCGTTCCACCTGACCGCTATTCCGCTGCGCTCCATAGCGGCAGGTCAGCTCGGACGACTCAGCGAGGACGATTCTGATGGAGCCTGATCCACTGCGAGAAATTCGTGATATACGCCGTCAGATTTCAAAAGAATGTGGTGACGATCCAGAAAAGGTGTTCGATTACTACATGGCTCACCAAGAAAAAATGAAATCCACCGGCAAGTTTAAGTTCGTAACCAAACCAATGGATCGCGAGCCCGCAGCAATGGCCACAGAGCAAAGCGATGAACGGGAACGGTAATAAGCGTGCCGTAAATGGTACATCCATTCACCGTCCCGTTATCGCAAACGTCTGGTGCAGACACGATATCGCTTCCAAAAATCAAATGGAGACACCATGCCTTCCAACAAGAAGCTGATACTTGGCGTCGCGGTATTTGCTACTTTGCTCGCAGTATCCGCAACCGTGGGTTATGCGATGATGGACATCGAAGTGGTCTCCAACGAACGAGCGAAAGCACTGGAAGTGAGCGTCCGGGCAAAGGCGAGCGGCCCGAAGCATGTCTGGGTGGAACTTGAGTTCAAGACCGAGGGTGAGTTGAAAAACTTCAGCCACGTAAGCATGGAAATCAGAGACGGGAAAGAATTACTGGTTGGATACGCACCGATGGAGGCCAAGCGGACAAACTCAGGAACCGTTGTCTTCAGATTTATCGCCAGCCGTGCCTATCTAGACAAAATTACCCTCAGAATCGTTGAAGGCGAACTGACAAATATGGTAGGCCATGAATTTCCACTGCGCGATTTTGTCGACCTCGAAAACCTCCACTGACATGCCGCCGAACAAAGGCATGCAACTGACTGGGAACTAACTCGCTGGAAATGGCAACGCCCGCTCCCGGCCTGGTGATCCAGGGCGTTGAATTCAAAGACGATCTTTATTGGATTAGAGGTTGTTCGACCAAATTTCTTGTGAACCTTGAATCGTAGATAGTCTTTCGGAACCTTATTCCGTTGCACGGCAGGAAACACTGGAATTGCATGCAACCAATAATGTGCTATCTTCGGCTCAAGTCCCCGTAGAAAGTATTGCCCTGTCTATGCAATTCCCACGCTCACTTGGTTACGCCAGAACTAAAGGATGCACCAGAACCGGAATTAGCTGGCGAATTCGCTTCGCTCAGCTACGTCAACTCCCGGTCTGGTGATCCAGGACGTTCGGCCAACTGCCGCCTGTAGCAGGGCGTCAAGCCGGTCGTTCCGGACACCCGCCTTTCACAGCCTTATTTTTCCAAGGAGAACCCGATGCACAAGCCGCTTATGTTCCTCGCCGTGTTGCTCACCCTCGGGACGCTGGCAAGTTCGGTCTCAGGTGATGACTCAGCCAAAGCTGATTTTCTTGACTATGGTCGGGTGATGGGTGGCGAATGGCTCGGGAAGATCACTTTGTGGAACGACATACCCGGCATCGGTAAGAAGGGCGACAAGATGACAGTACGTTGGGTGATTAAGGTCACTCAAGGAGGAAATGCGATTGTCGGTAACGGTTCAGATGGACAGGGAACGGCCGCTTCGTTCTATTACTACGATTCGCTTCACTGATTTTCGCATTTCTTCCCCGACGAATCGCACGTGCCTCTTCCTTGATCTCGGGAATTTCGCTAGCGATCATATCTCGTATACGTCGGTATTTCGCTGCCTGCTCGGCCGTAGGTTCTCGGTATATTCGTTTGCCCATGCGTCGTTTTTCCATATTTATTCCCCAACTTCAAATGCAGTGATCGGATACACAGTACATTCATCAATTTGTTCGTAAACAACAGCAATCTCTCGACCGTTGTCGGTGCATCCAAATGCGATAGGTCGTCCCAGCGTAGATGCTGTTGATTTGGTCTCGGAGATTCCGAATTAACCAGGATTCTTGCATACTACGTATGTAATCACGCGTGCCCCTGGCTTGCCGGGTATCACGATGGCCAGACCGGTCTCCATCAGTTCGCAGCCGCGGTGATTTTCTGATTCTTTCGTCTCCAGATCGGTCAGGATGTAGACCCGGTCGGGATCGAGCCCACGCAGCTTGAAGCGAGCGGTTTTGTCAGCGCACGCTCCGCGCCGGAACGCCTGCACCACGCCCTTGTCACACTCGGGCCGATGGAACTGCCAGGCCAGCCAGGCCGACTCGCTCGGATCATAAGGTGTGAGTGGGTAGTAATCGCCGTAGTAGTTGGCGATCATCTCGCGCCGCTGACGGGTCAGCCGGCGGAAGGCATCGTAGTCGATATCCCGGGAACGAATGTCGAAAACGAAACCGTTGGCGGGGGCACAATCGCTCCAGAATGTATACGGGTCGACCGGTGTGGTATGCGGCCCCTTGGCCGGATCGAGGTAAGCGGGCAGGCGATCGTAATAGGCTCCGTTGCCAGTTCCATGGTAGGGCAACCAGATCGAAATACCGTACGTCATGCATTGCATGGCAACCGGTTCGTAGGCGTAGTCACTCCGCCACAAGGGCACACTCCGGCGCATCGCTTCCAACTCGTTCCGCCTGCCGCCCGACGCGCACGAATCGATCAGCATGTCCGGATGCCGGCCCTGCAGTGCATCCCAAAAGGCAAGGTAGCCGGTCACGTACTTGATTTCCGTAATGCCCTGCCGATCCTCGGCATCATTCTTCCGCCAATATTCCAGAGGGTCCATGTTGAAGTCCTGGCGGTAGAGATCGATGCCCTGCTCGGTCAGAATTTTGTCAACATGATCCGTTAACCACTGGCATGCGTCGGCATTGCCCAGGTTGAGCAAGGTCCCATCGAGAAGCCATTCCGGATGCTGCTCGTCCAGCCAGGTATCGGGTGTCACGCGTTCCGCTTCGAACCAGAGCAAGGTTTTGATGCCGCTGGCATGCGCATGGTCGCTGATCGGTCTGAGGCCCCTGGGGAACCGCTTCGAATCGGGTTCCCAGGTGCCGGTCCGATGCCACTCGCCGCCACACGGGTACCAGCCAGCATCCATCCACCAGTAGTCGAGGTGGATCCCTTCTTCGAGGTACCGATCGATAAACATGATCTGGTTTGCTTCATCGGCTCGGGTCATCTCATGAGTCACCCGATAACTGGAACCGAGCGTGATGGGGGGCGGAAGCTTTCCACCCGGGCGGGGCATGTTGTGGGCCATCATCCAACGGCGCCAGATGTTCTGCGAGTCTAGCCAATCGCGTCCACGCCAAAACTGCAAGACGATGCGCGGACTTCGAACTTCCTCGCCCGGTCGCAGGCGGAAATGAGTGCGCTGCTGGCCCGCGCGAATACGGATGCCTTGCTCGGCGTCGCGCTCGAACTCAGCCAGCCATTGTCCGGGCCAACCGATCACCGCAATCATTCCCTGGGTACCCCATTGCAGGTTGAAGTAGGGCCAGGCCCCATTGGCAGGGCGGCCACCGGTTGGAGCGAAACGTTTGACGGTCCCAGGATCGAGCCGGGTTTCCATCGGCGCGTAATCATCCGGTTTCGATCGGGCCCCCTGGCCATGGTGCAGCAGGAACTCCTCCTGTCCAGTCCGCGCCAACCCCAGATCGAGCGCCTCGATATTCTCCAGGATGGGGGTGTCCGCCGTGCCGGTATTTTTGAAATGGACGGTCCACTCCAGCGTCGGAAAATCGTTGTACTCCACGATGACCCAGCGGACCTCCAGGCCCGACTCAGGATCGGTGAACCGGAGTGTCCGTTCGGTTCGCTCGGCATCGATTTGTCGCAGCTCAACTTTCCGCGTCCAGTCGTTCAGTCTGCCCGCCGACGCCTGGCCACCGAATTGGAAGGAAAAAGGAGCTCGGAGCGAATCGGCAGCCAAACGCTCGGCCAGCCAGGCACGGGCCATGGCCAGCTCATCGGCGGATGCCGACACGGCCTCCGCGGGCCGGGCCACCAGGCCCCCAAGAAGCGTCACGCACGCCAAGACGCACCATACCGTCACGCCCAAACCGGATCGAGCGCATCGGTGGCGAACCAGAATGTATTGCTGGGCCATGATCGAAACTCCTGCTGAATCGGATGGGCTGGGAACGGGCAATGTCAAGTCGCATGTCCAATGGGGCCTAACGGCTGGAGGCTTCGTTGCCCGACTCGCACCAGGCGAGGTTGACCGTGCAATGGGCAATCGTGTTCCCTGCGGCTGATTTTCTCGTATAACTCATGTGGATGAGCCCATCGCGCGATTGGATGAGTGATGGATACTCGAACGACTTGCCTTCATCGTCCGACGGCTCCACTCGGCGTTTCCATTTCCAGCTGGTTCCCTCGTCGTCCGACATCAGTAGCACGAGCCGGTGCCGCCCTTCTTCGGTATCGTTGCAAAGCATCAGCCACCGACCATCCTGCAGTTTGATAACTTCGAGGCTCGAACTGGGATTCGGGATGTCGATATCGATCGCGGGACTCCAACTTTCACCGTTGTCGTCAGACGTAGAGGTCAGGATGCGTCGTGGCGTTTTGCCTTCGTCCCGCATAAAAGCGACCAGGCTGTTGTCTTTCTTGCGAACGATGCTGGGCTGGGTCGGGCCATATCCCACGATGGGGCTACTTGCCTTCCACGTCTCGCCAAGATCATCGGATATCGCGATAAGCGACAGATTAAACCCGTCGGAATAGAGGGGGAGCAAAATTCGACCATCACCAAGAACGGCCGGGTGGATGCGAGTCATCCAACCCTTTTGCCGCTTCATTTTATCCTTAGCCGCCTCGACAAGGTACTGCTCGTAAGGCAAGGCGTACTCAGCCCAACACCCCTGGTCGGCATCCAACTGCTCAAAGCCCTTCTTGATGGCCTCGGGAAATGCGTCTCCCGGCTTCAAGATGATGACATCCTGCCAGGACCATTGCGGCGGACCGTTGCCCTGATAATTCTCCGCCCGGCGAAATTTGAGCAAACTGTGCTCCCAGCCGTTGGCCACAACCGCGACCCAAAATAACCACAAGCGTTCTTGCGAGTCGATAAACAATACCGGATTGCAATCGGGCAGGCCGCGAGTGTCGGCCATCTCGAAGACCGGGCTCCACGAACCTTCACCCTTCTTTTTGCGTGCCCCTTGAATCATCACGTCGTTGGCTTTTCGCTCGCCGCTGCCGCGGAACCAACAGACCAGCAGATCGCCATTTGGACACTCGACGATACTGCTGCTGTGTACGTGCTTGTCCTGCTGCGGGAAAATCGGCTCCACCTGGAAAACGGGTGCCGCGGAGGCAGCCAATGGCATCCCGACCATGAGCATAACGATAAGCCAAGTAAGTTTCATGATTACGACTCCTCGATTCATTTTCATTGTTGGTGAACTATGAGGAAAGTTTTCAGCATCCACGACCGCATGGCGAAGAGCCCGAGCACAGTTATAAAACACGGGCAAAATCGTGCCAACTCCTGCAGGCGGCCTGCTTTCATCCGGTGGTCGATTCGCGAAATTCCGTACCTTGCAATGACTGCCATCACGGCAATTGGTAAATATGCACATCGAGTGGTCCCAACGTGTCGGTGAACATGCCGTGGGCGGCAGTGACCGTCCTCTCTTCGCCGTAGACGTCCAGGCTGACATCTTCTGCCGTGGGCAATGCAAACGTGCAGCGTACCGTCTCTGTCCGGGCATCGCTGGCAGCGAACAGAAAAGTGCGTTTGCCATCGGACTTGATCACGGCCCGAACCGTGTCATGACCGCCGGTGACAGAGACTTTCTCTCCCCGCCCCGGTGCCACGATCACCGAAGCGAGGTCGGCGAGTTGCCGCAGCAGTGACTTGTGAGCCCGCCACAAGGGGGGATCGTCTTTCGGGAGGGTCCAGCCACCGTGACCATACGAGTACCACAAAAATGCTTTCGCGCCGGCAATCAGTGAACTGTAAGTCATGTAACGATGTTCGTGCGGAGTCGGCGGCCGGTCCCGCGGCCAGGCGAACAACTGTCCACAGTGCCAGATCGGCTGATCCCCGTCCGAGGCGTCATAGGCCCGCTCGATGGCTCGGGGCACGGACGCATAATCGCCCCGGGAAACCGGATAGGTATCGACGGCCAGCACATCGCAGCAGCGGCCAAACGTTTTGTAGACGGTGGGCGTGGTGATGACAAGATAAGCGGGGTGGATCTTGTCAGACTCATACAGCGCGTTGTACACGGCGTGGATCTGGAGCAAATCGGCCTTATTGTAGCCCGGCTCGTCGAACATCATCCAGAACAAGAGGGCCGGGTGGGCCTTGGTGGCCTTGACCGTCTCGCGGATATGATCGAGCCAACCGGGCCCGCTGCCGTGCAGACCGACGCCTACTTTCAACCCGGCCGCTTGAGCGGCATCGAGACTAGCAGCCGAGCCGAGGACGAAGTTTACGCCCGCTTCCTTGATTTGTGGGTAGGCCGATACGGGTACGCCGTACATGCCAACCGGCAAATAGGGTTTGCCGCGGTCATTGAGCAGGGCCAAATCGACAATGTTCTGAACGTTCGGATGCCGCGGCAACTTGCCTTTGAAATGCCCTCGCTCGGAAACGAGCGTTTCGCGTTTGCTCCCACTCTCCTTTCCTACCGGTCCCTTGCTTGCCGGCTCCTTACTCGCCGGCCCCTGACTTACCGAGAAGGAAGCTCGAAATGTGAGTGGTCCGTCGGGCACATCCACCAACGGAAACGTGAGCCGATAGCCGGGCCGAGCCGTCTGCACGGCCAGGCATTTCCGCGTCTGGTCGAAAAGCTCGACGGTTACCCGTGCGTTGGGATTCAACACACTGATCGCATACGGTTCACCGAAATAGACGAAGGCAGCATCTTCTTCGGTCACGACCGATAGCCGCTTGTGGCGATCGATATCCTTGCGGATGGATGTTACCGTCTGCTCGTAATCGAGCAGCCGGACGACGTAGCCGTAATCGCCGCCACCCTCGTCAACCTTCACCAGCAGGTTGTTCAGTCCTGCTTTCAAATCGATCGGGACGTAGTCGTCGTCCGGCTGCAACCAACGGCCCATCTCCGGATGGTATGTGTGCACATTTCGCCCATTCAACCAGATTTTGATGCCGTCGTTCGAGCCGACCGAGAGGATGACCCGCCCTGCCTTGGCGGCACGAATTTTACAGAAGCCGTACCCGACCACCAGTTCGTTAGGCGAAAATATTTCATCGAGCGCGATCAGGTTGCCCTTGGACGTATGGCGAAACCACTGGAACGTCTGCCCTTCCCAGGTGACCACATCTCCCTCCTGCGGATCGATCCCTGCTTCGCTCCCCGCAGTTGCCAGTAAATCAGCATGAAACCCCGTACACTGAGGGCCGTGCTTGTAGTCGGTCACCACCAACCCGCGGCCCAGGGGCATCGGCCCGCAGAGCAACCACTCGCGGAAGTACTTCCCCACGCCGGAACTGTCATAAACGGGGGCGGCCCGAGCCGCGGAGACACGCTCCGTGGAAGTACGATCCGCAACGGCAGTGGTAGATAAGAGAGAAACAACAACGAGCGTAGTGGCAAGATTCAAAGTTCGCATACGCTCCATATTGCCAGCATAGTGGACAATGTTCAAGCCGCCGCCCTTCAAAGCAGTATGAAATGGTACAATATTGCATCACATTCACCATCTTGGCACGGAGTTGCAGTATGAATCCTTTTCGCTCGCTGAAAAAAACCCCAACGACATCCAGCAACTGTGCGCGGCAATATGGGAGACAACGGGATCGGGAAATGAGGTAACCGCGTGTCAGCTTCGAACGGCGCTCGACCATATCCTGGCCACGGAGCGGAAGGGATACGAGATCCTTGTGAAACCTTTCACCAATTTAATTTGAACGCCACCCCTCCAACCGGGAAACATAGGGTGACTGCACAAGCCGAGAGGACTATATGGCTGCCAGAAGAATAATCGGTCAATCTTCCCCAAATAGTCGAATCATCAGAAAGGCAATAACCGACACGACCCTTTCAATCCGTTTAAGGCAAAATAAGATGTTCCGGTATCTTTTTGTGACCCTTCTCATGGGTATGTGCAGTGGCCTGAGTTTTGCTCAGGATGAACTGATGGATTACGAAGATTACCCGGTGGACCTCGATTCGGGGATGCAGCAGGCAGTAGGCCAGCTTGATGATTCTTGTTGTGATGCCTATGAGGGTGATGGCCACAGGTTCTGGGGGCGGGTCGATTACCTGCTCTGGTGGACCAAGGGGTCGAAGCTGCCACCCCTGATTACCACCAGTACGAATCCGAACGATGCTGGCGTCCTTGGCCGACCAACCACCTCGGTCCTTTATGGTGACCAGTACGTCAATCATGAGGCTCGGTCCGGTTTTCGCGTTACCGGCGGCTTCTGGCTCGACGATTGCCAGACGATCGGGATCGGCGCCGATTATTTTGACCTGGGAACCCTCGAGGACCATGGCGGGGCCGCCGGAAACGGCAGTCCAGTTCTTGCCAGGCCCTATTATAGCGTGCAGACGGGGCAGCAGGCCGCCCAGAGAGTCTCGGATTCGGGCCTATCGGGAGCCGTCACCGCGGACGCCCGCGATTACTTCCAGTCCACGGGAACCTGGTTCCGGCTGAATCTGATAAATTGCGAGTACGTGGATGACTGCTGCGCCAACGTTTGCAACACCTCTCGCGGTGGTGGTTGGGGATACGGTATCGATCTGTTGCTGGGCTATCGTTACTTCCGGATGAACGACTCGCTCACAATCCGCGAGGATCTGGAAGATACCAGCACCGATCCATCCGAAGGTACGACCTACGACATTGAGGATAAATTTCGCACGGAAAATCAATTCAACGGTGGTGAGATTGGCTTCCAAACTCGGGTGGAACGTGGCCGCTGGTCGTTGGGACTCTTGACCAAGGTAGCGATTGGAAGCAACCGTTACGCCGTAACGATCGACGGCAGTACCACCACCACCATTCCCGGATTTCCTCCGACCTACGATGCGAATGGAATTTTGGCGACCCAGAGTAACATCGGCCGGTATGAGGACGATCAATTCACCATCATTCCGCAGCTTGGGCTCGAGTTGGGCTATCAAATCCGTGACAACATCGACCTGTTTGTCGGTTACAACCTGATCTACTGGCCCCATGTTCAACGGGCCGCCGACCAGGTCGACCTGAACGTCGACTCGCGCAACTGGCCCCCAGTCCAGGCAGGCGCTCTGCCATTCCCGGCACCCCAGCTCACAAGCACCGACTTCTGGGCTCAGGGGCTCAATTTCGGCGTGGGCTGCCGGTATTAGAATACTCTTAGCCCCTGCCACCGCGGCGTCTGGCTGTCCCAAGTAGCATTCCGCCGATTGCCAGCAGAAGAACTGTGCCTGGCTCGGGAACTCCCTCTGGGATGATCGGAGGCGGATCGGTCGTCAGCCACGCCTTGCCAAGATAGACCTGGCCAAAATTGTAGCCGGTCCCCAGAGCTCGAGCGGACAATTCGATCCCTTCGATATGGGGTAAAATCCCCTGGGACTGATCGAGCAGAAACGGTGTGCCCGCAGCGGACGAGAGAGGATCACCCGTTTCGATGTCCGTCAGCTCTCCCGCGCGAACGCACGTATTCCGTACTCCCAGCGGGAACGTCGGCTGGGTGATGGAGTAGGTCCCCGCATCGAGCCCAATGAATTGGTAAAAACCACTCTTGTTGGTGAGCGCGGTGATCGAAAAATCGGGATCGGACAGCATGGTCAGTACAATCTCGACATCGGCGATACCCGCTTCAAAAGGATCGCGAACATTATCGATATCCAAGTCAACGAACACATACCCCGAAAGTTCGGAGTCCGTGGAGGCT
>JAJRWS010000020.1 GCA_024276705.1 Planctomycetota bacterium | reverse complement strand
GGCTTCTCTTCGTACTCGTACTCGTACTCAGCGAAGCGGTACTCGTACTCGACGACCGTGTGATACCCGCCATGCGATTCGAGTACGAGTACCGCCGCAAGCGGCTGAGTACGAGTACGGTGGTTGCATTACCAGAACACCACGATTTACCGAAGTTTTTTCTTGAACGTTCCCTACAGAAAACCGGGTAGTTATTTGTCGGCTAACCCTAGGTGGTACGTGACTTTGCATTTCAATTTTCTCATTTCAATATTTTCAATTCTTCCCGTAAGGTCATTGTCTTGGGCGTTATTTTAGGTGGCGGAGGCGTACTGGCTGCGTGGTTGGTTCTGGGACTCTGGCAAGCTCATCGCCTGAGGTCAGGTGCCGCACCCGCACCCGGGGAGCTGATCGCCATCGCCGAAGAATTGTCACCTGCCGGCTGCGGGGTACCGCCCTTGGGCGTCGTCGATCAGCTGCAGGTCGCGGTCGCAGTCGGTCTCTTTCGCCCGCTGGTCCTATTGCCCCAAGCGATGGTCGAGAGTGCGTCCGCAGAAGAACTCCAAACGGTGCTTGCCCATGAACTGGCCCACCTTCGCCATCGCGATTTATGGTTGCTTGCCCTGCTGCGAGGCTTAATGCTGGTGCTTTGGACGCACCCGCTCTACTGGTTGTGGCGCCGGTGTGTGCGGCTTGACCAGGAAATGCTTGCCGACGCGACTGCGGCCGAAGGGAAATTCTGAGAAGACAGAAGCCGAGTCAATCTTAGCCATTGGAACTTTTAGTGGAGATTTTCACGTCTCCAGCCCGGTAGCCGAATCCCAAGAAGAGAATTCAGATACTCAATACGATGTGTTTGTTTCCCCACCGGTAGATGATGATCGCACTGAGCGTAAAGCAGTTGACGCGGAGACTGTAGCAGGTACTGTGGGCCTCTCGGATGAAGAAAAAGGTAAATTGGTGCGGCTCCACGCCAGGCGGATTTATGATGCGAAAAAGCCCAATACGATTTCGGGTATTTGTATCGATGAAAAGGGCCAACCGTTGCCTGGCGTCTTAGTCGAAGTTTTTTCGCGACGAATCGATGGCTCCGAACCAATTGCAAAACCAATCTTGAAGGCCAGGTCGGACCAACGGGGTGAGTTCCGCTTTGAAGACGTTGTTAACATCGGACAGGAATTCCCCGAGGGGATTCCTGCAGAGAACTTCCAACCCAGCAATGGCAAGATTCTCACCTTCATCGGCCGTATGGAAGGACGTGTGCCTGGATTTGGATCCTCGAGAATCGTTGGTGGTGAAGCACCCAAACTTTGCCGCCAAACGGGCAACCATCAAGCAGATCCCTGGCAGGGTCGATGTGCAACTCGTGCCTGGCAGCGTAATCGCAGGAAAGGTTGTTTTTTCCGAGGTCAATGCAACCGCAAAGATTCCTGGCGGCAGTGTGGTGCGCTTGCAACGTGTGTTACCGCAGCCCAAGCTGGGCCAACGGCCAGGTCACTACCAATTTCAAACGGAGTCAACCCGGCTCGATAGGTCGGGCCACTATCGGTTTGCATCGCTCCCCGCCGGCAAGTATCATCTCACGGCGGATGTCGAGGGTTGGGTCACTCAAGGGGTTGAAAATGTAGCGGTGGAACAGGGTGAATCGGCAAGCGCACCCAATATCGGGCTCACTCATGGCGGCCGCGTCCGAGTGCAACTGCTGGATGATAAAACGGAACAGTCGATGCGCTTCGAGATACCAACGAAGGGCTATATCAATCCACAACAGAGGCCGCAACGTGCGCCGGTATTTATGTCCCGGAATAATATCGTGGAGTTCTCGACCGACGGCATTGGCGAAATCCAACTTCCTGCTGGAAACTACGCTTTTCTTGTTTCTATTCCTATCGAAGATGGCGACATGATTTCCGGGGCACACACCGATTTCAAACAATGGCCAACTTACGATGTGGTGGATGGTAAACGACTCGATATTTCGACACGTATGAGAGTCCAAAAACGATCTCTCGCAGATGGTACATTGACCGTTTCCGGTGCTGTATCATCACCCCATGACGAATCCGCCGGGGAAAAAACTTCAGAAAATTCATTCGTGCCCGCAACAACGCCGGCGGAAGAATTTCAACCCGGGAAATAGTAAGATTGGATTCGAGTACGAGTACCGCTGGGCTGAGTACGAGTACGATATTTATTCTCTAGCCCCTTTTAGGGGCTTTCCTCAAGCCACCGGCTCTGCCGGTGGTCGCTGACTCGGATAAGTGTCGGTGTGCATGGCACAAGAGGCCTGACCGCGTTGCATGTGGGCTCTACCTCCTGTGCTGCGCACACCGACAATTGTTCGGTCACGCCCACTCGCAGGCAACACTCCCTCCGAACGACTGTCGGTGCCACCCGCGCCGTCTCGAGTACGGGCATCCTTGGAATATGAGCGGTCGCATGGCTACGTTGATAGATGAAATAGGATTTCATGGCGATTTATTGGGGGGTGTCCCCCCAAACCCCCCGGTATGGATTTACAATCTGCATTTACTGTGTGCCCCAAACTCCCCGGGCCTTTTCCAAACTTCTCCCCTGTTGATTTGTGGTCGGCACTGTCTACCATAAATGGTGGTTCATAACCGGGAAACCAGGAATGGTCTCTGGCGGAATCTGTCTTGTCTGCCGCGAGGTGGGGCCTTAGAATGCCCGGCTACGGGATGGATGGTTGGGTGCAGTGGGTGCTGGACTTGCCCCGGTACCGCAAGGCGGCTTCGCTTTTCATAGAATTCCCGTAGGGCAAGAAGTCCTTTATCGAGCAAGAAGCTGATGGCAAGGAAAATTATTCTCGATATCGATCCGGGGGTGGCGGACGCGATGGCGGTTTGCCTGGCGCTTTCCGATCCGCAGTTGGAAGTGGTGGCGGTGACCGCCACCGGTGGCAACGTGGGGCCTCGACAGTCGACCCGGAATGTGCAGACGATCATCGAGCAGCTCGATCCGGCCCGCTGGCCGCGTGTCGGTGCGGCCGACCCGCAGCAGCCGCTGCGGACCGATGGCCGCGAGCTGTATGGCCCCGACGGGTTCTGTGGTGCCCAGTTCGGGGTGGCCGAATTGCACCACCGGCATCCGTCGACCAAAGTGATGATCGATGAAATCCGGTCCGCATCCGATCGGGTGACGATCCTCGCAGGCGGGCCTTTGAGCAACATCGCCGCCATGTTCCAACGCGAGCCCGACCTGGCCACCCAGGTGGGGCATCTGGTAATCGTGGGGGGCACCCTCGGGGGGCCTGGGAATGTGACGGCCGCGGCGGAGTTCAATATCTATTGCGACGCAGACGCGGCCCGGCAGGTGTTTCACTCCCCGGTAACCAAAACACTCATCCCCCTCGATATCAGCTCCCAGGTCGTACTCGGGTACGATCTGCTTAGCCACTTCTCCGCCAAATCGAGTCCGGCCCAGCAACTGCTGCACACGATTTTGCCCGGCATGTTCCACACTTATCGGCAGCGTTTGGGCCGGGAAGGCATTCTGGTGCATGAAGTGGTCGGCTTGATGGCTGTGCTGGAGCCCGATCGATTCAAAACCGAGCCCCTGCACGGGGATGTGGAGACGGGCGATTGCCTCACCCACGGAGCCACGGTGCTCGATCGCCGCCGTCGGCCTGGCGGGATGCCCAACATGGATGTGGCTGTGGATCTGGATGCCCCGGCAGTCGTCGAGGCAATCCACGAGCGACTGAAGAATATGGGTTGTCCCAAGAATGGTCGATGAGTGTTCCAATACGCAGTATGGATCGTGTTTGGGAAACGTGCCATTTGGATCAGGCTACCCGGCGAAGGGGTCAGGTACAAGTTTTCGGCTTTCGCGTCCGATGAGTGACGAGTTGCGAGCATCGAGAAAACAAGAAAAGATTTCACACGACTCCTAGGAAGGAACCACAGCCCTTTAACTCGCCACTCGCATCTCGCTTCTCGCAACTCTTTCGTGCCAGACCCCGCCCTCCTGCGCTGGGCGCCTTATGTGTCCCACCCTCAATGGCTGGCGTCGTCCAAGGTGCCGATTTGGGCGACTTTGGTCAGAAGCTCGCCGTTGCGAAGGACGATCAATTCCACCCGTTTTCCAACTTCGGTCAGCTTGACCAGGCTGATCAGATGGTGGTCGTCGTCGATTGCCTTGCCATCGTATCGGAGAATGACATCGTCGACTTGCAGATCGGCGAGGGCTGCGGGCGAAGGGGAGGTGACTTGCTTGACCCGTGTGCCCATCATACGGGGCAGGCCTATCCGACGCGCCGCGCGACTGTCGAAATATCCGTCCAAGGTGACTCCCAGAAAACCACGGCGTGCATGTCCTGTTTCCACCAACTGGCGCATGATCCGTACGGCAATGTTAATCGGTATGGAGAATCCGATGCCGTCATTGCCACCGGAACTGCTGGCGATGGCCGTATTCAGCCCGATGACCTCACCGCGTAAATTCACCAACGGCCCGCCGCTGTTACCCGGGTTGATGGCGGCGTCGGTTTGCATGAAATTCTGATAGGCGACTTCCCCGTCGCCCAGGTCCAGATTGCTGCGACCTTTGGCGCTAATGATGCCACGAGTCACACTTTGTCGAAGATTGAAGGGGCTGCCAAACGCAAGGACGATTTCACCGATTTCCGCCTGGTTGCTATCGCCGATATGGGCGGGCAGCAGGCCCTGGCCATGGACCGCCAGGATGGCCACATCGGTTTTGGAATCGGTCCAGATCTTGGTGGGCTGGAGTTGCCTGCCGTCGGCCAGTTCCAACCGGAGGTGGTCTTTATCCGAATGTTTGATGACATGCCGGTTGGTCAGGATAAACGTTTTTTCCGGTAAGCCAGGAAGTTGCATGAGGACGCCTGACCCTGCTTCCTCGATGTCCTGTCGCATTTGATATCGTGGCAAGGGAGTGGCTTCGATGTGAACCACCGAGGGGGAAACCAGCCGGATGACACGTTTGTAAATGCCCAGTTCTCGCTGAAGCGCATCCACGTCACGAGCTAATTCTCGATAGAGCGTGTCCCGGTCCGCCGCCGTTTCACGCGTGCTGGCGGGAATCGGGAAGGCGATTTGTTGCGCTTGGAGTCGTGAAGGGCCAAGGGGCAACGAGACCCACGCTGTGCTTGGGAAGAACTGTTCCAAAAGAGAAATCCCTGGGAATACCAGGAAAAATGCCAGCATGCAACGAATCAGACCCCGCATGCACCAAAACCGCTGGCAATTGGGCATGCATGTCCTCCGTTTTTCGGCAGGGTGGAGATGGCGGTTACTAGGATGCTTCCAAATCGCTGAAAGGGATTTCATTATCGGCGTAGCCCGTATTGAGTACGCGGCTCCAATTTCCAGCCGATAAACCTCCCGAGGCTCCTGTTTCTGCTTCTCGTTGGCAGTTGATGCAGTTGGTCGCATAGGGCAGCGCATTAAGCCTTGCCAGGGGGATTTTTCCTCCGCAGATATCGCACTGACCATAAGTGCCCTCGCGCATTTGTTCCAGAGCCAGATCAATGTGGGCAAGCTCACGGCTTTCAACTTCGGCTAATTGTGAACTGATTTCGTCTTGTGCCGCATCGAGGGCGGCATCAACGACGTCGCTGCCGATTTGATCGCGGAGCGACTTCAGTAGGCTGAGGTCGCCAGCCAACGCCTTGCGCAAGGCATCGCGTCGCTTGATGAGCAGGTCGCGAAGTTTAAAGAGCGAATCTTTGCGGGCCATTTTGAATCTCCCTCGACGTTGAACGGTAGCTCAATCGTCACTCAGTCATAAGTTGTATTTCTCTTGTATGTTTCTCAAGCGCTTGTATGCTTCTCCAGCGAGTGGCAACTCGCTGTTGAGTGGGATCCAAGCCTACCTGCCCCCCACATCCGGTGGTAGTTTCTTCAAGTTCTCGGGGCTTAGCAAGTAGGTACCGTAACTATAGTACGCACGAGAAGCAGAAAAGGTCGTCATTATGGATTCTTGCGGCGAAATGTCTGGAACTGTTCTCCTGTACGTGTTGTAAGTTGTTGTAGTGAAATGGTTTGTGGCTATTTGTACGGGCCGCGGTTCCGGGGCATTTCTTAGAGCTGCGTATAGTCTTTTCTAGCCCAAGCTTCCAATGGATCGGAAATTGACATTTTCCGCGAGTGGTCGCTTTTCGAGAATCGGCAATTGACTGGCCGAATTTGAGCCAATTGCCGATCTTTGCGCCTTGGAGCACTACGATTGCGGACGGATATGGCGATATGGGGAATTCCAGGGCTAATTTGCCCACTCTCAGGGACCCCAGCCCCGATTGTGAAGTAGAGTTGCCTGAGGCCGATTATGCACTTTGTTCCCATGGTACGTGCATCGATTCCACCTGCCGTGCAGGGCTGAACCCCGTTTGGGCGAAACGACTATGACGACACAGCTTCTACCCGAGAACTCCTCCCTGGCAGCGGATGTCTCAAGTCCCCCTTTGGCTCTCTGCATCCGTGAACAGGGGAAGGCCGCTCGTACGGTGCCCATCACGGAAGATAAATGTACGATTGGTTCTGGCCCCAGATGCCATGTCTGCTTGTCGCATCCTGAAATCCAACCGCTGCATTGCGTTATTGTCCAGCGTCAAGGGGAAGCAATCGTTACCCGCTGGTCAGCTGCCAGATGCCATTTGAATGGCCGTGATTTCTCCACATCTTCCCTGCATGCGGGCGATCGTCTAACGCTTGGCGACGTGGAGTTGGAAGTGGTGCCAGCGGCTGATACTCTGGTTGCCAACGAGTCCGAGCTATCGGTACCCCGAGAAGAGCCTGAGTCAAGCGAAGGTCATGATAGCACGGAACAACGGTTGAAATATCTTGCTAAAGCAAACCGCATGGCACGGATACGATGTCGTGGTTTGGTGGTTTCGCTACGAGATGCTCGGGAAGGAAAATCTTCTTTACGTAGCCAGGCTGAAAAATTAGAGAGCGAATTGACCCAATGCCATGGAGAGCTGGCTGAGCTAACAGGCGAATTAGAATTAGCTCGAAACGGTTGGGAACAGACGCAGCAGGCAATTTCGGAACATGCTGCCAGGGTGGAACAGCTCCAATTGGTTTGTGACGAACTTACAAGCTCTCGGGACGACCTGACTGCCCAACAGTCGGCGAGCGAGGCTGAGCGGCAGGAGTTGGCGAACCAGTTGGCCGAGCGTGAGCATCGTCTGGGCGAGCTGAGCGGCGAATTGGAGTCGGCCCGATCGAGCCGTGAAGAGTCCGAACAGTCGGCCGCGGCTCAGCGGATGGAAATTGAACGCCTGCAGTGGGAGCTTGGCGAGTTGGCTTCGGCCCGGGACGAACTGGCTGCCCAACAGTCGGCAAGCGAGGCCGAGCGGCAGGAGTTGGCGGACCAGTTGGCCGAGCGTGAGCATCGTCTGGGTGAGCTGAATGGCGAACGGGATATACTTGTTGCCAAGGTCGAAAAGCTTGAAGCAACTCAAACCGCCAATGAACAGCAGCAAGAAGCGTTGCAGAAGGTCCTCAGCGATCGAGATAGCCGTATTGAACAATTGCTCGGCGACCTGGAGTCCATCCGGAACGAGCAAGAGCAAACCCAGCAGTCGATGGAGGAACAGGCTGGTCAGGTCGACCGGCTGCAAAGTGAGCTGAGTGAGCTGTCCACGGCGCGCAGCCGCTGGCTAGCCGAGCAGGCTGTGAGTGACCAGCGATGCCAGGAGCTGGAAACGGCTTTATCCGGACAAGAGGAGGGTCTGGCTGAGTTGAATCGCGAATTGGAAACAGCACGAATTCAGCGTGAACAGGCCGATCAGGTGGCCGCGGTGCAAAAAACTCAGAGAGAGCAACTTCAAGCTGAGCTCGGCACTCTGGAAATTGCCCGCGAATCATGGGAATCGGAACTGACTCGTGCGGAGCAGCGTCTGCGGGAAATGGAAACGGGTATATCCGAGCGTGAGGAGCGATTGAACGAACTGACTGCGGAGTTGGTTTCTTCGCGAGAGCAGGTCGTCCAGTTGGGGCAAGAGGCCGACGGACGGATGGCCGAATATCAGTTGCTGCGGGATGAAAGGCAGGACTTGTTGGGCACTGTCGAAAAACTGGGATTGAGCCAATCGGCAAGTGAAGATCAACAGCAGGCGCTTCAGCAGGTGCTGAGCGATCGCAATGACCGTATCGAACAGTTACTTGGTGAGTTGGAAGCAAGTCGGAGTGAACGTGAGCAGACTCAGCAAGTCGTTGACGAACAGGGCGAGGTGCTAGAAAAGTTGCAGGCAGAGATGGTTGCCTTGACCGTGGCGCGTGGCCAATTGGTCTCGGATCGGACCGCGAGCCAGCAGCGCCTTGAAGAGATGGAAAAAGTTTTGTCTGGACGTGACCAGCACCTGGAACAAGTCCTTGGTGAGTTGGAGACGGCCCGTTTGGAGATTGGGCATGAATCGGATGATCGCCTGGAGCAGCTACAAAGGCAATGCGACGAGATGGCACGCCAATTGGAAGAGTTCAATCGGCCGGAGAATAAGGTTGCACCTCTGGCGGACGAGGCATTGCTGGCCGAAACGCTAATCGGCAAGGCCGACAGTACTTCGATGGTGGAAAACTCCGATCGGAAGCAAGCGAGTAGCGCACCGGTTTCGTTCATTGAGCAGTACCGACATTTACTGGATGAGGATGGCCCATCGGAGTCTGGCCGGGGAGCCGGCCCGACAGGAGAGGCAAGCCCTCGATCTTTGGGACCGGATTCCATGGGCCTTGTGGAGGCTGAATCCACTCAGATGGAGGAGAATGGCGATGCGGTACTCAAGACGTACATGTCGAGCATGATGCAACGCGTGTGTGGTGATTCCACGATGGGGCAGGAAGAACTCGCATGCGAACGCACACCGGCTGCCCCTGACTGCCAGCAGGTCGGTATGCCAGAATTTGCCACGACCGAGACGGTTCGGCCGATCGAAGGGGATTCGTTCAAACAGACCGTAAAGAATCCAGATATGGCCGTCGATATCACGGCGATGCGGGAACTGGCGAACCATTCAGCGGATCAGGCGATTGCTACGTACCAGCAACAGAATGAAACGCATGCGATCTTCAGCAAGCTGGTTTATGGGGGCATTGCCTTATCCATGGCGCTCTTGCTGATTCTCCACGCGGAACAGTATAGCGATCCAGCCTTTTTGGGTGGCTGTCTGGCTGCCATGGCTGGATTTTATTGGGTCTTCGGGTTGTGCGTCACGCTGCTACAGATGATCCGAACCGGTTCCGAGGCCGAAAACCGAGAGTGAAAAAGGGCGAAAAAGGGGGCAGGAAGAAGTCCCGCTCCTTACTGCACGATTGGCCCTCTTTTTCACCTTAAAATCCGCGGGCGGCACGGATGTCTTCCAGGTCGCGCAGATGGTAGCCGATGCCGACAAAATCGAGCATTCGGGTGAGGCTGCGCAGCGCGACTCCCAGTCCGTCCGGACCGCTGAAGCCGCCAAACTGCCCGCCGCCCTTCAAGTGGGGTTCGAGGTCGAGAATCACTCCAGGGATGCCCCGGCGTTTGAGTCGGCGTTCCAGATCGGGGATGGCGCCGGCGAAATCACGGAGAATGGCTTCGTGGCCACTGTCTCCTACCTCTGCAGGGACGAAATTCTTTAACATCTCCTCATCGACATGGGATGATCGTGCTTTCATGCTCGGATCGTGGTAGTCCTTGATGTGCAGCCAGCCGATGCTTGGCTTCATGACCTGGTATTGTTCAATGCATTCGGCGGTGGAAAAACCCTGGCAGGCGATGTTCGCCCCGTCGAAGATGGTGACCATCGCCGGGTGATTGACGCGCCGATGGAGTTCCGCCAGGAGCTGACCTGTTTGGCCGATCAAGTTGGCTTCGATTTCCAAGCCAAAGGTTAAATCGCTACGGTGACAAACCTCGGCAATTTCTCCCAATTGCTGGACTGCCTGGTCCAGGTGTTCCCAGGGGTCGGTCCCCTTGGGGTGGTAGAATGAAAATCCTCGAATCAATTTAGTTTCAAAAGTATGAGCCAGCTCACACGCTCGGTTGACTTCGCCATCCAGGTATTTTTTGAATGGTAAGTATCGGTTCTGAGTGCCGTCTTCCACATCGCACAATTTGACTTTGCCAATCGGCGAACCGATGGAAGCCACATTCATGCCGTATTCGTCTTCCAGGTGCCGAAGTTTGGTAATCTCGGGCTTGGTCAACTGCATGACATTCTTAATGCCTTCGCCTACGTCGATGAAACGCAAACTATAGTATTGCAGTCCCAACGCGGCGAAAGCGGCGAATTGCTCCACCGCGGTCTTGTGGTTGGCCGCTTCGTCGGCAAATCCGGAGAGAATGACTTGGGGGCGTGTAGGCATGGTAAAGGTTGAGAGTTGAGGGTTCAGGGTTCAGGTGTCAGGAAAAAAGAAGGTAAGGATCAAGAGGGAGGGGTCTGGAAATTGTCAATTGTCAATGATCAGTTGTCAATTTTCAATTGGTACCAAGGGCCGTCGATTCGTTGCGGATTCCGTTTCTTCTACTGTAAAAATCTTACCCCTTCATGCCAGATAGTCTCTACACGTCCAGGTTCAGGAATAAAGGTTTCAGGTTTCGGGGAAAAGGCATCAGGACCACCATTGTGGGTTCAAACTCTTGCAAGGTCCAGCTCGCACTTTTCAACCAGCGCCTATTACTCAGGATACTAACCGCTGGAGCTATACTCAACCGTGACGGTCTCAGTAATACCGCCGCGGGCGCAGAAGGCGGCCTTGATTTTGAGCCACTTCGGGTCGAGCACACCGGCCAGGTCGTCAAGTATCACGTTGGTGACGTTTTCGTAAAAAATCCCTTCGTTCCGATAGCTTTGCAGATAAAACTTAAGGCTTTTCAGTTCCACACAGCGGTCGCCCGGACAGTAAGTGATGGTAAGTATGCCAAAATCGGGTTGTCCCGTCTTAGGACAGACCGAAGTGAATTCCGGGCAAACTATTTCGATTTCGTATTCCCGTTCGGGGAACTGGTTGGGGAATGTTTCCAGTAAGGTCCGGGATGGGCTCATGGGCGAGGTTCCTTTCATTGGGACCCTCATTGTGGCATGATAGGGGGAGGTCGAAAAGGGGCGGGTCGGAGAGCAGAGAGCAGAGAGCAGAGAGCAAAACGACGTAGAGAACAGGAGGGCGGGGTCTGGTCTAATTTTCGGTCCACCAGGCATCCAACCCGATGGACGCACAAGCCGAAAACTTAGACCTGACCCCTTCGCCCAGGTAGCCCCTACACGCCCCGCAAGAGCTCAATGCCCGGACAACGGAGAGTGAAGCATAATGGACGCGGAGAGCAGAGAGCAGAGAGCGGGAGCGGGAGTCCAGGTTGTGAATCGGGCTGTGGCCCCGGTTTCCATGTCATTATTCCCATAGTCCCTAAGATTCTTTGGCAATGTCCCCATCCAAATCGGCGGTTGTTCTTCTTTCGGGAGGTCTTGACTCGGCCACTACCGCGGCCATTGCCATGGCCGATGGCTACACGGTCCATGCGTTGAGTGTCGACTATGGCCAGCGGCACCGGTTCGAGCTGGAGTCGGCCCGCCGTGTCGCTGAAGCTTTGCAGGTGGCGGAGCACCGCGTGCTCTCGATCGATTTGGCTGCCTTGGGAGGGAGTGCGTTGACCGACGACCTGGACGTGCCGCAAGATCGGTCTAGCGAGGCCATGGCCGAGGGGATCCCGGTGACCTACGTACCGGCGCGCAATACGATTTTGCTATCGTTGGCTCTGGGGTATGCCGAAGTGCTGGGAGTTGCCGATCTTTTTTTGGGCGTCAATGCGATCGATTACAGCGGCTATCCCGATTGCCGCCCCGAATTTTTGCGTGCTTTCGAGCAGGTTGCCAACCTGGCCACCAAGGCCGGGGTGGAAGGAACCTTGCGGTTTCGCATCCATGCGCCGCTGGTGGCGATGACGAAGGCCGAAATCATTCGCCGGGGTCTGGAACTGGGAGTGGACTACGGCTTGACCCATACCTGTTACACGCCAGATGATGGAGGGATTTCTTGTGGTCGCTGCGATGCGTGTCAGTTGCGCCGCCAAGGTTTTGCCGAGGCCGGCCAGGTCGATCCGATTCCTTACCTGGTGGACTGAGCATCGATGAAAATCGTGGAAATCTACCGATCGGTACAGGGAGAAGGTCGACTGACCGGCACGCCCAGTGTGTTTGTCCGGGCCAGTGGCTGCAACTTGCGCTGTTGGTTCTGCGATACGCCGCATGCTTCCTGGCAGCCGGAGGGGACGGACCATTCGGTCGATGAGATTATCGCTCAGGTCGAAGAGTGGGACAGCACGCACGTGGTTTTAACCGGTGGCGAGCCGATGTTGTTTGCCGAATTGCTCCCTTTAGCGGAGCAGTTGCGCGGGCAGGGGCGTCATGTCACGGTGGAGACCGCGGGTACCATTTACCTGCCGGTCGCCTGCGACCTGATGTCGATCAGCCCCAAGTTGGCCAGCAGTGGGCCGTCGCTCCGGCAGCATGCCCATTGGAGTCGCCGGCATCAGCGTCAGCGTTACCAGCCGGCCGTGCTGAAGCAACTGATGGCCGAGTACGACTACCAGTTGAAGTTCGTTCTCGACACGCCGGCAGACCTGGAAGAAGTGGAGCAATGGCTACATGCTTTCCCGGAGGTACGAGAAGATCGAATCTTGCTGATGCCGCAGGGAGTCGACATCGATCAGCTTCGGAAGCGAGCTTTATGGCTGAAATCAGCTTGCGAACAGCGCGGCTGGACCTACTGCCCGCGGCGGCAGATCGAGTGGTTCGTTCATTGACAGGTTTCTACATCGCCGGTAGACTTGTTGACTATCTAATTTGCGGCGTGCCGATCTGGCTGACACAGTCGATTTAAGGAACAGCGGGTCCTCGTTCCTTACCGGCCTCGCCCAAATATACTTTTTGACGATCCTGTGAATGTTCGGCTTTGCCCCGGATTGTCAACCACGAACGGCCAATGGTGGATGCTGTTCGGGTTCTAAAATACTTCCGGTTTAAGAAGGAAATGGCATTGCTTTATGACTGATTATGAACATTACCAAGAAACTGCAGCCAATTACGATCGGACTCGAAGCGCGGTTGGCGTGGAGATCATTCTTGGATGCTTGGCGAGGGGAGGGAAACCTTTATCGGAAATATCCGTGCTGGACGCAGGTTGCGGCACAGGCAACTACTCAAGCGCGCTGGTCGATTATGTAAAACGGATTGAGGCGGCCGACATAAGTCGGGGGATGCTGGACGTGGCCGCCGCCAAAATGAATGGTTACCAGGAAGAGGGACGGATTGCGTTTCACGAGGCGGATCTGGGGGATCTGCCCTTTGAGGACGCCCTCTTTGACGCGATCATGGTGAACCAAGTTCTGCATCACCTCGATACTCAACGCAACGGGGATTGTGGCGATTGGCCCAATCATCTTTGTGTCTTGCGAGAGTTCCATCGCGTCTTGCGACCTGGAGGCATATTGGTCATCAATACATGTTCCCAGAGACAGTTGGAGCGTGGCTACTGGTACTTCCGTCTCATTCCAGAAGCAGCCAAGAATGTTGCCCGTCGATATGCCCCGTTGCCGATGTTGCGGAAGATGTTGGCTGCCAGTGGATTCACCTGCCATGAGACCTATGTTCCGCTCGAAACCGTCTGCCAGGGCGAAGCCTATTTTGATCCCTGCGGGCCGCTGAAGAAAGAATGGCGGGACGGCGACTCGTCCTTCGCATTGGCGAGCGAGCAGGAGTTGGATCGCTTACAGCGACGCATGGTTGAAATGAACGCCGAAGGGAAGCTATCCCTGTACTTGGAAGAACAGGACATCCCCCGAAAATCGGTGGGTCAGCTCGCTTTCGTGTTCGCCTCAAAGGGAACTTAGACGCTGCACAACAACGAACGTATTCTGGCATTGCCTAAAGTCTTGGAACGCGGCGCCCCAATAAATTCCGCTCCCCGCTCTTTTTACCCTTTTCCGACTCGGACAAGAAAGTCGTAAAAGACTTCGGTCGCCTGTTCGACCTGTTCGATCGAAACCCATTCGTCCTTGGAATGGGCCTGGCGGACACTGCCGGCGCCGAAGACGACGACCGGAATCCCTGCCCCGGCGATCACCGGCGCATCGGTGCCGTAGGCGACATCGGAGATTTTGTGGCTGCCTAGAATGCGGTCGCACGATTGGGCCAGTTGGCGGATTACCGTTTCGTCGTCCGTTCGCTGGAGGGGGGGACTGATCACCCAAGGGTCTTCAAAGAGGGGGGCAAAATCGAGCTGGGCATGCTCGGTCAGCCATGCGTGGACTTCCGCGATGCATTCCATGGGTTCCTCGCCAGGCAGCAGACGCCGGTCGATTTCGATTTCACACCGGTTGGGGACCGTATTGACGCTGGTCCCGCCGCGAATGCAGCCGATGCTCAGGGCCGCGTTGCCTAGCGCCGGGTCGGTGCGAGATCGCAGGACTTGTTGATGAAAATTCTCCAGTGCCTGAATGACTTGCCCCATCCGCACGATCGCGTTGACGCCATCGTCCCGGTTGGCACTGTGAACGCTGATTCCCTCGGTGACGATTTTCCAACGCACGACCCCTTTGTGGCTGGCGACAATCTCCAGTTCCGTTGGTTCCGCCACGATCGCCATGTCGGCCTCGATCCCCATTTCGCCAGCCCCCATTTCGAAAGCTTTTGAGATACCGCGGAATTGGTGCTCCTCATCCACGACGCAGAGCATGGTGACCGAGGGCATGTTTGCCGGAGCCGCTGTTTTCAGCCGCCGCATTGCGGTCATCATGCCGGCCATGCCTGCCTTGGTGTCGCACGAACCACGGCCCCACAGGCGGCCATCCCGGATTTCCGGTTTCCAAGGGTCGATGGTCATGTTGTCGACCGGCACCACATCTTGATGGGCTTCGAACAGTACGGTTCGGGAGCCGCCCGCCAGATGGGCAATGATGTTGTCTCTGCCTGGTTCGACTGTCTGCCGCTGGCACGGGATGCCTTCCTGCTGAAACCACGCTTCCAGAAAATGGCCCATCCGCGTTTCCAGCACGTCGTCGCCCGTCAGGTCGCGCCCCATCGGGTTGACGCTGCTGATGGAAACCAATTGGGCGAGTAGGTCGATCACTTCACTCATGGAGAGAACTTTCTGATTGGAGTATCGTTTCGATTTCCAGGACCGCCTGCCGCAGGGATTGGGCGGCCATTTGAAAATTCGTATGGGTGGAAATCTCGGGTTGTATCTGGGTGAACTGTGCGCTGGCCGCGCGTAGCCGGCCCATTTTTTTTCGCATCTGACGCAGGTAGGCGTCCGGCTCCTGGGCCTGCCAAGTGGGGCCGAGCGCCAACATGACATCGTAGAGGGTGCGTTGCACGTCGCGCAACTCGTCTTCTTCGAGCATTTCGTCCGAGTGCTTGAGAAAGGTGCGTACCATCCAGGCATGGCTCAACTGGGCATCGATCCGCCGCATCGCCTCCGCCGGAGATGGGGGTTGGAGATTTGGTTTTTGCGAGGGTTGGCACATGGGGAAGCTAAGTCTTGCTGGCGGTGGTCGTTTCGGCCTGGGGTGTTTTGATTTGAGTGGGGATTTCCGGCTCGGGGCTGGAGGGTGCCGGTCCCCCCTTGGGGGCAAAGATGAGTGTCATTGCCGCGCCGGCGATCACCAGGATGAGGCCTGCCGGGAACATCGAGCCGATTTGATCCCAAAGGCCGCCGGTGAGCGTACTGAACAGCGTGTTGACGACCGGCGCGCCGCCAAAAACCAGCGGCATGACGTAGATCGGTCGGCCGCCAAAATCAAACGCCATGATGATTCCCAAAGCACCAATCGCTCCGGCGCTCCCGGCCGCCAGACTCCAGGCGGACCCCCAAAAATAGTAGCCGCTCGATTCAGGGGTGATGCGCAGCAGGAGGTTGGGTACCAAGACGGCAATCGCGAAGTAGGCCAGCCCGACACAGATAAGCGGCCGCAGCCGACTTTGCCGCATGGCGGCCTGGCCTTTATGCAGGGTGGGACCATACGCACCCCAGCAGACGATGACCATGGCGATTGATACCAATTGCAAAATCCACCGGCCCAGTTTGCCGCCCGGTGGTTTTTCCTTGGGAGCATTTGCCGAACCGGAAGATATTAGCGGAGTGTTCGTACTGGTTGAGGCGGTTGTCTTCGCTTGGGATTCCGTCGTGGCGGCAGCAGAATCGGGCCCATGTGCTTTGTGCGGCGCGCACAGCATGACCGTGACCGAACCCAGGATTACCATGACCAGGCCGGCCAGAAACATGGGGCCAATGTCACGGACTCGTCTGGCCAGGTAAATGGTCAGAAGCGAATTGACGACCGGCGCCCCGCCAAAGACCAGCGGCATCACGAAGACCGGCTTGCCGCCAAAGTTAAAGGCCAGGATGATCCCCAAAGCGCCCACGGCACCCAACGCTCCAGCCGCGAGGCTGAGGCTCACTCCCTTGGCGGTCCAGCCTCCTTGTTCGCCTTTCCACTTCAGGAGCAGTGCCGGCACGATGACACCGATGACGAAGTAGGCAAGGCCAACACAGACAAACGGACGCCAACGGGCCAATTCGCTTGCGCCTGCGTCGGTCATGCCCTCCTGGCCCCAGTGGAGCACGGGGCCGTAGATCCCCCAGGCCAGGATGGTCACTAGAAACGAAGCGATGACCAGGAGTAGACTGCGCATGGAGTTTGTAAGGGGGGTAGGGGTAAGGGGCAGTAAGGAACCGTTCAATAATAACTTCGGTAGATGGTAGTGTTCAGTGTTCAGGGTTCAGGGAAAAAGGACAAAAAGCTAATTCCCGTCCGTAAACAACCAGCTCTGCTGGTGAGTACCCATCAGGCTCCGCCGTTCCGTCGTGCTCGTACTCGTACTCGTAATCGTAATCGAATGGAACAATACCATGCTGGTGAAGAGCCTTGTTATTGATGATGACCAACATTCCCTCCCGCTTGCATTCGAGCACGAG
>JAJRWS010000440.1 GCA_024276705.1 Planctomycetota bacterium | reverse complement strand
GCTCATTGCTGCGTACTACAAGCAGGAGATCCTTCGCTGCGCTCAGGATGACAGGTGGAACAAAAGTCGAGCAATTTCTAGAACCTGTTTCCCAGAGAAAAAGGCTCATTTTCGTGAGCCCAGGTGTCGGGTGTCGTGGGCCAGAGTGGGAGAAACTGGCGTCCTGCCAGCAAATTGGGACGTTGGAACGTGTCATTTATCTAATGACCATTCTCTGCTCAAGCGGACGGACCATTTCCAGATTCCTCAGCGGGTTGCCGGTTACACCCCTCCGGATCGGCAGGAGTGCCAAGACCTCCACCCCCTGGCGTTTCGAGGATCAAGGTATCCCCTGGCATGACCTGGCATGCGCAGAGGGCCGGCAGGCTTCGGACCGTTCCATCGGCACGGAGCAACCGGTTCCTGCCCAGTGCGCCGGGCGCTCCGCCGGCCATCCCATAGGGAGGGTGTGGCCCCGCGCCGCTGGGTAATCAGAGAGAGCTCCAGCGGTTGGAGAAACTGCAGCCTACGAACTACTCCATCCCCTCCCCGGTGCCGGCCCGCGCCGCCGGAACCCCGGCGGATGTGTTGTTGTAGCAGGCGAATCGGCAGGCGTCGCTCGAGCACTTCCGGGTCGATTAGCCCATTCAGACTTTACCGCCGCTTGGTGCCAGTCCGCCGGGCGGACTGGAAGGTTCGTTTCTTGGAAGATTTTGTCGGCTGGCTCGAACGCCGCGCTACCTGGCGAGTACGACGCCGAACCAGATGGGCCATCGTGCGGCCCGGAGGAGGTATGACGTAAACCGCCGGATCGTCGATCACCCACGGAGTCGACCAGTTTTTACCATTGTCCCAATTGGCGACATTGATGAAAAAATTATCAAAATAGAGACAGCGAGAAGCGTACGGATAGCTTGAGTAGAGGTGATCCTCAGCGGTCAGGTCCTCGACTCCTTCCTTGGCATAGTAATGGACTTTCCCATCCGGTGTGCAAGACAAACCAAACGTCCACCAGCCGGGCTGATAGATCTTGGGACCGGCGACGTCGTGGCCGTTCTTTTGGGCGCGAATGCTGATTTGGGCGAAATCTTCATCAAACTGGCGACTTGTTTGGCTGCGAAAGAGCAGGAAGAAGCCAGGCCAATAGGGTTCGACCGCCCCATGGCGGTCACGGCCACGCACATCCGCCCGGATTCCAAACGACGCGCCGGTGCGATTTTCCCATTTGTCGAAATCAGGCAAATAGACCCGAACCACGAAACTGGGGCTCCAAGTCACTGGAATTGCCTGGCCCAACCGGCTCCGGACACTCATCAGCAGATCGTCTTGTTGCTGTTTGCCACTGAGTTCACCCGGTATGCCGGAAAGACGGGTCGTCACCAACAACGCGCCTCGACTGCCCGGCAGACCACCAGGAGGTGTGGGGACGCGCTTGATCACATCGGGTTGCCCTCGTTTCGCGCTTTCGTACCAACGGCCGTTTTTCGATTTTCCTCCTGGCGGGCGTTGTTGTTCGTCCAGTTCGTAGCTCGCCTTGTATCCATTCTTGATATAACGCCAGTCCCGAGACTCGAAGTTGTCACCCACAACGGTTACTTTTTCACCCGTTCCGGGTACGACCGGAGCGGCCAGGAGAGGTTTTGTGGCCACTGCCACGATTGATAGCAAGAGAGCATGGCGGGTCAGGGTGTTCATGAAAATAGCCATTGGAAAATTTCTGGTAATAAGCCAAGAGGGTGACGGCCTCGTGGGCAGTTAGGAATGCTTCCTCAAGCCTCCTGCTCTGCAGGTGATACCGGACTCGCTCACCCGGATATTCGATAGAGTCGGCATAATCGCGCCGACAATTGAGCAGGCGGCTAAAGATCACACGCTCTTGGGTGGCTGCAATGATTGCAAGCAATCGGCAATCCGGGCATCCATTACTTGCAAGAGCAATGGATGCAGGCCCAAGGGGGCGGCGACCCGATGACGCAGACTCGGGAATCGGGCGGCGGCAGCGGCGGCCTGACGCGGGATATCTTCCGTGGAGTGCCTTCCGGGTCCGAGAAAGTAGGGAAACACGATCACCCAGTCGGCTCCCTGATGCACACAGCGCTGGAATGCTGTCGCGATAGAAGGTTCCGCAAGTTCCATGTGGGCCGGTTCGACAATGGGCCAATCGGAATGCTGGCGGTAGGCCGCCGCAGCTTCCAGCAGTAGTCGATTGCTTGGCTCCAGACGGGAGCCATGGTCAACCAGGACGATAGCACCGCCAGAGAGTTTCGAGTCCTGTGATTCGGGTTGATGCATCGATGACGGGGTTCCACACGGATGGTAGGAGGCTGAATCGTGCCACTTTGGCCCATATAGCATGCCTGAGGAATTGCCCGCGGTTTGCTAACCGTGGGATTATTGAGTTTATTCGGTTTGAAAGGATTGTAGTGGCAATGGCCGGCAGCCGAATAGTAGGGAATAGATACAGTAGTTCCAAGAATAGCCGATGAAGCCGACCCGAGCGATGCGCTAATTGCAAGCAATATCGGTTCTCGGGCGGCTTATCGCCCTGCCTCACGTAGGGTCACGAGGAAATTTGGAAGTGCTGAGATCGTATGTCCTCGTTGGGGGGTGGGGGCATTCCAGCTTTTAGTATTACCCTGATTCCCCCAGGTCATGGAAACCTGCTGGTGGATTTATGGATGCCTCTTGGCTCATGCTCTCGACGGTCATCGCCGGCCTGGCATTGCTAGAAGCATTTTTGCTCGGCTGCCAATCCTGGGAACATCGGCGCTCTGCCCGGAAGCGTCTGCAGGCGGGCTTCGACCATTCCAGGGCCAACGGAGATTCTCCACGGGTTGCCCTTTTCGCCCCATGCAAAGGGCTCGATCTAGGTTTGAAGGAAAACTTACGACCACTGTTTTGTCAAGATTATGGTAATTACGAACTGCACTTCATGGTGGAGAGTGCGGAGGACCTGGCATGCCCTATCATCGGCGAATTGATGGCCGAGTATCCGCACGTGCAATCTCGACTGGTCGTTGCAGGCAGTACGACCGATACAGGCTTGAAAGTTCACAGTTTGCGGGCCGCCACCAGGGATATTGCAGCGGAAGTGCGCCGGCTGGCCTTCGTCGATTCCGACGCACGCCCACGGCCCGAGTGGCTGAGTATGTTGATGCGGCAACTGGACAATCCGGAAGTAGGTATAGTCACCGGGTATCGCTGGTTCGTGCCCGAGCGGCCGACCTGGACCAACTACCTGCTACACAGCATCAACGCCACGGCCGCTTCACTCTACAGTCCCAAGGGGCTGAATCCCGTATGGGGTGGTTCCTGGGCGATCCGCCGTGAACTGTTTGACCAAACAGGTTTACACGACGTTTGGAATGGCGCATTGACCGACGATCTGGTG
>JAJRWS010000439.1 GCA_024276705.1 Planctomycetota bacterium | reverse complement strand
GGTTGCAAAGAGATGCTACTACGCTGGACCGGCAACAAAGATTACTATCAGGGCCCCATGCCTGGAGTGACCAAGGCATTCGAAACGATCAGCACCGCGAAGGTTTCCAAATCGGCGGACGAGGCCAAGGAATTGCTCTACTTGCGTCCCGGGGACGATATCGTGATGAACTCCGATCGTCTCCTGGCCGCTGCCAAGGCCAAGGCGTTGGAACTGGCCGTCGACTATCAACCGCCGGAGCCCTCGGAACTGGTCTTGCCCGGTCCCACCGCCGAGGTCGCCTTCGGCATGGCGGTCGACGATTTTCAGCGTTCGGGCAAAGCCACCGAGCATGATGTAGTCGTTTCCAAAGCGCTGGCCCACGTGCTGGCCGGTGGCGCCACGGACATCACCGAAAGTTTGTCGGAGGACGATATCCTGGCTCTGGAACGTGAAGCTTTTATAACCCTGGTGCAAACCCCGGCCACCCTGGACCGTATCGAGCACATGCTGGATACGGGCAAGCCGTTGCGTAATTAGTGCCCGGACACGCACTAACGGCCTTCGAAGGGGTGGGGCAACGCAGTACAGGATTACCATAGCCGAATTCGCAAGCATCCGGCTACGAGCCTGGGAAATGCGGCCTCAAGTCCTTCACGACATTTGGGCCAGAGACTGGAGTTCGGCACCTAGATTCTATACCTGCCTACTGCTCACTGAAACCCGACACCTGACACCTGACACCTGACACCTGACACCCGACACCTGACACCTGACACCCAAAGGCACCATCATGGCGAGTTACAAAGCGCCGCGGCGCGATATGCGTTTTGTTTACTACGAACTCCACGACGGCGAGCGTCTGGCACAATTGCCAGGCTACGAGGAGGCCACTCCCGATATGATTGAGGCCATCCTGGAAGAGGCGGCCAAAATCGCCGAGAACGTCCTGCAACCCCTCAACCGAACAGGTGACGAAGAAGGTTGTGCCTTTGAAAACGGCACGGTTCGCACGCCCGCGGGTTTCAAGGAAGCGTACACCACATTCGCCCAGGGAGGCTGGACCAGCCTGGGCGGAGATCCCCAATATGGCGGCCAGGGCTTACCCAGCGCACTGAGCGTTCTGGTTTCCGAAATGCTTCTCTCGGCGAACTTGTCCCTGGCCATGTATCCGGGGCTCGGCGAGGGTGCCTGCCATGCGTTGGAAGCCCACGGCAGCGACGAACTGAAGCAGATGTTTTTACCGAAACTCATGGATGGTACCTGGGGGGGCACCATGTGCCTGACCGAAGCTCAATGCGGCACCGACCTGGGATTGATTCGCTCCAAAGCCGAACCTCGGGAGGACGGCACCTACTTAATCAATGGTACCAAGACCTTCATCTCCGCGGGCGATCACGACCTGACTGAAAACATCATTCACCTCGTCCTGGCCCGGTTGCCCGATGCGCCTCGGGGAATCAAAGGCATCAGCATGTTCCTGGTGCCCAAGTTCACGATCCCCGCCGACGGAACTCTCGGTAGTAACAACGGTGTGAGCTGTGGTGGGATCGAGCATAAAATGGGCATCCGAGGATCAAGCACCTGCGTCCTCAATTTCGACGACGCCGTCGGCTACCTGGTCGGCGTGCCGAACAAAGGCATGCGAGCCATGTTCACGATGATGAACTCCGCCCGGCTAGGAGTTGGCGTGCAAGGGTTGGCTCTGGCTGAAGCTTCCTACCAGGGAGCTGTCGAGTATGCCCGCGAACGACTCCAGGGCCGGGCCCTGAACGGCGCCCAACTGCCGAACAAACCGGCCGACCCCATTCTTGTGCATCCGGATGTGCGACGCATGCTGCTGACCATCCGCGCATACACCGAGGGCGCACGCGCGCTGACCATGTGGGTAGCTCAGGAAATCGACCTGGCCCACAAGCACCCCGACCCCAGGCGGCGACGGGACGCGGACGACCTGGCCTCCCTGCTGACTCCAGTGGTCAAAGCTTTCCAGACCGATACCGGTTTTGAATGCACCAACCTGGGCCTGCAAGTCTTCGGCGGTCACGGTTACATACGCGAACATGGTATGGAACAGTACGTCCGGGATTCGCGCATCGCGATGATTTACGAAGGGACCAACGGCATCCAGGCCCTCGATCTGGTCGGACGCAAGCTGGCAGCGCACACCGGCCGTTATCTACGCCAATTTTTCCACCCGGTCCAAGAATTCCTCGTGGCCCATGCCGAAGATAGCGCATTGGAAGATTTCATTCAACCCCTGGCCAAAGCCTTCGGGCGGTTGCAACGGGCTACCGGCCACATCGCCCAACAAGGTCTGAAAAATCCGAATGAGGCGGGAGCCGCGGCGACCGATTACCTGCGCCTGTTCGGCCTGGTAGCACTGGCCTACCAATGGACCCGCATGGCGGGAATTTCTCTGGAGAAAATGGAGGGCGACACCAGCGGGTTCTACGCGGCGAAAGTGGCGACCGGCCGCTTCTACATGGAGCGTATCCTGCCCCAGTCGGGCGCCGCCTTCGCCACCCTGATGGCCGGCGCGAAAACGATCATGGAGTTTCCGGACGAGGCCTTTTAGGCTTGGTCGATCTCGCGCACGACGATTCGATTTCCCTCGATCTGAACGATCTGAACTGGCTGGCCCCGTTCGACAAACTGGCCTTCCGTCACCACATCGACCAGGTGGCTGGCGAACTTCCCTTTACCCGCGGGGCGCAAGGGAGATTGGGCCACCCCTCGAGCCCCTATCTGCAAAAACGTATCGCCAGCGGTCGCGAGAGGGTTGCCCTGCTCATCCTGCAATACTTCGTGGGTCTCCACGGGCGGTTGCAAGGCAAGGCGGCGAAAAATGGGGATCGATCCATAGTATCGTGTGATCACCCCCACTCCAAGCATTACGCAAAAACCCGCGAGGACCACAATTTTCATCGTATTGGTCAACTCATCCAATGCTCGCTGGCTTTCCGGCAAGAAATGATTCTGGCCAGCCATCACGATACTGGCTAGCAGCAAAAGCAGACTGGCCACGCCAAAGACGCCAAATCCGGGAAGCACGAACAGCTCGATCGCCAGGAACACCAGTCCGGCCAGGAACAGCACCACTTCAAGCCAGCCGGCAGTCCCACCTAAAAAACGACTCCAGAAAAACAGGGTAAAGCACAGTCCGGAGACCAGACCTCCCAATCCGATTCCTGGCGCGCTGACTTCGACAAACAGGGCGATCAAACCCACGACGAACAACAACCCTGTGATGACCGGCAGGCTCAAATAATAAACCGCCGCGTCGACCCCACTCGGTTGCAATACGACCAACGGCCGGGCCAGCCGATAGTGGGCGGACAGCGCCTGGCGATCCGGCAAGATGGCCGTGGCCAGCTGCAAAGCAACTGCCCGCTTCCCATTGACCTCCAAAAATTTATCTTGGCGCGATTCCATGACCAACTTGCCTTGAATCCATGTCTGAGGATCCTCAAGATCCTGAATCTCGTGCTCGGTCATGTAGGTCACCTTGCCCGTTTTTCGCTCCGTCACCCGGTAAACGGCCAGATCCTTATCGACCATCGCCTCCGCCAAGGCGGGCGGCCGGCCCTTAGCGGCAGCCAAATCGCGGACCTGGCGTGCCAGGTCGCTGCGAATCTTTTCGGGCGCGTATCGAAACAAGGCATCCTCACCCTGAAAAATGGGGCCGGCATCCCCCAAGCGCGCGTGATCGGCCATAACAATCTCATCGCAACCCAAGGCGATGATGGCCGCGCCACTCAATGCCTGCCTCGGCACATAGCAGATCGTGCGGGCCCATTCCAGGTCGCGCATCCGGGCGGCCATATTCAGGCTCGATTCGAGATAGCCACCCGGGCTGTCGATTTCCAGAATCAGCAGATCCTCCTGCACCGTTCGAGCCTGCTCCAATTTGCGTTGCAGGTACATTTCCATGCGAGGAGAGACAATACCGCGCAATTCGATCAACACGCCATGCTGAAACGAATCGTTGGCTGACGGCTGCGCCCGTCCATGACAATCGTGCCCCTGGCATGCAGCCATCGCCAGGAAAAAGAGGAAGGCCGAGAATTGTCGAGTTTTCATGAGCAAGTCTGACCCCTTTACCGACCCCTTTTCTGTTGGCTTCCTGGAATTGTAGACTATCCCATGAATTTCAACCACCTTCCACACCCGAAACACGAATTGGGGCATCACGCAATGATAAGCCGGGCGGCGGCTAGATTGCCTTACCGTGAGAGCGGGTCCAGTGATGCTTGCCTAAGCTAGAATTACCCTGGTGCCCATTCAGGGCCCGCCGCAGGACGGCCGTAGAGGAAGCCTTGAGCCGTACGAAAACCAAGCTGCAGGCATGTCTGGTGGTCGGCTTCATTTTCGATCCCCTCGGCCAGGGCCACGATGCCCATCTGCGTAACCATTCGCACCAGCGTTGCGACCAGTTCCTGGCATTGCGGCGTCGCCCTGTGGATTCCTTTGATGAGGCACAGATCGAATTTGAGGTAATCCGGCGGCACCTCGATCAACTCCAGAAGCCGTGATTGACCGGCGCCAAAATCGTCGTAGGCCAATCGGATGTGAAGATCCTTAAGCTGGTTTCGTAACTTTCGCATTTTCCGAGGCTGCGTGATGGTTCCTTCATGAACTTCCAACGTGAGGCGCTGCTCGGGTTGCGCCTCGCGCAATTCCTCAAGCGATTCGATCAATCCGGCTTCGCTCAACTCGGCCGGATGCGTATTGACAAACAACTCCAGATTCTCACAGATGCCGTTTGCTGACTGAACGCCAACGGACCGCAATATCCGGCTGAGTTGTGATTCGACCTGAAACTCGGCTGCGACTTCAAACATCGCCTGAGGTGTTTCGAGCCCCGGGTAGCGGCTACGGCCGAGGACTTCATACCCCAAGACAGAACGATCGGCCAACTTGATAATCGGCTGGTAATAAGGCACAACCGCGCGATTGTTCATCAGCTCGTCGAACCGTAGCATCTTCATCGCTCGATCCGTCGCGTCGGCACATAGGGTTGCCGTTAAATCTTGGCACAAATCACTCACGACTTCGAAAATCACGTTGCCAAATTGCACCAAATCGCCGGAGGAGAGAACTGCCTCACCCTTGACGCGACGTCCATTGACGTAAGTCCCATTGGTGCTGCCAAGATCTCGCAGCCAGACGGTATCTCCGTCGACTTTGATTTCAGCATGGCGTTTGGATACGGTCAGGCAGGGCAGAGAAAGTGACAAACCGCATTGCCGACCGATGACAAATGGGCTGACATGAATCGGGACCCGGCGTGACAACCCGTTGGCTTCAACACACCCAGACAACGACCACGCTGCGCCAGCCGCGATGCTGGAAGTGCCCACCCCAAATTGATCAGTGCTCTTCACCAAGGCTAGTAACCCCGCTTGCGTGCATTGCCTCTGACATTTCATCCATCCATGTGGGCCCTCTGCCACGACTCGGCCCAAACACCGCCATGGTCGCACTTCAAGCACACATCGAGCGCAGTGAGACCAGCATACAATCGTATCTCACAAAGGGGTTGTAGAGGCATCAGTCGCACCATTCCTATCCCTTGGGAAATGTGCTTCGAGCTTCTGGCCGAGCCATACCTTTCGAGCCGCATCGCCCTCAAGTACTTGCTGGGCAAGCGTTTAACGAGTCAACCCGTTCGACAGGCTGGGTAAAGAAATCCATCGATCATGCAAATAGCACCCGATATCCGATGGCAGGGATCGCAACGATTGCACGGCATGCCTCAAGCCTCAAATCGGATGTCATGCCAGCAATGGCTACCTTTTAGGTTGCGGGGAAACCCGCATTAGGCTGCCTGACAATCCGCATGGGGCCGAGATCCATAAAGATGCTCACGCGTTGGCGGCAACCCGGACAGGCCTTTGCCTGTCCGTTTGGTCGCAACGGTCTGAAAGATGCATGCGCTGCCGTCTGCCAGAGCGATGCTCACTCCCGCCAGATAAAGCAGCCACATGCGATAGGTTTCTTCCCCAACCTGCTCGATGGCTGCATCGCGATTCGCCTCCAGACGCCGAGACCATTGTTTGCAAGTCAGCGCGTAGTGGTCCCGCCAACCTTCGACATCATGCACTTCAAACCCGGTGGCCTCCATACATTCGGTCATATGCCCCAAGTGGTCGAGTTCGCCTCCGGGAAAGATGTACTTAGCCAGCAGACGACGTTCGGGAGTGATGCGCAGAAACTTCCGCTTGCTACTCTTGGCCCGGCGTGTAATACCGTGATTGAGGAACATGCCTCGATCGGTCAGCAAGGACCGTATCTTGCCCATGTAGCCCATCATATTGCCAATGCCCACATGCTCCACCATGCCGATGCTGGCGATCTTGTCGTACTCTCCTTGAGCATCGGCATAGTCGCACAGTTCTACCTGGACCTGTTGCTCGAGTCCTCGCAAACGAATCTTTTCCCGGGCCAGCGTAAGTTGCTCGTTGGATAACGTGATGCCGTGCGCCCGCACCCCGTAGTGCTCGGCCGCATGACAGACCAGCGCGCCCCAACCGCAACCGATATCGAGAAACCGATCACCCGACTGCAAACGCAGCTTGCGACAGATCATATCCAGTTTATCCAGTTGCGCCTGTTCGAGTGAAGTGTTCCAGTCGCGGTAATACGCGCACGAATAAACCATATTCGGATCGAGAAACGTGCGATAAAAGTCGTTGCTTAAATCGTAATGGAATTGGATGTAGTCGCGATTGTCTTCCTGCCCGCGAGTGCGTCCTGTCTCGTCGCCGGCAAAGCGGTGGGCGACCGAAACGTCTTCGGATCGGGCCGTGATAAATGTCATGGCAACGCGGGCCAGGAGCGACTTTCGCAGACGGCGAACCCGTTTGCGCGAATTGCGTACTCGAACCATTTCCAGCAACGTAAACAAATCGATACCGTGGTAGTCGATAGCCCCGTGCACATAATGACGCAACAGATTATCGGGGGTGGGCCTGCGCAGGAGCGAACCAATCACCCCTGGGCCGCTCAGGGAGACCTCAACGCCGGGCTCCACCTGACTGCCCAGGGGGATCACGGAGCCATCCCACAATCGTACGGAAATCCTACTGTCGAGCAGCTCTCCTAGATGGGAAAACAGCTCGCGTGCCATGCTGAGCTGCTGCTGTTGTCGCGTCGTTCGGCCGAACATAAACGCCTCCTTGCGCATGGGACCATGACAGGATCAGCGCACCTACAACTGCCGTATCGTCGTGGATCTCCGCGAACCCAACGTTCGGCTCGTGGTGCGAACCACGACGACTGTTGATGCGCCGATCCTAAGGATCCGCAATTACGATGCATCGGTCAATTGCAATTTCCGTCAAGGGACGAGGCTGCTAGCCCCGCAACATGCTGAATTTGTTTCTCTGGTAACACTTTAGCCGTCTGAAGTAGACTCCACCGTAAGGAGAATAAGCCGTCGGTTGCCGCCCATCCCAGCGACATCGAACGATCCTCCGAATCACTGGCCTGCTGAAGCAAGGCCGGCAACCGTCTCTGAAGACCCCAATGGTCTTTCTGGATCCTTAAAACAGTCGAATTGATCGGCTGACCCTTGACAATCCATAAATATGGTTTTATGGTTGAGGGATGAAAACCACTCTCGAAGTACCCGATGGACTCTATCGCCAAATCAAGGCCCGGGCCGCCTTGAAAGGGCAAACGATCCGAGCCTTCTTCCTGGATGCCATTCAAGCAAAACTCATGGCGGAACGGGCTGGCCCCAAGAAAACCAGGGGCTGGAGGTCAGCGTTCGGAACGGTCCCCAAGGACGATATAGCCGAACTACAGCAAATTCTTGATGACGAATTCTCACAAATCGATGCGGAGCATTGGCAGTGATCCTCGACACCAATGCGGTCTCGGCGATTCTGGCGGGAGATCGACAACTGGGCCATGTCCTCGACAAATCCGACCATCATCATTTACCATTGATCGTCATTGGTGAATTCCAGTATGGACTCCTGTTGTCTAAAAAACGCCAACGGCTACAGTCCTTACTCGGACGCCTGGAAGCTGACTCGATCCTGCTTTCACCGGACCGCGAAACGGCCAATTGGTACGCGCAGATCCGACACGACCTTAAGAAGCATGGCCGACCGATCCCCGAAAACGACCTCTGGATCTCCGCCCTGGCACGACAATATACGTTGGAAATCGTCAGCCAGGATACCCACTTCGACCATGTGCCCGGCATTCGCCGCGTAGGATGGTAGCTCCAATTATCAACCGACTTCTCTTCAGTATTTCTTAACAAGCTGTGGGGGTGAATATTGACTCTTGCAGCCATTACTCTAGCACCTTCAACTTCTGAACTACCGCTCTGGCCTCGAATCGTACTCGTACTCAGCGCAGCGGTACTCGTACTCGAATGAATTGATGATGATCGAACAAATCTTTGATCACGATCGGCTGGATGTTTATCGCCTCTCGATCGTTTATGTCGCTTCCTCGTTCAGAGTAGCGAAGGATCTTAGGGGCCTTCATCATCATGCGCGCGACCAATGGCTTCGAGCGGCACAATCGATTCCGCTGAATATTGCCGAGGGTAACGGGAAGCGAAGTCTCAAAGATCGAAATCGTTTTCTCGATATGGCTCGTGGTTCGGCCCTGGAATGCGCCGCGATTCAGGATGTTCTTGCTGCGACCGATGGAATCGATGATGAATCGCATAGTAGACTGAAACGAATGCTCAAGCGCATCGTATCGACGCTAACGCGATTGATTGCGCGTTGTGACGTGACCCGAGAGAATTCCACGGAGTACAATGCAAACTACAATGCAAACAGCGAGTACGAGTACGAGTACCGCGATGCTGAGTACGAGTACGAGATCCCAACCGAAACGTAATGATGCCAGAACATCAAACGGATGCAGTGGAGCCGTAAATGCCGTGGCGGTCTGCTTGCAAGTCTTCTCACGGCCCACTGATCCGAAACGATGGCGAGATCGCTGTGTTTGGTGGTCGTTTACCGTTCTAGGGATATCCCCTGGCCAACGGGGCACTCTGCCATGAGCGAGTGCTCCGTTTTTATGCAGTGAAGCGGAATGCCAGGTCAGGCTTTTTTCACGAGCCGAACAGTGGCAATCAGCACGACCGCACCGAGGGTTGCGGTAACAATCGAACCGACCATTCCTCCCGCGGAGATTCCGAGCAAGCCAAAAAGATACCCTCCCACGACCGCTCCCACAATTCCCAATACGATATCGCCCAGCAGGCCAAAGCCACCGCCGCTCATTAAAACTCCCGCCAACCAACCGGCGACGGCCCCAATCGCTAAAAATATCAACAGATTCATGTAGTTTTTTCCGGCGTAATCAATTCTTGCTGTAAGAAGGGGACCGCCGCGGGAGTGGCAATCGTCTGAGCAACCACCTTGGCGTTCAAAAAACTCAAGCACGACAGCACTGCCAGCATTGCCAGCCCCGATACAGGAACCGGCCCCAACCGTGCTCCATGCGTGGCCCGTGTTGATGTGTTCCCTATCGATGGGATTGTGTTTAACGCCCGACCCTTACTCCCGCTACTTCTCATAGGAAAACGGTCTCCTTTTTCAACCAAATGCTCTAGGTGAAAAACAATCTCTTCTCTATCGTACTGTTCGACTGAATTCACACTTGGCCCAATCGAGGGAATGCAAGGATGCAAATTGGATTGGCCTTATCGGGCGGAGGCTTTCGAGCGACATTGTACCATTTGGGAACCATCCGCTACCTCCGCGACACCAACCTGCTCGACTCCGTCACCCACATCACGTCGGTCTCGGGTGGCAGCGTACTGGGCGCACACCTGGCCCTGAACTGGGATCGCTATTGTGGCGACCCCAAGGCGTTTGACTGCGTTGCGGGGGAGCTGCTTGACTTTGTCCGGCTCGATGTGCGCAATCGGATCGTGCGCCGCTACCCGTTCGTAGTGGCAGCCGGCGCCGCCCGCCGTCTCGCCTGGATGAAACGCAAGCGGCCTCTGACTCGCACCATGTTGCTGGAGCAACATTACCAGAATCAGCTATTTGGCGACACCTGCCTGTACCAGCTTCCCAATGCGCCTGAATTGCACATCCTCTGCACGAATCTCAGTGGTGGTGGACTCAGTTCCTTCACTCGCAACGGGCTCTTAATGGAGCGGCGTGATCACACCGGCAACTCGACGATGCAACTGCAGCAGGTTGGCCTGGCCACCGTACCGATGGCTGTGGCTGCTTCCTCGGCCTTCCCCGGATTTTTTCCACCGCTGGAACTGACTGCCGAAACGGTCGGTGCGGTGGAAGGTGAATTCCAAACTCAGTTTTTCACCGATGGCGGCGTCTACGACAACCTGGGCGTCCGCATGTACCACCACATCCAGGGACGCCTCCAAGGGGCACTGAGCAAAGCCGATTTCGTGGATGTTGGTGAAGCCATGCAGGCATGGAGCCGTGCTGCCCAGCACCAGGAACCAACACCCTTGGGCCGTCTGGTCGAAATCCACACGAAATCGAAAGCCATGGCATCGGGCAAAGCCTTGTTGGAAGAACCCCAACAATTCGTAAATGGATTATGTGACCTGATTGCCACCGGAGAGCTGCAGCATGACCAGCCACTACAAACAATGCTCAAGGAAGCATCCTACAGCGACCTGGCTACCAATGGTTCCTCCAATGGTTCTTCCAACGGTTCTTCCAACGGCCATGGGGAACGCCGGCAAGATTGCCTGCGGCGCAACCGTCAAATTCTAGCCTTGGCTTTTCAGCGGACCACGGGCAAGGAAATTTTGCGTCCGAAGGATCAGCCGTTCGATGCCATTCTGGCCAGTGACGCCGGCAAAAAAATCCAAGTTTCCAGCAACGAGCGGATTGGCGGCCTGTTGAACACCGCCATGCGGTCCTCCGATATTCTGATGGATCGTGTCTGGCAACTGGAACAAGAGCATTTCCGCAACGCAAAAGGCGTGATCTTTTCGCCCATCACCCGGATTGTTTCACGGGAAGAAGATCCCACTGCGCCACACCCGGAAGTCCAACAACAAATCAGCCACATTCGTACCGACATGGACCGCTTCAGCGATCGGGAAGTGAGTGGCTTGATTCGGCATGGGTACTGTGTCGCTCGGCAATCGCTGGCCGAAACTTCCCAAGCCTTTGCATCGTATCACACCGACACCCCCCCCTGGGATCCTATACCTCATGCGTCGTCCTCGACTTTACAGTCTCCTGTCGTATCAGGCAGGCGTGGAGCGCCACCGATTCATTCCACCGTGGAGGCGCGCAAATTGCAAGCATCCTCACGCCGGCGCTATTGGAGCCTGATCACCGCGCCTCGAGACTGGGCAACCTACCTGTATATCCCCGTACTGTTGTTGCTGCTTGGTGTATTGCCCTGGATGAGCTGGAAGTATTATCAGCATATACACATCAACGCCATGCTCTCGGCTGCAATCACTCAATCACGCCAGGACTATAATCATTTGCTCGCGCTGCTAGAATATGGACCGGTCGAACCGTGGGAACCGGTCGATTTTGTCGAGGCCTCCGAACTGAGCCCTCTGTTTGCTACCCAAGGGTTCGACATGATTTGCGACGCCCGCATTGTCGATCTGCGAAACTGGGACTTCGGCTCATCTGGGGACTCCAATCTCCCAGGCCGCCGTATCTACGTCTGCCGGCATGTGTCTCTCCGCAAGACGGCCGAAGCGCAAGGCCCCACCGCACTGCGATTGCAGTCACTTTGGGATTCGGACGATGTACTCGTTCGTTGCCGGACCAGCGAACTGAATCCGATCGTACGGCGCTGCTCCCTGGATAAAAACGGCACGCAAGGCCTCTATCAATGGGAAGTCCAGCTCGATTTTTCCAACGTCGCGGTGGGAGAAACGGCCCACCTGGTCGTTGAAACGATGGTCCAAGGCAATTCTCATGACGAGCATTTCAGCGATAAAGAATGGTGGCGTTATCAGGTCGATGGCGACCCCGAACTGGCCGCCGCCTGGATCCTGCTGCCAGAAAACAGACGCTATACCAATTTTAATCTTGTCCGCTACGACTACGAGAAAAACGAACGAGTGACCATTGTCCAACCGACGCGTCAATCGGTCATTCGGCATGGCACGATCCTCAACTGGGCGGTCGTCCACCCCGACCCGGATGTGACTTACTCCTGTCGCTGGTCATTGGAGCTCTAGGGGCCAACCACTGTCAGCCAACGGACTCCACGTGTAATGCCACGGCCATCACGGTGAGCCCAACAGCTGCGGCAACTGCGATCAGGAAGCCGCGCTGGATGCTGGTTTTGCGTGCGTAGGCACCAATCAGTATCGGTATCACCGACCAGCCGATGCCGCCGACCATGAAGAACAGGCCGACAGCCCGGCCGCCGAGTACTGGGTTGAGGTCTTGGCTAACGTGGCCCATAAGAACGCCGATGATCGTCGGAAATGTTGGGCCAAACACCAGACCCGCCAGAACAACCATCGTACCGGCCGTGACACGGCTCCGACTGAACACCGCGCCGGCCCATACCAGGATGCACAAGATTGACAGGGCGATAATCAGAAGCGTATCGCCGCCAGCCGGCAAAGGGAAACGGGCGACAATCAGAGCCGTCGCAAGACGCGAGCACATGAACGCCAGCCAGAATCCGGATAATATCGTGGCCGCTCGCCCTTCGGTCATCCCTTTGTCGCCCAGGTAGGTTGTGGCCCAGGCCGCCATGGTGGCCTCCATGGGAGCATAGAACAGCAGGGCCAAGGCCGTCAGCCACATGATCCGGTCGCTCAGCAAGACGCCGATACCAGGATCCGTACCCTCCGCGGCCGGCGGCAACAACGCCTTGAAGTCCACGCCGAAGGCCAACGCGCCCGACACCAGCGCGAACGCCGCCAACACGAGCAAAGCCGGTGCGAATCGGGTGCGCCGCAAAAGGAATGCGATCAGCAGTGGTGTTAAGAAGGCACCCAGCCCGAAAAAGAAGTTGCCAAAATTCATGGCGTAAGTTTGGGTACCGCCAAACGCGGATTGCATCAACACGTTCAGCACATTCACCAACGCCGACCATCCGGCGCTCAGCAGCAATACCGCTATCAGAGCAGACCAATACTTGGTCGATCGCGCAAAGACCAGCAGGCTGGCCGCCATGAGAAACGAGCCGGCAATGACCACAAGCTGCTTGTCCAGTAGATCGGTGAGGAAGCCCATCGCCAGCATCACGGGAATCGTGGCGAAGCCGAACATCGACACCAATCCACCCACACGCGCCTCGTCCATTTGAAGACGCTGTGCCAAGGTTATCTTCACGCTGCCGAGCAATGCCACGCCCATACCGCAGGCCAGCAGGCCCGCAATCCAGGTTGGGATCTCTAGATTCATGGTTGGTTACCTTCGTACTTAGAGTGAAAACGATTCCCCCACGGAGCTGCTCGGCTCAGTGGACGTGATGATTATGCACTACATTCAACGCCGCAGGAAGATAGCAGGAAGATAGGACAGGTCAACTTGTGATAGGCACAGAATGTGCGGCCTGCAACGCCCCTCCCTTGTGTCAAGAAGCGTTCTATTGCCAGGGCAAATTATTGGAACTTTAGGTCACCCCTTCAAACTACGAACATTGCCCTTACGGACGGTGAGTCCCTCGCGATCGAACTGTTCCATCAAGGGTACGATCACCTTGCGATTGGTTCCCAGCAACTCGCGCAGTTGGCTCATGGTGGCGGTTTGATGATCCGTAAGATATTGCCGCACCTGTTCACGAGCCTGCTGGCAGGCGGTGGCCAGCAGTACCACTTTGGCATCGACCTCCACAACTTCGCCCTGCCGGACTAAAAACCGTAGTGCCTCATTGGCGGCCTTGTCAGCGGCCAGGTCACTGCGCGTTGGCGGCTTAAGATTCGAATCGGCCAAGGCCTGGCGGATCCGTTTGCCTGCCGTGGCCAGGTGCGACGGCAGCTCGGGCAGGTGCGACTGGCTGCGCAACACCTCTCCCACCTGGACGATACCTCGCTGGGACATTTCGCCCACCAACGCATCGAATAGTGCGGGCGGATCCAACGCCAGATCCGCCCGCAGACGCGTCAGAGGCAACCCGGGAAGATGGGGGTTTTCCTGATGCTCGGCGACAACCTTCTCCATGGCCTCCACAATGGCCGACTCCCACCATGCCGCCTGGACAATCTGCTCGCCGGCAATCCGCAATTGGCCCGCTTGCACCAACCCCTCGATGGCCTCGTCGATCTGGACAGCTGAAAAATGGGACTGCCGTAGCATCTCCCGACGCGGCCATGACTGGCAGCGAGCCAACTTCGCCCGCAAGGTGAGCCGTGGATCGCTTGCCGCCTCCTGCAATGCTTGTAACGTGGCCACCTGCCCTTTGCCACGATAGTGGCGTCGCACCGCGTGAGGCTCCAGAACCACGCCGCCAGCCAGCGTGGCCGACCTGGCCCAGTTGCGAATCAGAAAACGGTCGCCCATAAACACCAGCAAAGGTCGTTCAACTCGAATCTGCGCCAAGACTCCTTCCCCAGGGACCAATTGCTCGCCATGAACCAGATGGAGCCTGGCTGGTACTTGCGTACCACCATGATGCAGACGAATCCGCGTGGCATGTTTGAGGGGCAACGCCTCAGCCGCTCCACGTGACGTACGGGTCACCCAGGCGTGAAAAATTTCGCTGGGAGTTCCCAAATCTTCCAGAGTGATGACATCGCCTCGGGCCACACCCTGGCGTCCTTCACCAGCCAGCGACACATCGGCCAGGTTAAGCGCGGTACGCATGCCCGGCACGGCTCGCTCTAACTCTTGGTCGTGCGATTGAATGCCTCGTATTCTCGTCGTAATTCCCTCCGGCTGAACCACCACGCGCTGCTCCCGCTGCAACGCACCGCCGGTGAGAGTTCCGGTGACAATCGTCCCTCGACCGGTCAGGGAAAAAACCCGGTCGACCGACAGCCTCGGCTTGCCAAAATCGTCAGGGGAGGGCGTCTCATCGAGCACCATGGCCAGCGTTTCGCGCAACCGATCCATCCCTTCACCTTGCACAGTCGAGGTTGGAATAATCGGCGCGTCGGCATACCGAGTCCCCGCAAGCCGCGCGCGCAGGCGGGCGGTTGCCTCCGCCAGGTCATCAGCGCGGTCAGCCTTGGTCAATCCGACCACGGCCCGCTGGATACCCAGATATTCGAGTATCTGCAGGTGCTCTTCCGTCTGTGGCATCCAACCATCGTCTGCCGCTACCACCAGCAGCGCCACATCAATCGCGCCGATTCCCGAAACCATGTTGTTAATAAAGCCGGCATGTCCCGGCACATCGACAATCCCCAACTGATAATGCATACCGGCAACCGTGCGCGAAGCCAGTTCCAACTGGGCAAACCCCAAGTCGATGGTCATCCCGCGCGCCTTTTCTTCCGGCAACCGATCGGGATCGGTACCCGTCAGCGTCTGAACCAGCGCACTCTTCCCATGGTCGATATGGCCTGCCATGCCAAGGATGTAATGTTTATCGGGCATAGGGGTCGGTGTTTCGGTGTTCAGGGTTCAGGGGGCAGGGTTCAGGGTTCAGGTGTTTGCGTCTTATGAAAACTCAATACTTCCAAATTACCCACGGAGCCCTACGTGCACCAGGGCGATAAACCGCCCGGGAACCAACGTTTTTAGCTGCTAGCGAGTTGTCCGGGTCGACTTCATCGACCATTCTTGGAACTACTGAATATTCAATGGGGTGGACTGGCTGGCGCGAAGCCATGGGTCTCGAGCTCACCCAATGGACTCCTCTCGGGCCATCGACTTTTTCAAAGCCCCATGCAACGTAGCGTCGATCCTGCGGCCGTGTATCGCCAGTACCAGATCGTCTTTGCCGACCATATGGAGTTCTGGATTCCCAAAGGCTCCAATCGTTTCCACTTCACCGGTGGTGCCCGGTTCATTCACGGTGGAGCGATGCCGCAGGAGATCGTCATGCCAGTGATTACGGTGCGGCAGGCCAAGAGCAAGAAAGCGTTGGAGAAGACTCGAACCAAACAGGTTTCGGTCTCCGTTCTTGGCAGCAACCACAAGATCACGACGCACACGCATCGCTTCAAGCTGATCCAGATGGAGCCGGTCAGTGACCGGTCCAAAGCCCTCACAGTGAAGATCGCCATTTACGACGGAGACAATCCGGTTTCCAGCATCGAGACCGTGACATTCGCCAGCACTTCCACGAACCTCGATGATCGTCAGCAGTCAGTCATGCTGACGCTGCAAGACCAGAAGTTCGACAAGAACAAGCGTTACCGATTGGTGCTGAAAGATGCCGATACCGAGAAGGGCAATGCCAGATGGTCGTGCTGGGAAGCATGAGTCTCGGCGGCAACATCATCCCCGTCGAGAACCTCGCCGAGTCACTCCAAGTCGCCCACGACGCCGGTGCCAAAAGAGTCCTTCTACCCATGGCCAGCGTCAACGACATTCCCACAATCCCCGGAGAACGGATCGCTTTATTCCCCTCCAATGCCAACCGCCCGTCGCCAATGGCTCGCCCACGAAGATCGTGCTGCCCGGAGGGCTCTCGGTCGAATTGGCCGAATCGCCCGGTCGGCGGCAACTGACCGGGATCCTGATGCACTAGCGGCGGAAGACGCGTAGCGTCAGCATGAGTTGGCTGGAGTCCATGTCAATATCCAAGCTACCAGCAGGACCTTGTCCGCCGACAAGCGATAGGCTTGAATTAGCTTTTCCGAGGTCGGTGTATCGATACCCAAAATCAAGCTCAACATTTGACAGAAGTTTGCAGGTCACTCCAGTTCCCAGCATGTAGGAAAAATCAGCGTCATTTCGTCGCGCTGTCACGATACCGTCGGTTGCGTTCATTTCAAAGATCGATACGCCGATTCCTCCACCTGCGTAGATTTCGAAATTTTCGCTGACCGATTTGTCAATCCAAAGATTGGTCATCACGGTCCATCGGTCAGTCATTGCGCCGCGGTAGTCAGCAACGGGCTGTGAGGCGGGCAGGCTGAAGTACGAATCCCCAAACGATCGACCTTCGAGTTCCAGGCGAAGTTGAAGTTCTCGCGTCAAACATTTTTCGTAGCCAAGCGCCAGGCCCCAAGTCTCATTCGTTTCGTATTCATGGCCCGTATTGGTGAAATTACCAATGGTATTGAAGCCAGACGCGCTCATATCCAGGAAATCAGCGCCAACAGAACCGGCCAGATAGGCTCTGCCCGAATCCTGAGCGGAGAGCGAGGTAAAGCTACTGGACGTGAGTAAGATTGCTAGAAAAGCAAAAAGTCGGATATACATGGTTCTATTGATTGAGTGGGTTGCTGATTGAGGGCGTCAATGGATTTTGTTCCCAGAGCGGCATTCGCTCTTGCCATGAGTTAGTTTCGGCGCAATCGCTCTCATGCATCGGTTCATCATTGCTCGCCCCGGCGAACCGATCGACCGAACGGGTTTGGCTGATCGTCACGATCGTTGGAACCCTTTCAGTCCAAGTCACAGGCATCCGATCAGGGCATCTGCTCGATCCGCCCGATCTAAGCAACAGCTCGACGATTGAGGCTCAGCATCTATCTCGATGCAATCGAACAGCATCCCGCCGTCAGTTCGACCGAGATGCGGTAGAAAACAACATTCGATCGTGCTGACCGACCCGATCTGGCGTGGCAGCAGGGAGCCGATGGGATTGAGGGAGATTATTAAAAATAAGGACAAGCCATTTTTTGTCTATCTGGCTCACACCATGCCTCATGTTCCCCTGCATGCAAGCGAAAATTTCCGGGGCAAGTCGGATTTCGGCTTGTATGGCGATGTGGTGGAAGAAATTGACTGGAGTACCGGCAAGATACTGGAGGCATTGGAAGAGTTCGGGCTGGCTAGCAATACCTTGGTGGTTTTCTTATCCGACAATGGGCCGTGGCTTCAGAAAGGAGCGCACGGAGGATTAGCAACGCCACTTCACAATCATAAATCATAAATCCTTTCACTGCCCACTGCCCACTGCCCTCAACGCGGCTATCAGATCTTCATCTTGCGTGGGCAAAACCGTACGTAAGTTCAAACAAAAACGGTCCGCATGGATATAACCAATGACCGGGTGTGCGGCATCGCGGAGCCTGGTGGTCAGGGTAGCCAGATCCTTCTGCTCTGGCCGCAAGGCGACAATCACCGAAGGCAGCACGCTACGTGGTAACGAACCGCCACCAATACGCGACTCACCTTCGAGTATCTCCAACTGCCAGGGCTGGTCCGCCAAGGCGGCGACCAACTTCTCTGCCCGCAGATGCAGTTGTTCAATCGTGACGGACATCATTGCGTGCAGCGGCAAGGAACATCCCGCGTCTTGGCCCTGTGAGCTGTCATGCAAATCCCGCATGCTATCAGATAATTCCTGCCTGCTACCATGCAAATAGTCATCCACGATCGTCTGCAAGGCGACCAGGATCAGTTTATCGCAGCGTAAGGCGCGAAACATCGGTTCGCCCTTGAGCGCGGCCACCAACGTTTTTTTTCCCACCAGGATTCCAGCCTGCGGCCCGCCCAGCAGTTTGTCACCACTGAATGTCACCAGGTCAACTCCTTGCTTTAGCGATTCCGCGGGCGTCGGCTCATGCTCCAAGCTCGAATGCAAAAGTTCGGTTGGTACGACTGCTCCGCTTCCCAAGTCTTCGACCAGGAGAACTTGCTGCTGGTGGGCCATGGTGGCCAACTCGGTCGTGGTGGGAGATTGCACAAATCCTCCCATGAAGAAATTACTCCGGTGGACTTTGAGCACCAGGGCGGTTGCGGAGGAGATGGCCTGACGGTAATCCTCGCACGACGTATTGTTGGTGGTACCCACTTCGCGCAATGTTGCGCCACTGACTTCCAGAATCTCGGGGATGCGAAAACCGCCGCCGATCTGCACCAATTCCCCGCGCGAGATCACCACTTCCCGCCGCTCTTCCTGGCAAAGGTGACGCAGCACCAACACCAGCGCGGCCGCATTGTTATTGACCACGGTGGCCGCTTCCGCCCCACACAACAGGGCCAGGTTATGCTCCAGGTAGGCCGCACGGCCACCACGCTGGCCCGTGCTCATGTCATATTCCAGATTGCCATATTGCGAAGCCACTTCCGCCATTGCTGCCAGTGCATGCTCACCCAAGGGCGAACGACCCAAATTGGTATGAATCAACACCCCGGTGGCGTTGATCACCGGCCGGATGCGTTTTTGCCATAACGCATGCAGGGAGGACTGAATCCTCGCCACGATCTCGTCGGCCTCGGGAATTGCATCGGCCCCGCGCAAGGCCTCCAATTCGCGACGAATCACCGCCACCACCGCCTGCCGCGGCAGTTCGAGCTGGCCCACCTGGGCCAACACTTTGTCCACCGCGGGCAAGCTGCGCAAAGTCTGCAAGTCCGGTTGAGTCTCTGTTTCGTGCTTCATCGGTCGATCATCACAGGGTTGCTCGGAATCCGCAAGTAAAATTCAGTTTGCCGGATAGTATCGGTGATTGCCGATTTCATGACAAGCGCGGCTGGCAACACCAAGACTCCCAGGGCGTTTTTTGCTAAACTGGCACAATGCCACTTTCCCCATGAAAACCGATGAAAGCCCCCAATGGCCCTAACCGCCAGACTGGAAATCGCCTGCAAGCAGATTGAATTTGCCCGGCAATACACACTCGGTTTGCTGAAGGATATCGACCAGGCGGAATGGTTTGCCCAACCGGGCGGCACCACCACGCATTTGGCCTGGCAAGTCGGCCATCTGGCCATGGCGGAGTATGGCCTCTGCTTGTTTCGACAACGGGGCCGGCAGCCGGTCGACATGGAACTCATGTCGTCGAAATTCCGGAAAACGTTCAGCCGCGGTACCACTCCCAACCCGGATCCAGCCAGAAACCCAAACCCTGCGGACATCCTCCAGGTTTTTCAGCGTGTTCACGACCAGGTCCTTGAAGAACTCCCCGGCTTTACCGACGAACAACTCGACGAGCCGATCGACCCGCCCTACGCCGTGTGCGCTACCCGAATGGGCGCCCTCTACTTCTGTTCGCACCACGAAATGATCCACGCCGGCCAAATCGGCCTGCTCAGGCGTCTGCTCGGCAAATCGCCAGTAAGGTAATTGAGCAACACGATTCCATACCAGCCCCAGGATATTGACCAATGACACGACCCAAGACACTTGCAGAACTCGCCGGACTCCAACTCTCTCCCGTATCGCTGCAGGAATCCGCCCTGCTGATGATCGATTGCCAGAACACCTACCTGCACGGCCCCATGCAACTGGTGGGTGTTGAGCATGCGCTCAACGAAGCCCGCCGCGCGTTGGACCGGGCTCGCCAACTATCGGTCCCGATCATCCATGTGGCTCACGATGCCGGCCCCGGCTCCCTGTACGATGTACAGGGAAAAAGTGGCGCAATCGCGCCTCCCGTGGCAGCCACCGGAGATGAACCGACCGTGATCAAAAACTACCCGAATTCTTTCGCCCAAACCGATCTGCACCGGCAGTTGCAAGAACTTGGAGTCATGAAGCTGGTGATTGTCGGTTTCATGACTCACATGTGCGTCAATTCGACAGCGCGGGGCGCACAAGACCTGGGTTATCAAACCACAATCATCGCCGATGCCACCGCCACTCGCGATCTGCCAACCACCGACGGCCAGGTACTTGCCGCCAGTCAACTCAAAGAAGCCAGCCTGGTCGGCCTCTCCGACCTGGTAGCCTGCGTGGTTGCCACCGTGGACGACTTGCCATAGGCTCTTAATTCATGGACGGGTCATCCGGCCGCTGCGTGGGCGGGATGTCTGGCAACATGATTTCCAGGCCGATCCGTTGTGTCACTTTTTCCCACAAGGTGTCGTCATCGCTGAACACCTCTTCCAAGGTTGCCTTCGAGGAGAGCCAGCCTCCCACTTCCAGTTCTCCATCAAGCTGGCCTTCTCCCCAGCCGGCATGTCCGCTGAAAATCCGAAATGGCTGCTGCATGTTACGGACAATCTGATCGAGCGCGTCGCGATGCGTGGAGACATGCAATCCTGGCAACACTTCCTGTTCAGAGAAGGGCTCCAACGTATGGACGGCCACCAAGGGCCCCGGCACGGGTCCGCCGATGTAAATTAGATCGTCTCGCTCACATGGGTCATTGCCGACCATCTCCCACACCTCGTGTATGGTCTTGTCGGACGATCGATTCAACACCACCCCCATCGCTCCCTCCTCGGAGTGATGGATCATCAGCACCACCGAGCGGGAAAAATTCGGATCGCTCATATGGCGTGATGCAACCAGGAAATGGCCTGCCAGTGACTTATCGTGCATACGAAAGGTGATTGGGTGTATACTGTTAGGGAAAACTGTGTTGCTAGAGCTATATTCTTGGCCCACTGAATCGTGTGAGGGACCAATTAACTCACAGTCGCTTCTACTCAAAAACCGCTTTACTCACAAACGATGTCGCCGCTACGCGGCTAGATCTTCTTTCAATTCGCATTCCGTGGGCTCACGCCCACGGCTAAACGCTATCGCCGCTGCGCGGCTGAAGCATGAAACTCGCCGCAGCCCCCTTCCAGGCAAACGAATCTTTTCGGACCCATGAGTACCACTCAGTGTAGTCCTATCCACAAAACTCGGCACACCATCCGAAAAGTTTGGCTTGCCGCAGCAAACTGAGTTTGGCTTGCCACAATAACGGAGAGGGAAGGAATCGAACCTACCCCGACTTGTTGGCCAAGCCGACAACGGTTTTGAAGACCGCGGGGACCACCAGGAACCCATCACTCTCCCAGGGATACCGGCACAGTATCACCAGAAAATGGCATCGTTTTTTTTAGTCACTCTCCATCCATTCTACCATGCCAGCTTATTCGAGGGTAGGACGCAGATCCCGTACCCATGGAACCAATGGAACGGTATACGATGGAACCGGGTTTCACCCTGATGATGCCCCTGGGAATCCCATGTTGGCTTGACGCTGAGAATGACTGACGGCAGCCTGAGCCAATTGTGGTGTCTCTTGCCCAGTTGAACTTTTCATCCCATTTAGAATAGTCTGCTCACGCTACGTCAGTCGCGTCAGAAGGAGGCTTGTCGGGGGGAAAGTGGCTGATGATGGATGATTGGGCAGCGCTTCATTGGAGGGTTCCCCCAATACTGCTCGGCCCGGGGTTTGCGGTATGCACGAAAGGAATATTGGTTGAAAACTGGCATAGCCGCGTAGCGGCGGCAGCATTTAGCCGTGGGTGTAAACCCACGGACTGGGTTTTTAAAACCACAAAGCCGCGTAGCGGCGACATCAAGTTAGGAGCGAACGAGGAATAATTTCCCCATTTCAAGTTGGGTATTTTGGCTTCTCTTCGTACTCGTACTCGTACTCAGCGAAGCGGTACTCGTACTCGACGGCCGTAGGATACTCGCCATGCGACTCGAGTACGAGTACC
>JAJRWS010000438.1 GCA_024276705.1 Planctomycetota bacterium | reverse complement strand
TCTGCACTTTCGGAAAACTGATAGTTGTGAATCCTGTTAGGCGGCTAATGCCATGAGGTTTTCGGCTAGTCGAATGATTTTTCGTGGGAGCGACCATACCGTGGTGATCACCGATAATTCATTTCGTAGGGTGTAATCTCCGTGGGGCAGTAAATCCAGGGTTCAATACTTTGGTAATGTTGATTCAATGAAAGCCCTCAAGATTGGTGTGCTGAAGAAATCGACGGGTGTGATCCTCTGGACTGATCGAGATGGCGTATATTGGCATCGACTTTGATAGGCATCTTTGTCTTCCCTGTTGTAGAATCTCGACAACAGAACAATGTTTTTCTTCATCCAATCAAAATCGAGAATAACTGGGTACGAAAAAAAGGGATGGCTGCCTCACAGATCATTTTTGTTACCCATTTTTTTGTCATCATCTTAAAACCGGATATCCTTCTGGCCATTTAGGTTACAAATCCGAGCCAATTTGGTATTTGAAAAAGGGGCGTCCTTTGCGAAAGTAATTTCGCAATAAAACAACCTCGCATGGCAAGGACGCCGCCGTGATCGAATTGATTCGCACCGACTGTGGCGTTACTATGGGAGTCAAGCGATTGAGGCAGTGTGTGAAACAGCTGGAGGAATCATCCCATGTCTCAAGCCGCGATACGTGCCAGCCGCGATGCGTGCCATGAAATATATGGTGAATGCCACACTGGATTGAGTCTAAGAGAAAGACTATGATGTAAGAACAACCCAACTCCGGCCGTGGGCGGCTACCGATTTACAAAAATCGAAAAACTGGTCCTCATCGAACGATCCATGGAAAATCCACGATGGACTCTTATCCTCATGTGGCCCTGCTGATTGAAACGTCCAATGCTTTCTGCCGGACGCTCATCGAAGGCATCTCCTCCTTCGTGCATGAGCATGGAACCTGGTCGATGTTTCTCGACGAGCGCGAACGTGGTGCTCCGGTCCCCAAATGGATTCGCCATTGGGACGGTGATGGTATCATCGTCCGTGCCGAGAACGAACAAATGGCTGCCGACATTCGCAAGACGGGGATTCCAGCCGTCAATGTCAGCTCAACGGCGAGTCGTGTATCCCTACCATCGGTTACGGTTGACGAACGAGCGACCGCACAACTTGTCGTGGAGCATTTGCGGGAGCGGGGCTTCAAGGAATTTGCTTTTTGTGGCGTTTCGGGGCAATATTGGTCGTCCGTTCGGGAGGAGCTTCACTGGAAAATCATTACCGATGCCGGATTCCACTGCGCGCTTTACCCCACCGGGAAGACTCGCCGACAACGCTGGGAAGAGGAGCAAGAGCGCGTATCCGAGTGGATTGGCTCACTGCGGTTTCCAGTCGGGCTCATTGTCCCGTATGATTTCCGCGGGCAGTATGTATTGGATGCATGCCGCCGGGCCAAGGTGGCGGTACCCGAGCAAGTTGCCGTCATCTCGCAAGGCAACGACCAAACCTTGTGCGACCTTGCGTCTCCCCCATTTTCAAGTGTCATACAAAATGCGCACCGAGTTGGCTATGAGGCGGCAGCCATGCTTCAGCACATGATGAATGGCAACCCACTTGAGAAGCAGAAGATCGCCATTGAACCGATTGGCATCCAAACCAGGCGTTCCACGGATGCCCTGGCCATTGAAGATGAAGCCATCGCTTCCATCCTCCGTTATATCCACAGGAATGCGTGCCATGGCCTCAGGGTTAGTGATCTTCTACCTCGCATTTCCCTTTCACGAAGAGCGTTCGACTACCGATTCAAAAGTCAGGTAGGGCACAGCCCGCACACCGAGATTCTTCGAGTACAAATCGAGCGTATCAAGGAATTGTTGATTCATACGGATTTGCCGGTTGGGGAAGTGGGTCTGAAAGCCGGGTTTGAACATGCTTCCTACATGAGCGATGTCTTTTTGAAAATGGTGGGAGTACGACCTGGTGTTTATCGCAAGACGCATAGCAAAAGCCCTCAGCGAGAAGTTCAGCCATGACCAGCCAGCTTTAGGCGACCGGCAGATAAGAATTTATCGCCCCTCTCCCCGCTATTCCGCTACGCGGGCGGGGGAGAGGGGACATTGGAATCTGCCGCTCGCCTTACGAGTCAACTACTCAGGAGCCGGCTGTTGGAAATCGGTCCGGTTGACCCAGCCAGCCGGTAGTTTCTCACCCTTCATGTAACGCTGATAAAAATTTCTGCCGGTTTCGTCCGCATAAGGGTACTTGTCGAATATCTCTCCATGCCCCAACAGACGCGGGTCATCCTGGGAGGTAAGTTCCGCAAAGAGTCGCCTCTTGAGGGTCTCTTTTTGCCCTTGGTACTCCACCTTGTCCGCTAGATTCACCAGGCACGCTGGATCGCTGGCGACATGGAACATCTCTTCCCGAGGACGTTTACCAAACGAAAGCTCCCAATAATTTTCCTCCCCCGGCTTGCCACGAGTTCGCAGCACTACCGTCTTGGTGGGACTGCCGTCGCAGTTGAGATAACCGGTCTCGGGATTCCCCGCCGGCCAGCGTGAACGCTCGAAATTATGAAGATACAGCATGCCACCTTGGACGATTCCCCGGATCGGATATCCCCAATCGTGTGGTCGCCCCACATCATGCCGTTCCTTGCCAATCAAAACGTGATCTCGGGCCGGGTTGACGATCCCTGATTGGTCCGAGTCGAAAAGATCGGTAAGGCTCCTGCCCGGTGATGGCTGCATGCCCGACTCGCGCCACTTCACACCGGCCAGTTCGAGAAACGTCGGGGCGAAATCGATGAAACTTACATAGTCATCGATCGTTCGTCCCGGACTTTGAATGCCGCGTGGCCACATGATGGCCAACGGCAGATGGTTCGACCATTCGTATTCCTGACCCTTGATGCGAGGAAACGGCATGCCGTTGTCGGCGGTCACCACCACGAGTGTGTTTTCCAATTCGCCCCGCTCCTTCAACAGCGACAACATCGTCATGAGGTGGCGATCGAAATGCTCCAGCTCGTAGGCATAGTCGAGCATGTCATTGCGCACCACGGGATTGTCGGGCCAGAAAGGGGGGACCTGGTCGATGTCCGAGGGCTGTTTGCCTCCCTTGGCCACGCCCGAGCCGTACTCATAAATGCGATGGGGCTCTCTGCAACCGTACCAGAAACACCATGGTTTCCCATCTGGCAGGGCCTGGAGGAAATCCCGAAAATTGCCGGCATAATCCGTGTTGGAAATGCCCTTCGTGGGGGGCGGGATGGTCCGCAATTCGAAGGGATTGCCTGCAAGTTGTCTGGGCCCGCCCTTGACATCACGGGCGATTCCCGGAGCCCAACCTTTGGCAGTCTTGCCGACAAAGTAGCCATGTTCGGCAAGCACCTCGGGGTACGTTTTGAATTCGGCGGGAAAAAAGCACCAATGGTTGCATGCCTCTTTCAACTGCCAAGAATTACGGCCCGTGAGAATTGACGCCCGCGATGGCGCGCATTTGGCATTCGGCGTGTAGGCATTGTTGAACAGGAGCCCTTGCCGAGCGACCTGGTCAAATCCGGGAGTTTTCACCCACCGGCAGCCATAGGCGCCCATGTGCGGAAACGAGGCATCGTCGGCAATGCAAAACAGTATGTTGGGCCGCTCTCCTGCTTTCGAGAGACATGGCCATAGGTAAAAAACAGGACCGATCAACAGAGGCACCAGTAGACGGGTTGAACGACGCATAGGAAAATACTCCTTTTCATGGAATCGTTTGTGGATGGACCTTCTTATTCGAAAGGGAGCCGAACAATTCCAACGCGGTCTTGCGGAATATCGCATAACCTTGTTTGCCATTTTTCGGGAAACCAGCGTGCTGAACCATGTAAACGAGGACCAGCCCTTGTTCTGGTAGTATTTGCATGGCGGTCGCGTAGGCGCCCCGATGGCCAAAGGCGTTCCCTTCGATGCGCCAGCCCAATCCGTAGGCCGTTTTGATATTGGGCCCGGTTTGCCTGCTTGTCATCTGCTGCACGGCTGCGGCGGAAAGATACCGCCGGCCCTGGAACTGACCGCCAGCCAAAATCATTTGACAAAAACGGCATACGTCGGCCGCCGTGGAAAAAAGACCTCCGGCTGGAATAGGATACCGCGCGTGGTCATCCAGCGGGTAGCGAAGCTGAGTGATAAGCGTCTCTTGGAGCCCGGTCTTTTCCACGTTGGGCTTGTACGATTTCGCCAATCTTGTCAGTTGCCGCGTACTGGGCCAGAAGGTCGTGTCGGTCATGCCCAAAGGAACAAAAATGCGTTCTTGTAGAAATGTTTCGTAAGGCATCTGGCTGACTAATTCGATGATACGGCCCGCCGTGTTGAGGCCCGCGTTGGAGTATCGATATTTCTCGTCTGGTTCGAACTGCAAGGGGGTCATGGCGTGGCTGCGAACCGCGTCGCGTAGCGGAAGCAGATCAAGCGTAGGCCCTTCCATCGCGGACTTAAATGGAAGTCCGCTGGTATGGCTAAGCAGGTTGCGAACCGTGATGGGATGTTCGGGTGGTACTAACAGCATGTGTCGATCATCCTGTTCCCGCACAAGCCACTGTCCCTTGAATTCGGGAAGATACTTTTCGACCGGGTCGTCCAAACGCACTTTGCCATCATCCACAAGCATCATCAGGGCTGTCGCGGTCATCGGTTTCGATTGCGAAGCAATCCAGAATAGAGCATCGCTGGCCATTGGCCTGTCCGCCGCGATGTCCGAAAACCCTACGGCGTCCAGGCTCAATATCCGTTCGCGGTCCGCCACGAGCGTGACCGCTCCGGCTAGCGCGTGTTCGTCAATCAATGGCTGTAGGGTAGCGGCAAGACGCCCGGAGGGCCCCGCGCTCTTAGCCACGGACCGTGGAGACCCAACAAGCGTGGTTCCGGCAAGCATGGTTCCCGCAAGCATGGTTCCCGCAAGCAGCGCACGGAAAAACAGGACAAAAAAACGTTCGTGTTTCTTGCTCATGAGCATGGAATGGTCCTCGAATGAATGCGTGTCGTGGAACCGGAGATTCAAACTTATTACGCCTTCGCGGAACGTGAATGGCAGTACGGTTTCTTCGCCTGTCGTAATCTCTCTCGGCAAAGTCCACGACGATTCCTCTCTTGGCCTGCAATCGCCCATGTAATTCAAGAGACCGGTTGTTAATCCGTTGTCGGTGGATGAAACGACAGGGTCATGGACATTCAAGGAAATAAGCATAACGCTCCAACCTCATCCTAGACCGTTTGATTTGTTCTGTCGATCAAATATAACACCGTCAATTTCAGTAATGTTACACACGTGATGATTTTCGCGTCTGAGTTGCATGAAATTATTCGAAATCTTTTCTCTTCACTCTATCGCGGACTTGTTGTCATGCACTCCCACGATAGACTGAAATTAGTGAACGTTCGCTGTTACTCGTAGCGCAACAACAAACTCAAGCACTGATTGCCGACCGCGCGACAACAACCCCATTGCAAAGATACTGACTCATGCCGCCATCGGTTTCCAGTCCCTGCGTTCTATTTCTTGCGTTGCTTGTCGCAACCGGATGCGCGGAGCCGGATCCCGATCGCCTAAAAATTGGCGTCGCCTTCGATACGCTGCAGACCGAGTATTGGGTTGCCGGTTATGAAGCATTGCGGGCCGATTTGGCACGGCGTGGCATCGACATGATTGAAGCGATTGCCGACAACGATTCAAATCGGCAACTTGATCAAATCCATGCCTTCATTGCCCGCCAGGTCGACGGTATCATCGTCGCGCCTAAGGACGCGATGTCCGTGGTGCCGATGATCCATGCGGCGAACCGGTCCCGTATTCCTATTGTCATTTACAACCGCCCGCCCTCGGCAAACGATGGCCACTCGGTGACCGTGGTGGCCGACAACTACCAGATCGCCAAGGCGACCGTCACTTACATGGCCGAGAAGGCGAAGGCCTCCGGCAAGCATTACAAGGCGATGATTCTGATTGGCGATTTGGGAGACATCAACGCGATCCAACGGCGAGACGGATTCGACGCGGCAGTCAGCGAGTATCAGGATATCCTTGAGGTGGTGGCGCGAGTTCCCACCGAGTGGAGTCAGGAAATCGCGTACGCAGGTGTCACCAACTCGCTGCAAATCCATCCGGATATCAATTTCATCTTTACTTCCAGCGATTTCCTCTTTTCGTCGTTGGTATCGGCTCTGAAAAACCGCGGCAAATACGCTAAAATAGGTAAACCGAACCATGTTCTTCTGGGCGGTTTTGACGGCGATTCCACCGCTTACCGAATGCTCGAAGAGGGCTACCTCGATGCCGATGGCGTGCAGGATGTCTACTTCGAATGTGCCGCATCGCTCGACGCGGTACTTGACCTTCGGCAGGGCAAAAAAGTGGCCTCCATAATCCAAGATCCCGGTTTTGTGATTCATCAGGGAAACTTGGCCGAAAAAAAATCGCTAATGTGGGGATCCCAAGTTGCCAAGTAAACACTTCATCTCCTGGCTGTTTCAATACCCGGTACTCTGGCTGAGCTTTGGGCTGCTGCTGGTGGTGTTGCCAGTGCGGCCTGAAATTGCCTCGTTGGCAAACCTTGAAATCCTTGCCTTGAGCACCGCCATGTTGTTGGTCCTGGCCATTGGCCAGACGTTCGTGCTGATCACTGCGGGAATCGACCTTTCGCTGCCGGCGGTGATGTCCCTGGCAAGTGTTGTCGGTGCTTCACTCATCGGCGGTGAGGGACCGCTGGCCGGCTCCCCATTCGCAGTATCAGGCACCCTGCTGGCGATGGGATTGGTCGGCTTGGCCATTGGCACGCTGCAGGGAATTGCCGTGGGAGTGTTCCGCATGCCGGCATTCCTGGTATCCCTTGCATCGCTCATGTTTTTTGGAGGATTGGCGGTTTGGTACACTCGCTCGGCTCGGATCGCGTTACCTGACGAGTTTATCCAGATTTGGTATGGACGATTGGCTGGAATTCCCTATCCCATTCTACTGGTCGTGCTACTGGCGGCCTGTGCGCATATGATTCTCGCACGGACTGTCATCGGCCGTTGGCTCTACGCAGTCGGACAAAGCCTGCCCGCCTCATTTGTCTCGGGCGTACCCGTGCAGCGCACAATCCTGTTTGCTTACATGGCCAGTGGCCTGTGTGCGGCGATCGGAGCGGTCTTTTATTCGGCCCGCCTCCACACCGGTTCGCCCCAACTGGTTGAGAACGAAGTTTTGCTCGACTGTATTGGAGCCGCCGTGATGGGCGGAACGAGCCTATTCGGTGGCCAGGGAAAAATCTTGGGCGTACTGTTCGGAACCCTCTTCCTGGCCCTGGTGGGAAACAGCCTCAACCTGTTGGGCCTGCGCTACTGGCATGTGATCATGATCAAGGGTGGGGTCATTCTGCTCGCAACGCTATTGGATGCGACTCGTCACCGCATGCAGCCCGTGCTCGGAGGCCTGACATGATCCAACCGGTCTTGGAATTCAGCCACATCGACAAGGCATTCTTCGGAGTACCCGTACTGACCGACGTTTGCCTGGCACTTGCCGCCGGGAGCATACTGGGTCTGGTCGGAGAGAACGGCGCGGGCAAGTCCACCTTGCTGAATATCCTGGGTGGGATTCTCCCGGCGGACGCGGGCCAGTTGCGCATCGACGGTAAACCGTTCCAGCCTGCTCGTGCTGCCGATTCCAGCGATGCCCGCATTGCCATGGTCCACCAGGAGTTGAATCTTTTTGGAAACCTGAGCGTGGCTGAGAACCTCTCCCTGGCTGAGTTGCCTTGCAAGCGATGGGCCGGCTTGCGTTGGGTCGACCGTGGGACGCTAGCTGCACGGGCCACATCACTGCTTGGAAAAGTGGGGTTCGAAGCCGATCCCGACACACTTGTCGAACGTCTCTCGCCCGGTGAAAGGCAAATGGTCGAGATCGCCAAGGCCTTGCGAGGGAATCCCCGCATCCTTGTTTTCGACGAGCCAACCACCTCATTGACCCGCCCCGAGGCCGAGCGGCTGTTCAGCATCATCGGCCAACTGCGGGCCGAGGGCAAGTCGATCATCTACGTTTCCCACAACCTGGAGGATGTTCTGCGAATTTGCGACCAGATCGCTGTACTCCGCGATGGGCGCGTACAAGCAAGCGGGCCGGCCGGCCAGTTCGACGTAGGCCGCATGATTCACCAGATGGTAGGACGCGACCTGGACGGACTCTTCCCGCGTCACCAGGCATCGCGGTCGAACGAAGTGGTGCTGGAAGTCCGCCGGCTATCACAGTCGGGTGTTGTCAACAACATTCAATTCAAACTCCACCGGGGCGAATTGCTGGGCATCTCGGGACTGATGGGTTCGGGACGCACAGAACTGGCGCGTATTTTGTTTGGACTTGATCGTTACGAACAGGGCGAAATTATCCTGCATGGCAGACCGTTGCCTCAACCACGTCCGGCCCGTTGCATCCGACGTGGGATGGCCTTGCTGACCGAGGATCGCCGACAGGAAGGCTTGCTGATGGAGGGAAGCGTAACCGAAAACATTGCGTTCGCTTCGCTTCGCCGATTTGCGTCAGGACCTTTCGCCTGGCTGCACGCGAAACGCTTGGATCAGCAAACCTTCGAGCTGACCCGTAGGCTCTCGATCGACTGTCGAGAGATTCGACACCAGCCAGTACGCACGCTCAGCGGCGGCAACCAGCAAAAAGTGGTCCTCGCCAAATGGCTACTGCGTGGGAGCGACGTACTCATCCTGGATGAACCAACCCGTGGCGTCGACGTGGGCGCCCGACACGAAATCTACGTGCAAATCAACCGGATGGTGGAACGAGGTGCCGGGGTTCTGCTGATCTCCTCGGAGATGGAGGAACTGGTCGGGCTGTGCGACCGAATTCTGGTGATGGCCAGGGGTGAAATTATATCGGCCGAGGAACGGGAGAATTTTGACCGCCGTGAAATTCTGCAGTCGGCATTCGGAAAGGAACGTCTGTCATGATCCAGCAACGATCGATAGGCGTGCTAGCCCTGACCTATGCTCCTCTTTTGCTGTACGGCCTGGTCGTACTGTTCCTGGCGGCTTTGGCCCCCCAGTTTCTGTCGGTCGCTAATTTTCTCAACATCCTGGTCCTGGCCTCCCCCGTGGCGATCGCAGCGATTGGCATGACATTCGTGCTTATCTCGGCAGGCATCGATCTATCGGTTGGCTCGACCATGTTCCTGGCCGGCGCGATCGCCGGTCGGCTGGTTGTCGATGCGGGCTGGCCCGTTGTCGGAGTCATTCCGGTAATGTTGGCAGTCGGTTTGGGTGTGGGGCTGCTCAATGGGTGGCTGATTGCGCGCCTCAAGCTGGTACCGTTCATGGTAACGCTGGCGACGCTCTTTTCTGCCCGCGGGGCAGGACTGTGGATCACCGAAACTAGGGCTATCAACCTGCCCGATTCATTTCGCCAGCTCGCTGTGGTGCACCCCCTGGGTATCCCTTTGCCCATTTTGATATTGGTCGTGGTGCTGTTGACCGCGGAAACCGTTTTGCGGCGCACGGTACTGGGCAAGCACCTTTACGCTCTGGGCTACAATGCCCAAGGTGATGAGCACGAGAACGGACGGGAAGCCGCGAAGGCAGGCATTGATATCTCCGCCGTGCTGTTGCGGGTTTATGCGATTGCCGGTCTTTGCGCCGCAGTTGGATCGATCATCACGCTGGCCCAACTCGCGGCCGTGTCACCCAATTTGGGGCAAGGCATTGAGCTCGAAATCATCGCCGCGACGGTTTTAGGTGGAACCAGTCTGTTTGGCGGCCGAGGCACGGCAGGAGGTGCGGTGTTGGGCGCGTTGTTGGTCGAGACAGTCCGCAACGGCCTGAACTTGGTCAATGCCGATCCGTACTTCTATCCGCTAATCACCGGAGCCATCATTTTCGGAGCTGTGTTGCTCGACAGCATGCGACAACAGCGGCTGACCCTACTGCGACATCGCAACATCCGCATCCCAAAGGCCATCGGTTAAACACCCAACCAAGAGTGAACCTACACATTGTGTCCATGATCCTAGCCAATCCGGAAATCAGCAGCGTCCAACGCTTCGACCCCACCAACTACCGGGCCTGTTTGCTCGATGGTTCCACCCAATCCCAGGCGACTTCGTCGCTGCATTCCTTTCGTTCCAATCCCGGCAAAGCGATGAATAAGGCTCAAATCAGGCTCCCCGCCTGTTCCATACTTCGCGTCATTGCCTTTAAACCAGGAGAGTCTTTATGAGTGAATTACGTTACGCGGTTATCGGTACTGGATTCTGGTCACGTTTTCAAGTGTCCGGCTGGGATGAAATCGGCGGTGCTCGTTGCGTCGCCGTTTACAACCGCACGCGCGGCAAAGCCGAGAAAATCGCCGCCGCGTTTGACATCCCCTCGGTCCACGACAATCCCAGGGCGATGCTCGAGAACGAAAAACTCGATTTCGTCGATATCATCACCGATGTCGACACGCATGGCCAATACGTCCGGCTCGCCGCCGACCATGATTTGCCGGTGGTTTGCCAAAAACCGCTTGCCCCTTCGCTGGAGGAGGCTGAGTCGATGGAGGCATACTGCAAGCTGCGAAACGTGCCTTTGCTGGTGAATGAGAACTTTCGCTGGCAGACTCCGCTACGAACCGTGAAGGAGATACTCGATTCGGGCGCAATCGGCCAGACGTTTCGCGCCCGCATCCAGTTTTCCAGCAGCTTTTCCGTCTTTGAGAACCAACCGTTCCTCAAGGAGCTTGACCAGTTCCTCCTGGCCGACGTTGGCACGCATATTCTGGATGTCGCCCGGTTTCTTTTCGGCGAAGCGAAATCGCTTTACTGCCACACCGCGCGGGTGGACCCGACGATTCGCGGCGAAGATGTCGCCACGGTCTGCCTTTCCATGGAAAACGGCGCAT
>JAJRWS010000437.1 GCA_024276705.1 Planctomycetota bacterium | reverse complement strand
GATCGGTCATCATCAATACCCATGGCCTCTTGTTTCTGTTGCATGCAATGATTCCATTCGAGTACGAGTACGAGTACGAACAATATCACTACGGAACCGTCAAACTCTGCCAGTCCCCCGGCAAAGGGTTAGGGGGTCAGGTCTTGACAATTGACTTATTGTCGATACCTTCAGAAATCCGGGGGCACTATGGCACGACCGTTACGCATTGAGAAAGTTAAAAGTCAAGACCTTGGGTTTATCTCCAAGGATTGGTGTCTATTCGTGTCCATTCGCGGTTTTTTTTGTTCCTTGCCAGCTTTACCTAGCGCTGCAGGGTTTGGTCGATCCGTTCCAGCGATCGCTCACGACCGAGAATGGCAAGCGTGTCGAAGATGCCAAAGCCGACCGATTTGCCAGTCGTTGCCACCCGGACCGCATGGACAATCTGACCGATTTTGATCTGTTGGTCCTCGACAAATTGGTGCATGCACTTGTCGAGAGATTCTGCATCGAACGGTTCCAGGCCCGCTAGCCGGTCGCGGAATTTTGCCAGCAATTCAATCGCATTTTCCGGTTTACGGAGTCGCTTCGCCACAGCCTTCTCATCGTAGGGCAATTGGTCAGAAGGCAGGAAAAAATCGGCGTAGTCGAGGATGTCGCCCGCCACCTGAATGCGGTCGCCGGCAGCTTCGACAATCTGCTTGATCGTAGCCCCCATCTCACAAGGTATCGGATCCGGGACCAGGCCGGCACGTTGCAAGTAGGGCAGCATCAGAACAACCTTCTGCTTGATCGGGTACCCGCGCATGGCCCGGTCTTGAAAGGCCAGTAGCTTTTGCACGTCGAAGCTGGCAGGCCCTTTGTTCACTCGTTCCAATGAAAAATGCTCAAGCATTTCCGCACGCGTAAAATTTTCTCGACTTGCATCGAGCGACCAACCCAGCAGCAGCAGATAGTTGAGGATAGCATCCGGCAGGAAACCGATTTGTTCGTAAAAGTCGACGATGACGGGGTTAAACGATTCGGCATCCGTTGCCAGGGCCAATCGGTCGGCGATCCTCTGGCCATGCTGTTTGAGTTGAGCAAAATCGCGATTCTTTAAGTACTTTTCCAGTTTTCGTTTGCTCAGTTTGTGCTTGCTGCCCGGTTCGGCAACATAGGGCAAGTGGGCGAACCGAGGTAGTGCGTAACCTAATTCCTGGGCAATGAATACTTGCCGGGGTGTGTTGGAGAGATGTTCTTCCGCTCGGATCACGTGAGAAATTTCCATGGCATGGTCATCGACCACGGTAGCCAGGTGGTAGAGGCAGGACCCATCGGTGCGCTGAATGACATGGTCTTGTTCGCGGGCCCATTGGAAACGGACCTCACCTCGGACCAGATCGTCGAGAATCAGCTCGCCTGCACGGGGCATTTTCAGCCGCACTACCGCTTGCCGCTCTTCGGCTTCAAAACGCTTAGCGTCGGAATCGGTTTCAGCCAGTCAACGGCGACTGTAGGTGAATGGCTGGCCTGCCTTTTGGGCGGTTTCTCGCTCGGCGGCGATTTCTTCAGGGCGGGCGTAGTCACGGTAGGCCGCTCCGGAGGCGAGCAACTCCCCGGCAGCTTGCGTGTAGAGGTCGGCGCGTTGCGACTGATAGTAAGGCGCGTACGGTCCGCCCACTTGAGGCCCTTCGTCCCAGTCAATTCCCAGCCAGCGAAATCCGTTGAGGATGGGCGCAAGCGCCTCTTCGACGTTGCGGCTGGCATCGGTGTCATCGATTCGTAATAGAAATTGCCCCCCCTGCCCTTTGGCAAATAACCAATTGAACAGCGCCGTGCGGACGCCGCCGATGTGGAGGTAACCGGTCGGACTGGGAGCGAAGCGAGTACGGACAGACATGGTAGCTTTCCCTAGGCCGCACGGCGGGTTTTTTGCTTGCGGATTCGCTTACGTTCCGACTTGCTCAACCGCCGTCTCTGTTTCTGATCGGAATCCTGTTCCTGTTCGGTTCCATTGACCCATCGGGATTCATCGTCGGGGGTTTTCTCGTCTGGAATCGTTTCACTGGCGACCGCAAGTACGGGTCGAGCCGCTGGCTTAGAAGCGACTTTTTTGGCAGATGGCTCGACCGTCGAGCCACTGTCAGCCAGCGCTTGCGGTTCCATCGTTTCGGCCTGCAAATGGATGGCGCCAGCGCGTTGTTTGGGTTGGTGCTGGAGCAGGCCTTGGGCATCGAGCACAACATATCGTGCATTCAGTAGTACTGCTGTCAGCATCAACACATGGCCCTGGAAGGGCAATGCATGGACCAACAGGCCCGACCAGGCTCCCAACCATTCGGGGGACCAATTCGTTGCGACTGCCACGCCTGCTACCGAGTAACAGACAATCGCCATGAGTGTCACGGTGAGAGCAGCCCGGCTTTCGGCCACTTCGAAGGTGAGGCGCAAGAGCAATGGGCCACATATCAACATGGTCAGGCCCAACCACCAGCCGGACTGTCCAGCCATTAATTGCCAGCCGGTAACTTCGCCGAGGATACGGGCTAGCGGTTCGTGGAGGGCAAGGACACTATTAAGACTCAACAATACGGCAAGCCAAGAGATCTTGCGCCAAATGCGATAGCGTCCTCGGTAATCATCCACTCGATGTCGACGTAACATAAAAATCAACCTGGCATATACTCCAATCGCGAGGAGCACCATGGCAGAGCTCCAGGCAAGAAGCCCATGAGAGAGCCCAGGTGAAAGAAAATGGGCCACTTCCGCTTTCGAGACAGCTGGAAGTAAGGTCCCCATTTGACCTGCGTATCGATCCATCGATTCGGCCATTCCTGCAATGGCCAGGCCTGCCAGAACAACCATCACAACCTTCCCAAACCGACGTGGCACAAAATCGGTCACTTGGGGGTGGTGCTCGATACTGGCTTGCTCTCCATAGCGAGGAGTATCCGTGGATGGTTCGTCAGGCTGCGCCATGGCGGTCGAGGCGCAACCAGCAGCTCGTACTTCTTCATTCAATACGCGACGGCGACGACCTGCTCTAGCCATATGCTCAACTGCTCTTTTACAAAGGAGATTGGATACGGGTATGGAATAATCGGTGTCTGAAGTGATCCGTTCGGGATAGGATCCTTGGTGCTACAAGACCTATGTCCCGCATAATCCGATTCGGCATTTTCTGTCGATTCAGCTTACTGGAAGTTGGTCAGACAACGGTTGTATCGACTGGGTAAACTGCGATGGCATAGGCAGATCTGACCGCATGGGTAAGTACGACGATTTGACTTCGACCCCACCCACCTTGCCCGAGTGGTGCACAAGATTCGTCCGCTAAAGCATTTGCTGAACTGCTTGCAGTGACCTACGGTTGCACTGAATCGCCTAAGATCACAACTCTCAAGGTAGCCCAGGCATGCCACTGGCCTCGGAGGGTGGCAACTGCTTATTTGTTCACTAGGATGGAATGATCTTTGCCCCAAAACGTTGCCTGACCCGAAGGTTCGGCAAACTCCTATACGAAATGCACGCAGGGTCAACATGAATTCCACGGATATCAGTCTCAATGCCGGACCCGACGCTGCCTGCGAGATACCCGGCCAGGTCGATCGACAACATTCCACCGAACATCGCGTGGCCGAGATCAGTTCGTTGCTCAGTGCTTTGGAGGAGGCTGCCGAGGAAAAAGGCCTGGCAACTCAAGCCCCCCTGCCTTACGACAAGCAGATCGCTCAGCATGAAAATCATTTGGCCCAAGTCCGTTTGGGTATAGCCAGCAGTCTGCACATCGCACTCCGGCACAGACACCCACAGTCGGCATCGCACAGTTTGCGCGTGGCGTTGGGTTGCAGCTCATGGGCGTTCTACAGCAAGCTGGAGGCCCCCCTGCGCGATACACTGGAATTGGCGGGCCTGCTGCATGACATTGGTAAAATTGGCGTACCGGATCACGTTCTGCTAAAACCGAGCCGGCTCACGGCGGAAGAAGAGTTGATCCTGGCACAACATCGGGATTTGGGGCTGGAGATCCTATCGGGGTGTTGCAGCAGTGCACATCTGCTGAATGTGGTGCGTTACGCTCACGTTCGCTACGACGGCAAAGGTTCTCGCCTGCCTGCTTCGGGTAAAGACATACCCCTGGAATCCAGGATGCTTGCAATCGTGGACGCATTTGATTCCATGACAACCGACCAGGTTTATCGTCCCGCCAGATCTCGGGAACGGGCCCTGAATGAGCTGTTCGAGTACGCGGGAAAGCAGTTTGACCTGGAGCTCGTGAAGGAATTTGCCCAAGTGATCTCCGGCCAACAGGATTTGCTCACGGAAAAAGTCGCCGGGCGCTGGTTGCAGGAGCTTGCTACTCAACAGTCCGCCCTGCCATGGCATCTGCAATCGTCATTCGCCCTGGCAAGCAATTTGGAGAATTTTGAGGAGCGTTCTCCCTTTGAGGAAAAACTGATTGATTCCATGCACGATGGGGTGCTGTTTGTCGACTCCCAGGCGAAAATACTCCTGTGGAACCAGGGGGCTCAACGTTTAACGGGAGTCGGTGGCGATGCGGTGCTTGGTCGCCAGTTCACCCCTGAATTACTCGATTTGTGCAATCATGGCGGTAAACGTCTCCATGGAGCTGCCTGCCCTGTAGCTCAAGCCCTGGTCATGTCGGCCCAACAGAGGCATCGGATGCAGGTCAAAGGCCGCCACGGGGAACATGTGGCGATCGATCTGCACTGCATTCCCGTCTATTCGGCCCGTGGCGCGCTATTGGGTGCCACCGTTTTGTTGCAAGATGCCCAGCCAGAAGTATCCCTGGAGGAAAAATGCCAATCGCTTCACACCAAAGCGTCCAAGGATCCCATGACCAGGCTGGCGAATCGAGCGGAGTTTGACCGCATGCAGGCCATGTTCATCGACGCGCATAATCAGGCGAAATTACCCTGTAGTTTAATCATGATCGACATCGATCATTTTAAAAGAATTAACGATACGTATGGCCACCAGGCGGGTGACGAAGCGATTATTCAGATGGCAAAGCTCATGAAGAGGCTTTGTCGTGAGGGCGACCTGGTTGCCCGTTATGGGGGCGAGGAATTTGCCGTGCTCTGTGCGGATTGCAATCTTGTCGATGCCGCTCGCCGGGCGGAACAAATTCGTCGCCATTTATCTGAGACTCCCCATGCCATGCTGGGAAATCGTCGTCTGACGGCAAGTTTTGGTGTTGCCCAGTTACAGTCAGGAGATTCTCCCGATACTCTGCTCCGGCGGGCAGATCGCGCTTTGCTTATGGCCAAGGAGCAAGGTCGTAATCAAGTGGTTCAATTGGGAGAAGGTATGAGTCATAAACATGCAAGCAAAAAGTGGTGGAACTTTGGTCGACGTCGGGCTGAGCCTATTGTGGAAAAGAAGGTAACCACCGCGGTGCCGATCGATATCGCGGTTGAGAAGCTGCGTGGATTCGTGTCGGATCATCAAGCCAAGATCGTTTCGACGCAGGATAATTGCGTGGAACTGGAAATTTCGAGCGAGAAAGTGAGCATACACCATCGGCAAACGGATCGGATGATACCCTATCGCGTTGAGTTGACGTTCAAGGAAGATCATGTCGAGAGGTCCAATAATCTGGGCATGGCAAGTGGTATGTATGTACGCACTTGCATACAGATTTCCATCCGCCCCAAACGGAAACAAAAACATCGGAAGGCGGATATGGCCGATAGGGCCCGATTGATACTGCAAAGCCTCAAATCGTACCTGATGGCCAAGGAGGCACACGAGGAAGTGGAAGAGAGTCTCGACACGGTTCCAGTCACCCCTTAGGGACGGCTCATCAATAACTTCGGCATTTCCATACAAAGTCGCGGTAACCTTCCTCCTGGTGAGGAAGAGAATGGGTGATGTGAGATGTGGGAATCGATGATCTGAAGGATGAATCCCAAAGCAGTTCAGCAATCATCGATCACACTTCAAACATCTGTATGCATACTTCTCCATGGCTATTCCAAAGCAGGAAGCTATTTTTGAAGCATTCCTTAATGATACCTTCAGGTCGATTTTATCCTCTTCACTGCCTGCGCCTCGCAGGATAATTTGCCTTGTTTTTTGCCTCCTCCTGCCGTAACCGATTGTCAGCCAATCGCAGAATCGATAGGCTATACGGCTTGCCTCATTGCGCTATCTGCCCTCATTGCGCTTTCTGCTGAGGATAATCGAGTTAAAAAAAGGAGAATATAGATCATGGCTTATACACTTCCCGCCCTGCCCTACGCGAACGATGCCTTGGAGCCTCATATCGATGCCCGCACGATGGAGATCCATCATGACAAGCATCATCAAGGATACGTGTACAATTTGAACAAAGCACTCGAAGGATCGGGAGTGGCCGAACAGTCGATCGAAGAACTCTGCCGATCGATCGAGCAAATACCAGAGAACATCCGCACCGCGGTTCGCAACAATGGGGGAGGTCACGCAAACCATAGTCTCTTCTGGACGGTGATGAACCCCGCAGGCGGTGGCCAACCCGCAGGCACGCTAGCGGCAGCGATCGGCTCCGAGCTTGGAGGTTTTCAGCAATTCCAACAAGATTTTAGCAAAGCGGCCGCAACTCGGTTTGGGAGTGGCTGGGCCTGGCTTAGTGTGGCGAATGACGGCAAATTGGTCATTGAGAGTACGCCCAACCAGGACAATCCTTACATGGCCGGCCGCACGCCCATTCTTGGGCTCGATGTTTGGGAACACGCATATTACCTGAACTACCAGAATCGCCGACCTGATTACATCGCGGCCTTTTTCAATGTAATCGACTGGAATGCCGTGGCTCAACGTTACGATCAGGCCAAATAGGACTGATGTTGACCCGTTCCGTAGAGGCCCTATAATCCTGCCGCCCGTGCCCAGATGCTGTCACGTGGGATTTGAACGAGCTCATGCCAATTTTTTCTGGCCGACCGGGTGTGATTATTCCGATAGTAACGACCAGTAGGAATAGGAAGCCCTTAATGGGCTGAATTGCCATGTGTGGTCTGTCCAATGGTGTGGCATGCCGGGTGTGGTGGAACCCTATTTTACGCCTTGCCTTGCGGGGTTGGGCGACGAAACATCCTGGCCGTGCCGTAAACCGCGCACGGATGATCCCTGAACCAGCGCTAACAAGGCACGGAAGCCATGCGTAACAAACAAATGACGGTGAGCCTGTTTGTATCTTTTTCGCTAGCGGTTGTCGGCTGCCAATCGACTTCCCAGCTGGCATGGTGGAAATCGGCGAAAAACTCAGAGCTTGAGTCAACTGCGATCGCCCATTCCGCAGCTCCGCAGTTGCCCTCGGAAGCGGTAAAACAGGCGGAACAATTAGCGGCAAGCGGTACCAAGGTCCCGACCTTACCGGCACCGCCCAAGACCGAAAACACAAGTGCTGCAAATGTTGCCAGTATGGTCGCGACGCAAGCTCAGCCTTCGGCCACACAGGCATCTTATCCTACGACAGGTGCCGCGGGGTATCCGACCGTGGCGAATGTTCCATCGTCCTACCCAACGACTCAAGTTCCCGCAGCCTCAACCAAGATTGCCCCCTCAGCCGCTTCTCAGGCGAGCACGATGGCGATGCCATACGATCCCGGTGCGGTTCCACCGCCCAAATCAAACGCTGAAATGCAGGTTGCTGCGACAACCAATTCGGCGCCGCAGACGGATCGCTATGCTGTTTCCAGCATGGCCTCCAGCAATGCCCAAGCAGGCGCGCCGAAGCCGGGCACTCCCGCCTACCAACCCGCTCCCGCTTATCAATCTGGGACTCCTGCCTATCAGGCAGCGAACTCTCGATATGGCACTCCGGTTGCCAGTTCCACCGAAAGCAAACCAAATACTGGAAGCATGTCGGTGCCCCATGATTCCCATGCCATGGCCCCAGCCCATACGCAAGTGGCCCCAACTCAAACTCTGTCCCCTGCAGCGAGTGCAAGTTCGAATGCCACTCCGGGCGCTGGCACCTCATACCCCACCACCACGAACGATCGCTATGTTGCCACGGCCCAATCTGGTTATGGCCGCGTAGCTAACCCTTCAACACCCACCACCAATGCGATACCAGCCACCGGCGCTGTCGCAGAGGTGCCATATCCCACGACGGCCGGAAGCATCCCAGCGGGAATGATCGCACCATCTGACGCTAAGACCAGTCCGAGTTTGAGTGCCCAATTACCCATCGGCGCCGGCATGGTCGCAAATGGTAATTACCGACCTGGCGGCACCAGCAACTACCCGGGTACCGCAGTCTTTCCAGCGCCGACACAGGTTGCTTCACGTCCAGATGGAACGATGGGTACTACACTGCCAGGGGAGAGCGTCGGCACAACACAACAGCCTCCTACCCAGAGTGTCACGGAGCCTATGAACACTCGCTACCGCTAGTGAAGCGAAAGGGATCAGTGTCTCATGGTCAGGACGCTGTTCGATTTAAAACCGAGATGTTAATTCTCGACTGCCCCTGGGCCTGCGGCAGGGTTCTGGATGCCTCTTCACCAGCCCATGACCATGTTGGATTCGATCACTTTGCGAGCTTGTTCCAAATCGGAACCCGTTTCATGCATGTAAAGCCGAATGGCGTGCAATTTATCACCCTCTGCTTTGGAGAGGCAATCCCTAGCCGTATTGCACGGGTTGATTTCGTGGGAAATACCCAGAGCGCTCTTTGAGATAACCCAGGTATCGCGTGGCCGTTTGGTCATGCGAATGATGGAATCCTGAGGATAGGCCTCAGCGACGACCCCGGATGCATCGTCGCTGTCTTTGGCCCAGGTGATGATAATGTGACTGTCCGTTTCAATTTCAAATAGTGGCATGCGGATCTCCTTTACAAAGCGGCTATTCTTATTGGTTCAATTTAAGATATTCCCTATTGGCAAGTCAACTTCCCCTGGAATATAGGGGAATCGCAAGCGTTCAGCCAGAGGGGGGCTAAACCAGAGTATTTCGCAAGCGGAACAGCGGTGCGAACGTCTGTTGGCTGCCCGACCGGCAAATCCTTGCCTGGCTGTTCCAGATGCACGATTCACAGGACAATCCTCTTGGCCCTGATGGAACGCCTGGAGGTGCGCAGGGCTTGCCCGTTCCGGTCTCGAGTCGACTCGAGACCGGAAAAAATCAATATGGCGAGATCCATTGGCATGACTGGACAACAGGTCAGCGATGTTTTCTCGACCCAAAACCGCGCATGCATATCAGGCCCACGGCCGCAGATAATCCCAGTACAACAAAGCATTCTTCGATGCCGAGCGCATTAAACCAGTGCCACGATTGGTACAAGCTGGATCGAACCCATGCGCCCAAAACGTCCGCATAGAACATGGTTTGCCTTCCGTGCGGTGGTGTGGTGACGACAAAGCTACTTCAGTACTTCCAAATTGCCGCTTAGCCCTGCGTGAGGCAGGGCGATAAGCCGCCCGAAAACCGACGCTCTTAGCAGCCAGCACGTGACTCGGGTCGGCTTCATCGGCCATTCTTGGAACTACTGTACTTATCAAGAATAGGTTGCGGATGGGAAGTGGCTTTCCTAGGAAGATAAAATTACACCCGGGTAACCAGGGGAATCCGCACAGTAGTTACCACCCTCATTATTTCCCAAGAAAACCCCTGACTCTGACGGAGGAGCCTCACTGACTCGGAACCAATACGAGCGAGTCGGCATGCTTCTCTCGCCACTTGCCCAGCGGCATGGGTTCTGGTTGAGCGAGATAGGGGAGCGTGTTGCCCGCGCGTTGGCCACAGAGAGCATTCATTTTGCCCGGTTGGTAGGGGTACCAGATGCTCTTGGTTTGCCGATCGTAGAGTAGAAAGGTATTCCGGTACGTATACCCGGTTGTGCCAAAGGTGGTGACTTTGCCATCGATCTCCCGTCCGTAGACCACGGACAATTGCACGAGCGGTCACCAGCCGACCGTGACCGGTTTTCCCCCCACGACATCGTTGACGAGTTCATGCCGATTCATGATCGCCAGAGGGTATGCTTTCGCTTCGCCGTTATGACGGTAACCGAGGACGAGGGTGCCATCCTCGATACCGTATTCGTGCAAACGGATCCTATCCTGGATCGCGACGAACTTGGGTTTGTCGATGGCTGGGATCGCATCCTTGCCGATGCCATGTTGGTAGCCCTCTGGTTCGAGCGGCGAACCCGTGACGTCGAACCATTCTCCCGTTTTCAAGTCACGAGGTCCTTGGGCCCAAAGCTTATGCCGACCCGTGGGCGTTTTTATGAAATTGGGTTGGGATGACTGGGCCGCCGAGGAATTCAACAACTGAAAAGGCCTTGCCGGAAGCCTGGCAAATCGACGAGTCATCCGGTATTGGTGCACGGCCAGACATACACTGCCGATTGCGGCGATCGTTGCAAGCCCCAAAGTAACAGGATGGCTCTGGCGATTCGATGGTACTTTTTTCATGATGCGTGAACTCGGCTCTCTTTAACCCAGAAGTCTGACAACCTGTGGGAAGCATGCTGCGGACCGAAGACCGGCATGGAGGGACTTTGGGATGAACTTTGCTGGAGCCCATTGTTCCTTGAAAGGCGTCGTGCGTCTGTATCCAAACGCACATTGGCCAGAGCAAATTACGAAATTGCATGCCTGTTTGCTACGCTTCGAAAGTCCAGGGATCGCAATTCCTGTGTTAGGACACCGCCTCGTAATTTCGTAATTCGCTCTAGGGGACCGGCACGATTTCCTCGGGAACGGGCAGAGGGTGGACGCCTGGATCTTGCTCCTCGGGCTCTTGCTCCTCGGGCTCTTGCTGATCGGGCTCTTGCTGGTCGCCAGTGGGTTGCGGCATCTCCACATCCGGCAAGGCAAGTATTTCTGGATTGGAGTAAAGAATGCGAGCGCGGGACGTGTTGGCCACATCCGCGGCGGCGCGCCAGCCACCCCCCAACGCCTTGTAAAGGGCGATGCGATTGAGCGAGACGCTGGCGCGACTGGCGGTCCATTGGTCTTGAAGCACCAGAAGCGAACGCTGGGTGTCCGACACGGTTTGAAAGATGGCCAGGCCCTGGCTGTAGTACATCTTGCTCAGTCGGACCGATTCTCTGGCTGCCTTGACCCCCAGTTCAAGCGTTTGCATGCGAGCCTGCTCACGCTGGTAGGATACCAGAGCATTTTCTACTTCTTCCGCCGCGAACAAGACCTGGCTTTCAAACTGATACCGTGACTGTTGGTAGCGGGCACGTTGGGCCCAAATTCCATTACGAATCCGTCTGAAATTCAGAATGTTCCAGCGGATGGAAGGGCCGACTCGGTGCACCAGACTATCGGTGGTGAATAGCACGGATACGTCTTGGGAATCAACGCCCAACGTACCCAGGATCGTTACCTGGGGGAAAAGTTCGGCAACGGCAACTCCAATACGAGCGCTTTCAGACGCTACTTTCCGCTCGGCACGGCGTATATCTGGCCGTCGGCGAAGCAAATCAGCCGGCATGCCAAGCGTTGTTTCACTCTGCGCGATCGGGATCTTTCCGTTGGTTCCTAGCTCCGCCTGCAGGTCGTAAGGCGCGGCGCCACACAGGATGCAGAGTCGGTTTTCTGCTTTCTCGAGCCCAATTTCCAAAGTGGGCAGAGTGGACTGGGTTGCATAAAATGTCGACCGGGCTTGCTCCACGTCGAGTGGTCGTACCAATCCAACTCCTTTTCGGGCACTGACTTGATGCAGGGTATTTTCCTGAATACGCAGATTCTCATAAGCCACGGCGATTCGTTCCTGATACATCCGCAGTTCTACGTAAGCCGCGGCCACATCGCCAAGAAGCGTTAACAGAGCATCGTGGTAGTCACTCGCCGCACTCCCCACTTCAGCATCCGCGGCTTGCACAGCGCGACGCAATTTCCCCCAAAGGTCTATTTCCCAGGATGCATCGAATCCGAATGAATAGAAGTTAAAACTCTGTTGGTTTTGCACTGAGAATGGGCTGCCATTGCCGCTGGCACGCCGGTAGAAGTACGATCCGGTACCATTCATGTCAGGAAATAGTTCGCCATTGACTACCCCCAGGCGGGCTCGGGCTTCCAGCACCCGGTAGCGAGCTTTCCGAAGATTTGGGTTTGCCAGGATAGCCCGTTCGATCAGCGAGTCGAGCGCCGGATCCTGAAAATCGGTCCACCAAGGATATTGACTGCCGACCCCGCAAGCATGGACTTCTTGAGAAGGCTTTTTCCACTGGTCCGATAGGGGGGCGGTGGGAAGAACGTGGTCAGGCCCCACCAGGCAACCACCCAACAGGCAAGAAGAGAACGCCCACCACCAGAGGATGCAAATCCTGGCACTACGATTATTCCATATCAGGCCGTCCATGGGAGTTGTCCAGATAGGTGAAGACTTTTTCAAACAGCCTGGCCCGCTGATATCTGTTATGGAAAGTGGGGGACCGTCTCCATCCGAGCATTTGCTATTACCCCGACTATTGGTATCGAAGCGACAACAAGCAGAGCTTGAAAAAAACACCTGGACCCATCTAATTTGACAGCCGCGTTTCAACCTGGTCTGCCTTTGCCGTATGGTACGATTAGCACGGATGTGAGGATTAGGGATTTTCGCCTGCTGCGCCCGGGCGAAATGGCATCTATTTCGAGATCCGCTGCGAAGGCAGCAAGGAATCGGTGAAATCATAGTGGAAAACCAGTCCCCAGGTTCCCAATCGTGCCAATCCACAAGGTACTGTTCTAACAGAAAAGTTTGCTGGAATACTGGCAGGTGGGACCCATGGCGAACCTCTGCCATATTTGTATCCGTGAGGCCTGCCGGAATCTTACCTGCCCGGTGCCTTGACGTGTACCAGGGAGAGATGGCCCATGAAGTCTATGTGTTGGACCGGTTATCGTCGCATGCTGCCTGCGGGTAGCCATCTTGGCGTGGTATTTCTTTGCGCCATTGCGTTGGCGTGCCGAGGGCACTTTGCATGGGGAGAAAACCAGACTGGAAAACGTCCGAATCCTGCTACGAGTCCCATGTTCCAGATCCCCCATGGTCTGGCACAACCCAGCCAGGGCACCACGATGTCGCCACCGCTTCCCGGGGTGCTCATGGAAGTGCTGGTTACCCAAGGGGAAAAGGTCGAGAAGGGGCAAATCCTGGCGGTGATGGACAACCGGGTTACTCAATCGGCTGTCAAAGTAGCCCGCGTCGAGGCGAATCAGGCTGGGGCTATTGAATATGCCAAGTACGAGCTGGCATTGGCTGAAAGCCTGCTGGCCAGATTGACTGCGCTCGAACAGGCCAATGCTGGTGCCGAATATGAGCTTGAGGAGGCTCGCGTACGCCGTGATCAGGCCATCGTGAAAGTCCGAACCGCCACGGAGCAACAGTTGCTGGCCGAGCGAAAGCTTGAAATGGAAGAGGCACGCTTGGAATCTTACAACATCCGCGCACCCTTTTCCGGGAGGATTTTAAGTATTGAAGGGGTTGCGGGCACCACCATGGGACCGGCGGACGATCTCTTGACACTTGTCTGCCTGGACTCGATCGAAGCGGAGTTGCATTTGCCGCTTGGGTTGTTTCGGTTGTTGCAGGAAGGAAAAACATATCGGCTTCGGGCAAGGGCTCCCGTGGATCGTGAAGTTCGGGGGCGGCTCACCTACGCGGCGCCGGTCATCGATTCCGCCACGGGCACGTTTCGTTGCGTATTTACCATCGACAATACGGATCAGAGTTTACCGGCCGGGTTCGCGGTGCGGTTCGATCTGTCTCATCCGGAACCGGCTGATGCAATGGCCAGCCAGACCACCGGAACCGTGCCGAACCATCCTTAGATTCCTGGAGAAGTAAATTCCATGGCTAAAGCAGATGAGCAGCCAAAACGCGGATCCAATTCCAGTACGGGGAAGGCCGAACTCAAGATCGACACGCTCGAAGCACGGATTTTGCTATCCGCAACTTGGGTCGAGGCGGACACCGGCCAGGAATCGGACGATGCAACTTCGGGCGACGATGTGTTCCAAGGGGACGCCCAGGATGACATCGCTTTTGGGCTGGACGGCAACGATCAATTATTTGGCGACTTGGGGGACAACTATTCGAATATCGAGAGCATCGAAACGGCAGGCAATCCCACGGTAACGTGGGACGGAGAAGGGGCAACGGATGATTTTTCGGATGCCCAGAATTGGTCGGAAGACCAGTTGCCTGGCGAGGATCATACGATCGTCTTTGATGCCACCTCGGGAGACAATGCCGAGTTGGACCTTGGCTACCAAGACACCGTCGGCGGACTTCACTTGGATGATGGGTACACGGGGACTCTATCGCTAAGTCATGACTTGACAATTGATGGAGACCTGGTTCTCGATGCTGGCACATTGGATTTAAATGGCTACGATCTAGTGGTCACCGGCGATTTTATCCTGAGCGGCGGTTCGTTGAGACACGATTCGGGCGGTATCGAATTTCAAGGAAGTGGCGATCAGATACTCGATTCAGGTTCGACCGCTTTGGACGACATTACCATCAACAAGAGTGGTGGCACCCTGACGGTAACCGACGACCTGGAAGTGAGCGGCAATTTTACCCATGTGGCGGGCACGGTCGACATCAGCGGGGTGAGCGTCGAGTTCCAGGGCTACAACACGACGATCGACGCCGACGACATCGTTTTTGGCGACCTGACGTTCAACACGAGTGGTACCACAACCATCGACGGGGATCTGGCGATCGACGGCAGCCTGACGATCGAGACCCTGG
>JAJRWS010000436.1 GCA_024276705.1 Planctomycetota bacterium | reverse complement strand
GTCATCATCAATATCCATGGCCTTATGTTTCTGTTGAATGCAATGGTTCCAGTCGAGTACGAGCAATATCACTACGGAACTGTCGAACTCTGCCAGTCCCCCGGCAAAGCCGGGGGTTTTCTTAAGGAAATAAGACTCTAGCCCAATACGTGGGCTCAGGAGGGCATTCCTGGATGCTATCCGGTGCTGGGGCGGCCACCCATTGCCATATCTGAGTCGAGTGACGATACTTGAGTTCTCCACTTCGCGGCTGTGGATTTTCCTGTCATCCAACCACCCAACAGGCGCTCATGCGCTGCCCTATCTGCCAACTCGAATTCCTATCATCCAGTTCCCCCGCCTTGCCGTTCTGCAGTGCGCGTTGCCGTGAAATCGATTTAGGACGCTGGTTGGGGGAGCGTTATGGCTTGCTGACCATGCCCGACCCGGAGGCGGATGAGGAGCCTGAAAACGATTGGGCACAGAAAGAAAATTCACCCCCCGTTTCCGATTGATTTATTGAGGATTCTTTCCGTTTGCCGATGTTCAATCTTTCCGTTGTCCCGGTGATTTCAACCAAGCCACGCTCCCCATGCCCCAGACCTCCACGTCACCCTTTCGCGACTCTTCGTCCCCGGGCACACTGTATGATATTCGGTGGAATGAAGTTTTCCCCCCTCTGATTCTGATTCGAGCGCTGCGGGTCTCCTTGATGGTCCGAGTCTTGGGACTGGCCCTGGTGGGAGTCGTATTGACTAGCTGGGGGTGGTCGTGGATCGATCAGTTATTTCCAGCGGGCGCAGTCCATTTGACTCCCTTGACGGACCATCTAGCCATTACTCGAGAAGGCGAAGCAAGCTGGCTATCCTTGCCCATGCAACGGCCCCTTGTAGCAGTAAGGAGCCATGCACCAGGCGAATTTCCCACGGTCGGTTCCGCCACGAAAACCGAGTCACCGCCGGCTTCCAGCAGGCTGCCTGGGCGCGATCGCGGCAAGATCCAATCGGCACGATCCGAGAGCCTGGCTGACAACCAACCTTCTGTACAGCAAACTTTACTTGAAGAAGTCCCTGAATTCGCCGACCGCGTTGCGGGCTGGGGTGATTGGGGAGGCCCTTTGACCTGTGCCTGGTCTTGGTTAAGCGAACCCTTGGTGCGATCCGCAGGATTTGCTTCGGGGTGGCAACAGTCGATGGTATCGAGTTTGTGTGGACTCTGGGCAATTGTCATCTGGGCCCTGTTTGGCGGCGCCATTTCACGTATTGCGGCTCTGCACCTTACCCGTGGTGAAACACCGGGGCCACTGGCAGCACTCCAGGAAGCATTTCAGAAATGGTACGCATTGATTGGTGCTCCTTTGATCCCTCTGGCCGGTTCGGCCTTGCTGGCACTGCCCATGGTCCTGGCCGGACTTATGCTGCGGACGGATTTCATGGCCCTGGTGATTGGCTTGAGCTGGGTTTTCATCATCATATGGGGGTTTGTATTGGCAATCGTATTGATTGGATTGCTGATTGGCTGGCCTCTGATATGGGCGACCGTGGGTGTTGAGCGGACCGATGCTTTCGACGGTGTGAGCCGTTGCTACGCCTATGTCTACCAACGCCCCTTGCACCTGATGTTCTATATCACGATTGCGATTGCCCTGGGCTGGCTGGGACAAGTGGGAGTGACCTACTTCGCACTGGCAGCCGCTTCGCTTGGAGAGTGGGCCGTTAGCTGGGGCTCCGGACGTGAACGTCTCGCTGCACTTCTTACGCCGGTTGCCAATCACGCTATACCGGGAGCGGAGGGAGCCAATGCCGATGGCTTGACCGGATTGGTTGCTAGCGGGGTGGCGGGTATACGGTTTTGGAAAGCTGCGTTACAACTGTTGGTCGCATCGTATGCAGTGGCCTATCTGTGGTCGGCAACCGTAGGAATTTACTTGTTGCTAAGACGGCAAGTTGACGCCACGGAAATGGATGAGGTGGTCACCGAAGAGAGGGGCGATGAGGAGCTGCATGGCTTGCCTCCACTGCACACGGATCCCAGCGGTGTCCCAGGAGCCTAAGCCGTCACACCGCCCCAGGCCCATGGCAGCGATCGCTGATCTGAATGACTTCTTCGACCGGCAAGACGAATATTTTACCATCGCCGATATTTCCCTCGAGGCCCGTGCGGGCGTATTGCTGGAGACATTCGATGGTACGATCGACAAAATCGTCGTTCACGGTGATTTCCAGTTGGACCTTACGCAGCAAATTAATCCGGTACTCCGCACCCCGATACGTTTCGGTTTGCCCCCTTTGACGGGCAAATCCCATCGCATCGCAAACCGTCATGCGGGAAACGCCTAGACTTGCCAAAGCTTGCCGAACCGCCGCTAGTTTTGGAGGTTGGATGACTGCAAGTATGAGTTTCATGGCGGAGATTTCTCAGGTGGATTGAAGATGATGAGAAGACCAACAGGCGCGAGCCCCCTGGCGAAGTGCGTTCCTGCCCCCCCGGAGGGGGCGGAAGTGGCCTGATAGCATTTTCGCTGTTAACCGAGACCTTTCAAGTCTCTTTCACGGTCGCGACACTCTGAAAAAGCTTCCCAACGTGGGATAACCCACATTCTGCCGTAGTTTCTGAGCCGAAACTTAAGTCAGGAGCTCCCCTGGAAACTCGGCGGCGTTGTCGCCAATCGGGACTACCCGTAAAATGAATGACAGTCAAAAATGGCCGATGAAGCCGACCTGGGCAGCGCGTTAGCAGTTGAAAGCACCGATACCCAGGCGGCTTATCGCCCTGGGCCACGTAAGGAGGGGGGGGGGAGTCCGTGCCACCGGTAGAACCGGTGGCTTGAGGAAGCCCCCTGAAAGGGGACGGAAAGTGAACTTCGTGCTCAGCCCAGCGGTGCTCGTAATCGATGGATAGCTTTTCGTGGTCGAACCCAGGAACCTCAAGCCATACGCCTTTCGATTACGAGCATGAGTACGAGCACGAAACTCGCCGGAACGACAAAGCTTAAGGTTGACAACGGTCAATATTTCTAACTACGAATCGACTGGAAAAGTTTGATATGGATAGTCTCGGAACCATGCGTCGAATTGGACCTGCTTTGCCGTGGGTGAGGGCCTTACCGTGGAGCAGGACCTTGCCGAGGGCCCAACGGAGCAAGCCAACCATTGTGAGAGAGGAGTACCACCGGCGGAACAACCGGGCGAGGATGTATCCGAACAGAACGCATGGCAACCTGCTTTTACTCGCCTGCCTGCTGTCGATGTTGCCATCTGTATCAGCACAAACGCAGCAGTTCCCATTTTCACAAGGGGGTTCTCTGAGTGGTGTTTTGGGAGGCCGTTTGGGCAGAGGTGGCAGCGAGGTCACCATCGAATCTCAGTTTAGTAAAGCGCACGATGGGTTGCCGAGCATGCTGTTTGTCACCGCAACGATCACTCCAGGATACCATGTTTTTGCCATCGACCAGGGCACGTTGCCGGCGGGCGGAGGAGGCCCCGCAGCAACACGGATTGAGCTCCAGGGTCCAAGTTCGGTCCGTTTGTCAGGTGCATTCCGACCCTTTGAACCGCCCCTCACGCATGTGGATAAGGAAGCGTGGCCAGGGTTGGAATTACGCGAGCACGAAGGTCAGGTTACCTGGTATGCGCCGATCGAGCTTGCTGCGGAAGTCGATCCGACCACACTCACCGTCGAGGGTCTGATCCATTTGCAGGCATGCAATCCTCAGACTTGTATTCCCCTGGATTTGTCTTTCGCGGCAAAACTCGGCAGAGATCTTCCCATTCCACCTGACCCTCGGTTACCTGGCAAGCAGCCCACGGAAGCTGGCAACCAGAGTGCCGGCAGCGAATTGTCTCTGTGGAGCGTGGTGGGTTATGCCGTTCTGGGTGGGCTGATTCTCAATTTGATGCCATGTGTCCTACCCGTGATTGGCTTGAAAGTTCTGTCGTTTGCCAAACAAGGCGGCCAAAGCCGGCTGCAGATATTAGGCCTGAATCTGGCTTATGTGGCAGGAATGCTGCTGGTTTTTCTGTTACTTGCCACCCTGGCTGCTTTGATGAAGCTGGGGCTGAGCAACGAGAGTTTTGGCTGGGGAGAACTCAATACGCTCACTTGGTTCAAAGTGGGAATGAGCAGCCTCGTGTTTGCCATGGCATTGAGCTTTCTTGGCGTCTGGGAGATTCCGATTCCCGGCTTTGCCTCTTCCGGTAAAGCAACCGAATTGTCCGCTCGAGAGGGTGCCATGGGGGCATTCACGATGGGCATTTTTACGACGATCCTGGCAACTCCCTGCAGCGGTCCCTTCCTGGGTCCTGTCTTTGGCTACACATTAAGCCAATCTCCGCTGGTGATCTACCTGGTGTTTGGTTCGGTCGGATTCGGCATGGCATTGCCTTACTTGCTGATCGGCGCGGTACCTTCGCTGGTAAGCTGGCTGCCCAAACCGGGAGCGTGGATGGACACATTCAAGCAACTACTGGGATTTGTGCTCTTAGCAACCGTCGTCTGGTTATTATCATCGATCCATCCGAATTATTTCATCGCCACCTTAAGTTTGCTGTTCGGCATCTGGTTTGCCTGCTGGTGGATTGGGCGAACATCGCTGACCGCCCCAGCGCCGGTACGGCAAACGGCCTGGATCGGTGGCATCGGAGTTGCCATTCTCATTGGTGTCGGAGCATTTCATTTTCTCACGCCTGGCAAGTCCTTATTGCCCTGGCAACCCTATTCGCGGGCCGCGTTGGCGGCTGCCCGGGCTGAAGGTAAAACCGTATTGGTCGATTTTACCGCCCAATGGTGCTTAACCTGCAAAACCAACTCGAAGCTGGCCATCAATCGGGAAAAAGTCCGGCAGCGAGTGGCCGAGAACGGAGTGGTAACCTTGCTGGCCGACTGGACCGATCGCAACGATAGCATCAAGGAGGCGCTGCGGACATTGGGCAGCCAGAGCATTCCTTTACTGGCAATCTATCCGGCAGACGAATCCCGAGAAGTGATTCTCTTGCCTGATCTGCTTACCCAACAGAACGTACTGGATGCTCTGGACGAGGCCGGACCCTCACTCGAGAAGGCAACGCTTGGCAAGGGAGCTATTATCCCAAACCAGCGTGGGCAAAAGCCGGCATCTGATGCCCGAAGAGGCATGGCCACCGCCCCGCCAGCACCCGATTTTGGCGCTCGCCCGCAGCGGCGGTCAACTGCCGTGCGGTGACCGCGGCCTTAGCCCACCCAACGCGTTTCACCGGAATCGGTGCCCCCAGGACTTTCCACAATTTGGCCGATGGCCCAGCTTTCCAGGCCGAAGGTTGCCAATTGCTGCTGCACGCTTTCCGTGAAGTATTCGCTGATCACCAGCACCATGCCGATTCCCATGTTGAAAACACGGTACATCTCCGCGTCGTCGATAGCTCCGAGCTGTTGTAGCCATGGGAACACGGGGGGAATCGACCAACTATCGCGTTTGATTTCCGCGGAAATTTTGGCCGGAAGGATGCGTGAAAGATTTTCGAACAACCCACCGCCCGTGATGTGAGCGATCCCGTGAATAACCGATTTCACTTTGTAATGGTCCAGCACGGCGCGGATTGGCTGGGCATAGATGCACGTCGGCTCCAACAGCAACTCACCCACGGTTTGGCCGCATGAGGGCACTTGCTCATCGAGGCTCAAGCCGGCATGATCCAGGACAACCTTTCGCACCAGACTGTAGCCATTGGCGTGAATTCCACGCGAGGCAATCCCAAGGATGGTATCGCCCTTCGTCGTACGACCCTGCCCGGAGACTCCCGGCACACAATCGTTCGCCGCGGTAATATTCTTTCCATCCAGAAGCTTGGAACTCTCGACGATGCCGACACAGAACCCAGCCAGGTCGTAATCGCCGGGACCGTACACGTCGGGCATAATGGCCGTTTCGCCACCGATCAGGGCGGCATCCGATTGCAGACAACCGGCACTGATTCCGGTAACCAATTGCTCCAAACGGGCCGGGTCGTCTTCGGCCATCGCGACGTAATCGAGAAAAAAGAGTGGCTCGGCTCCACAGCAAATGATGTCGTTCACACACATGGCCACCAAATCGACACCGATGGTATCGTGACGGTTTGCCAGTTGGGCGATCTTGAGCTTGGTTCCAACCCCATCGGTACCGGCAACAAGTACTGGATCCTGATAGTTGCGGGAAAAAAGCTGGCCGGCAAAATCGAGGCGAAACAGGCCGGCAAAACCATTATTCCATGGAACCACGCGTGGGCAATGCGTTTGTTTCAGCAATCTTGGCAATCGGGCCATCGACTCCTGGTAGGTCTCCAGATCGACGCCCGAATCTCGATACGTTATCTTTTGCATGGGAAGGTAGGGTTTGAATTGACAGCGGCAGCGTGAGCGATTGTACGGCTTCTCAGACAGAAGTGTCAACGAGCTCCGAGATTGAACCTGGCCAGGAAATCGGCCTGATTTTCTCTTCTTCGGGCGATCCGGCCAGATCGGAGACTCTGTTGATTCTGCCTGCCGCTCCGGTTGTGCCAATGTGGATGTCCCTGTTTTTACCGAAGAATCCCGTTTTACCACAAAGGGCGTGTCGTTTGGCGCGGGTGGAGAAGATTGTGCTCGTGAATCGGCCGGCGCGACTGCTCCGGCGCAGCCATAATACAAGGACCGCAGCGATGGCGGTATTCGTACCGCAAAACGAAGCTCTGCCATGGCAAAACGGCAAGTTCAAGGCTCCGGAGGGAATTGGTCGAAAGATTGGGACATCAGCGTAGAAGAATGAGTCGGCTGTTTACACAACTCCGAAGAAGTCAGGATGACACCATGGGGCCAGGAAGACCCGCTGAGAAAATGCGTGTGTATGGCCAGGCTCTTTGCTTCCCATCGAATCGATCAGTCCAAACCTGAATATTTCACAAGCCATTGACGCCAAGGATGATGGCGGCTGAAATATCCGGGGCCAACCGAGAGCCACCAATTGATGCTAACCCAATGGACAACCGGCCTGACAGGCCAGACCCAAATTGTAATGCCAGTTGCGCAGCGAGTCATGCAGTTCCGATACCCTCTGCCTTATGGAGCCATTCTCCAAGAGGACGGTGTGCAATTCGTCGTCTATAGCCATTCGGCGACCGCCATGCGAGTCTTGCTCTATCGCCGGTCGTCCGATCGCGAACCTCACCGCATTGTCGAGTTCAATCCGGCGACGGACCGTTGGGGTGACATCTGGAGCCTTTTCATCCCTCGACTCAAATCTGGCCAGCTGTATCACTTTCAGGCCGATGGACCGTACGACCTGGAGCGAGGGCACCGGTTCAACCCCAATGCCCGCTTGATCGATCCTTATACTCGAGCACTCTCGGGGCGTTTTCAGCGTTCGAGTGATGGAATCATACGTCCTCCCAAATGCGTGGTGGTCAACGAAGATTTCGACTGGCAGGGCGATCGCCTCCTGCGTCGCCCCCTGTCGGAATCGGTGATCTACGAAATGCATGTCCGAGGATTCACTCGGAGCAGCTCCAGTGAATCGAACCACCCGGGCACGTACCTCGGGGTCATCGACAAGATCCCTTACCTCAAGTCGCTTGGGGTCACCGCCGTCGAACTGATGCCCGTGCACGAGTTTCCGATTCTTGATCCGTTTGGTAAAAAACCTCCCAGGACCAACTACTGGGGATATGATTCTCTGGCGTTCTTTTCACCGCACCGCGGTTATCAGCATGGCAACAAGGCGGGCGATCAGGTCCGTCAATTCAAGGAAATGGTCCGGGCGCTGCACGCCGCGGGAATCGAAATAATCCTTGACGTGGTTTTTAACCATACCGCCGAAGGCAACCATGTAGGACCCACCTTGAGTTTCAAAGGCCTGGAAAACCGGGTCTACTACATGCTGAACCAGGATGGTACATACAAGAATTACTCGGGTTGTGGCAACACGGTCAATGGCAACCACCCGATTTGCCGCGAACTGATTTTCCACTGCCTCCGGCATTGGGTTTACAACTATCACATTGACGGATTCCGTTTTGATTTGGCATCGATACTCAGTCGTGGTCGGCATGGCGAGCTGATCCCCAATCCGCCCTTGGTGGAACTGATTGCCGAAGATCCAATGCTGGCTGATACTAAGATCATTGCCGAAGCATGGGACGCCGCGGGCGCGTATCAAGTAGGTTCCTTCGCCGATCGACGCTGGGCGGAATGGAATGGGCATTACCGCGACGACATCCGCCGCTACTGGCGCGGCGACATGGGGCTGTCGGGCCCTATGGCAACGCGTCTTGCCGGATCGGCCGACCTCTATCAATCAAGTGGGCGTAAGCCGTATCACAGCATAAACTTCATCACGTCCCATGACGGCTATCCGCTAAATGATCTGGTTAGTTACGAACAGAAACACAATCAGGCGAACGGGGAGGATAACCGCGATGGCGACAATAACAATTACAGTGCCAATTATGGCGTTGAAGGTCCCACCCGACGGCGACCGATTTTCGAACTGCGTCGCCGGCAGGCCAAAAACATGATGGCTTCCTTGCTTCTGAGCAATGGCACGCCCATGCTCGTCTCGGGTGACGAGGTGCTGCGTACTCAGAGAGGGAACAACAACGCATACTGTCAGGACAATGCGACGAGCTGGTTTGATTGGAAGCTGGTCGAACGCAATGCTGAAATGTTGAGGTTCTGCAAGGAACTGATTACCTTCCGCAAATCGCAACCCAATGTACGCCGAGCTACATTCCTGACCGGAGAACCAACCGGGAACGGAGAATTGCCCGACGTCCGTTGGTATGGCGTGGACGGCCAGCCGATATGCTGGGACACCACTTTCCACAGTCTACTCTGTGTATTCGGCACCATGGGGCTCGAAGATCCACTCAAGCGTGACATCATGTTGTTCATGCACGCAGGCAGCGCCTCGCAGAAATTCCATGTCCCACCCGTGGTCCGCTCGCGTACGTGGCGGCTGTTGGTCAATACGGCCGCCCAGGCGCCCAATGACATCCATCCCAACGCGGAAGGACCTTTGTTGCCGCCAGGAGACCTATTGGTGCTACCTCACCATACGCTCGTCTGTTACGTGGCGGAGTAGCCTGAAACACGTTTTTGGAAATGCTTCATAAAACTTCTTGCTATGGAAATGCCGAAGTGATTGATGGGCCGTCCCTTAGCCACCGCTGGCCAGGGGGGTGTCGTAGGCTTTGCGGAACTGGGCAATGTGCTCTTCCTGGCCAAACACGATGAGCGTGTCGCCAGATTGGAAAATCTGATCCGCTTCGGGAGTCAGCAACAATTGCCCATCCATGCGCCGAATCGCGATGACCAGCAACTGATGTTTCTGCCGCAAGTCGGCATTGCGAATCGACTGACCGACCAAACGATTGGATTCAAGAATCAGCAATTCCTCCAATTCGACGCTGAGTGTCGACTGTTCGGCGACACGGTACATCAGATTGGCGGCATGCGGCTTGGAAATCATGTCGGCGATCCGCTGAGCCCCGATGACTGCTGGCATGACTACATGGTTTGCACCTGCCTGGCGAAGTTTCTTTTCCGTGCTGGGATGCTCACCACGGGCCAGGATATTCATCTTTGCGTTCAGGTTGCGAGCCGTGAGAGTCAGAAATACGTTGTCGGCATCACTACGGAGCGCAACCACGACTGTTTTCGCCCGCTCGATTCCCGCCGCCAGCAGGATGTCTTCGTCCGTGGCATCCCCTTCGATCGCCATGTAACCCATGGCAGAGGCTTCGGAAACTATCTCGGGTAGGGAATCGACCACCACGAAGGGGAGGTTTTTTCGGGCCAAACGGATCGCTAAATTTCGTCCCATGCGGCCAAAACCACAAACGATGGTATGTTGTTTGAGTTGCTCAATGAGCCGAGACATGCGACGAACTCCTAACGCGCGATCCAATTGACCTTGAAGGACAATCTTGAATAGCACACCAAAGGTATAGGTGATCGCCGTCATGCCGACCAGGATCACCACGATGGTTAAAAACTGCCGCGCTGGGCCAACACTGGCGGGAGTTTCCTGCGTGTAGCCCACGCCCGAGAGGGTAATGACAGCCCAGTAGACCGATTCCAGCCAGGGATCGTTCGTGAGCCGCTGGTGACCAGCAACCGCCACGCAAATTACCGCTCCCAGCAAGGTTGCGCCACGGCGGACTCTGCGAAAAGATTCATGCATGGAAACACTGAACTAAGGAATGCTTCAAAAATAACTTCCTGCCTTGGGATAACCATGGCGAAGTAGGCATACGGATGTTTGAAGTGTGATCGATGATCGATGAACTGCAGAAGGAGCTATCCTTCAGATCATCGATTCCCACATCTCACATCACTCATTCTATTCCTCACCAGGATGCAGGGTGCCGCGATTTTGCATGGAAATGCCGAAGTTATTGATGAGCCGTCCCTAAGTGTGGTAATCCGCGTTCAGGCGGACGTATTCGGTCGTGAGGTCGGTGGTCCAAAACCGAGCCGATGCGGTGCCTTCGTCCAGGAGGAGAACGAGACTTGTATTGCGGTCGGCTCGAATCGACGCGGAGACTTTTTCCGTGTCGAATGGCACCGGGACACCCCGTTCGTACAACAGGTGGCTATTGACGTGCAGACTGATATTCTGTTCATCGAATGCAACACCCGCGTAGCCCGCTGCCGAAACGATACGCCCCCAATTGGGATCCGCACCCGCAATGGCCGTCTTGACCAGTGCGCTGTCGGCGATGGTGCGGGCAATGATTACGGCATCCGTGCGGGTGCGACAACCATGCACCTCGACGGTAATCAGATGCGACGCCCCCTCTCCATCGGCGGGAATCGACTGAGCCAGGTCTTCACAGACTTCCACCAGCGTGGCCTGAAAGGCAGCCAGTGTTTGGCCTGTCAATGCCGGCCCCCCCGCGGCACCGTTGGCCAATAACAGTACCGTGTCGTTGGTGCTGGTGTGCCCCTCAACACTGATGCAGTTAAATGATTCGTCCGCCGCGTCGATCAATCCTGCTTGGGCCACATCCACAGGCAATGCTGCATCGGTCATGACCACCGCAAGCATGGTAGCCAGATTGGGCCCAATCATGGCCGCCCCTTTAGCGATACCCGTAATACGGATCGGCGTATCACCGGCTTGGAAATGTCTCGAGGTGATTTTTTCCCGCGTATCGGTCGTCATCATCCCTCGCGCGGCAGCCAACAAGGCTGTCCGCTCGGTACTTAACTGCTGGGCCGCCGCAACGATACCCGATTCGATTTTCGGCATGGGTAGCATCTGGCCAATCACGCCTGTCGACAGCACCAGAACCTGCTGAGGGTCGACCGCGCAGGCACGTGCGACCAGCTGGCTCATCGTGTCCGCATCTTGCTGCCCTTGCTCACCGGTGCAAGCGTTGGCGATGCCCGAATTGATGACCACCCCACGAACCTGGTCGCTCGGGGTTCGCTGTTGGCAAAGTTTAACGGGTGCCGCACAGACCAGGTTTTGCGTGTAGACACCCACCGCCACCGACGCCTTGTCCGAAACGATCAGAGACAGGTCCAACTTGTCCGGATCGTGCTTGATGCCACAATGGACGCCGGCCGCTCTAAATCCCTGAGGAAGCTGGTTGTTCATGGTGGTTCTCAATGACCTCTACAATGCCGTGGTTTCATCAAAACCGTACATTAAGTTAAAATTCTGCACCGCGGCTCCCGATGCTCCCTTGAGCAAATTATCGATCACGCTAATCACAACGACTTTGCCCTGCACGATCCGCAAGCTGATATCGCAGCAATTGGTGCCGACGACATCCTTGGTGCCTGGAAGGTGCTTGACAACTCTTACGAAGGGTTCATCCGCATAGGTTTGGGCAAGCGATTCCAGCATAGCATCGGCGGTCCTATCACCCGCGGGATCGGCGTAGGCAGTCGAAAGGATCCCGCGGTTCATGGGAACCAGATGGGGTGTAAAGATGACCGAAACAGGGGGCTTGGCCCAGTCACCGAGTACTTGGTCGATCTCGGGCGTGTGACGGTGCTGGCCGACAGCGTAAGCGGTGAAGTTTTCATTGCATTCGGGGAAATGGAGATTAGGCTTGGGGTTTCGGCCCGCGCCGCTGACTCCGCTCTTGCTATCAATGACTATCCCGCGTGGCAAAATCATCTTTTCTTTTAGGAGTGGGGCCAGCGCCAGGATCGCCGCGGTCGGATAGCAGCCGGGATTGGCAACCAGGCAGGCCGCTCGGATTGCCTCGCGATACAGTTCCGGCAGGCCATAAACCGTCTCCGCCAAACGCTCGGGAGCAGGATGTGCAACCTGGTACCAATGGGTGTAGACTTGAGGATCATCAAGCCGGTAATCGGCACTGAAGTCAATCACCCGGCAGTGATTCGCCAGCAGAGGCTCGATAATCGCCGCGCTTGCCCCATGGGGCAAGCAACTAAAGACGCAGTCAGCCCGCTGGGCAACCTGCTGAGGTGACAAATTCTCCAAAGTCAGATCAAGCCGGCCACGCAACAAAGGGTGGACATCGGCCAGGTGAGGCTCGGTGTCTTGCCGTGTGGTCAAGGCCGTGACTTCCACTCGTGGATGCCGCAGCAACAAGTTAAGCAGCTCTCGAGCCGTGTAACCGGTTGCTCCAAGGATGGCAACACGAATTCGAGATGCTGAATTTTGATCCATTCTTTTCAGCCTGATAAGGGAGTCCTTGGGGATTTATTGGCTTATTCCAGGTGACAAGTCAAGTTTTGCGAAATTCGCTTCGTCCCATTGCTTACCGTTGGGAAGTGGTGTTTGGACACACATCACCGGATACAACTCTCTGCTTTCCGCTCTCCGCTTTTTGAGTATAGTCCTTGGCCTGCCACGCTGCCATGGGGACACATTGGCGGGCGTGGCGGTTCACCCCACATGCCACCGATGCACCCATTCCAGTAAAGTTGCACACAACAGGCCTGCGTAGGTACCCACAACATAGCCGGCCACGCCCAACAAGGCCCCTACCGGAGCGAGAGCCGGATGAAACGCGCTGGCTACGATAGGAGCGGATGCCGCACCGCCGATGTTGGCCTGGGAACCAACAGCCATGAAAAAAGTTGGCGCCTTGAGGGCCCATTGCAGGGCGAGCAGCGTAACCGCATGCATGGCGATCCAAAGAGCGGCAATTCCCGGCAGAGCCGGAGTATCCAGAACCTGGGAAAACTGGGCTTTGGCGCCAATACTGGCGACCAGCAGATAGAGAAACATTGCCCCTACCCGACTGGCTCCGGCACCCTCCAGATTGCGGAGCGGCGTCAGCGAAGCACTGATTCCCAATGCTGTTACCAAAATCACCGTCCAGGCGAAGGGACTGAGGATATCGCTGAAGCCGAGCCCCTGGGATTCGAGCCAAAGAGCCAGGTGACTGCCGCCCCAGGAGGCGAGCGCGGTACCACTCATCGCCAGGAAAAAAAGCGTCAGCAGATCGGCCAGTGTGGTGACTCGCGACGTTTTTTGCTGAAATCGTTGCATCTTATTCTGCAGTCGCTCCAGACTGCCGCGATCGGCTCCCAGAATGGCGTCCAGACGTTCGGCATGCCCAGCCAGCAACAACAGTATGGCCATCCAGAGGTTGGCCAGTAGCACGTCAATGACCACCATGGTGCCGAGCATCGAATCGCTCACCCCGACACTTTCGCCGATGGCCACGAAATTGGCCCCGCCGCCAATCCAAGAACCACTCAGAGCCGCCAACCCGCGCCAGGCCTGATCCTCCATCGAGGCTGGTATCATGCCAGCCAAAGCCCAGTAGGCCAGCGGCCCTCCCAGGACAATCGACAGCGTGCCGCCGAAAAATAGCAGTAACACTTTAGGTCCCAGCTTGAGAATGGCGGGAATATCGATCGACATCGTCATCAACAACAAGGAGGCGGGCAATAGAATGGTTTTGATCAAGTCGTAGAGGGGCGATTTCAGTGGTATGATGCCCAGATTGGAGAGTGTCATGGGCAGAAAATAGGCGAACAGCAGTAGCGTAACGAAGCGAAATAACCGTTGCCCCGCAGGCTGATTCGCCGCCCAGAACAACCCTGCCAACAGCCCCAACAGGATGGCCAGCACGGCAACCGGTTCTTGAATGTAACTACTGCTCATGTCAGGGTTCTATCTCATTGAAAACCGGGAAGTTAATTCTCGGCTACCCCTAATTCGACTGCACCACTTTCACGTGAAAGCATACCTAATACGAGCTCAAAGCGCCAGCGAGTGAATTAGCCGTAAGTTGTTCACTCACTTGCGCTTCGCACCTTGTACCAGCTATCAAAGTGGCGCTGTCCCACTAAGCAAGGAGCCGCTGCTCGATGACTGCTAAAATCTGTCGCGCCACGATTTCTTTGGTGCCAGCAATTTCTGCCAGCACGGTTCCAGTCGGATCGAGGATTTCTATCTGGTTGTCGGTGGCATGCAAAGCTTCCACCCCGTTAGAAACCATCAGATCGCAACCTTTGCGGTGGAGTTTCGCCAGAGCTCGCCCACGATGGTTGTCTGTTTCCAGGGCGAAGCCGACGACCCACCGCTGCCCTTTGTTGGCAGCGAGGCTGGCGACAATATCTTCCGTTTCCAATAGATGCAACAGCAGGGGCTGGCCTGTTTTAGCTATCTTGCCGGACTCGACCTGCCTGGGACGATAATCGCAAGGCGCCGCCGCGCCGATCAGGCCGGCACACGTTTCGAACGCTTCGCGGGCAGCAGTAAGCATCTGGCCGGTGGAAACCACCGGTATGACTTGGGCGGCATCTGGATAATGCAGAGAGACCGGCCCTGTAATGACGACCACTTCATGCCCGGCAGCCAGTGCCGCCTCCGCTAAAGCTCTTCCCATTTTGCCGCTGGAGGCGTTGGTCAGGTAACGCACCGGATCGAGGTATTGGCGAGTCGGACCAGAAGTGATGAGGATGCGAGGCATGGACTAAGGGAGAGCGAGTATCTCACAATGTTTCAAGCAGACTCAGGATTGCCGCCTTGATGGTTTTAGGATCCGCCATGCGGCCTTTTCCCTGATCCCGACAACTGAGCCAGCCCTCTTCAGGATCAACCACTTGCATGCCATCTTCGCGCAGTTGGGTAAGATTTCGTTGTACGACCGGCTTGGCCCACATGTGGTGATTCATCGCAGGGGCCAGCAAAACCGGGCCTGGAAACGATAGCATTAAAGTGCTGAGTAAGTCATCGGCCAGGCCGTGGGCCGCCTTGGCCAACACATTCGCCGTAGCGGGGGCAATGCAAAGCAGTTGCGCCTGACGCGCCAGCTCAATGTGCGGCCCCAAAGGAAAATCGCTCGTCTCGAAATTTTTGCCAAAGGAGTGGCAGGCAACGGGACGCCCGGTAAGCGCGCGGAACGTGGTCGGCCCCACAAACTTTCGGGCTGCATGGGTCATCACTACCGAAACACCCACATCGCTTTGCACCAAATCACTTACCAGCGCAGCCGTCTTGAACGCCGCGATTCCTGCCGAGACACCGATAAGAACTTCATAGGCCATGGGGTGAGATCTATGATTGATGATGTTTGATTTGTGAGGTGATTAGCCTCTGCAAGCCACGACCCGCGCCACAAAACCGGCCCTTGCATGCCACGACCCTCGCGACAATTTGGAAAGTTTGGCTTGGCCCAATGTTACAGCGCCGAGAGGTCCAATTCCGGCGGGCCACCGGCATCGGAGATGTCACCGGCAGTTTGCACGTGTTGGGTTTGGGCCAGATAGATTTTGTCCTGTAGAATCTCTTCCACGACCACTTCCATTGGATTGTCTGATTTCAAGTCGACCAATGGACGTGCGCCAGCATTGATGGCTGCCAACCGTTTTTGGATCAATGTGGAGAGCTTGAAACGGCCCCCTACCTTGTTGACGATCTCTTCTTCTTTCAGTGCGTCAATCATTCGATAAGCCTCGACTCCGCAAAATTTTACAAATGGTATTCACTGCCTCATCGACAGTGATATTCACAACGATGTGGTCATACTGCTCAGCAAGCCCCAGCTCGCGTCCCGCTACCGCCAGACGCCCACGGATCGATTCTTCGGATTCCGTGCCGCGTGATCGTAATCGGCTTTGGAGCACATCCAACGATTCGGGGCGAATGAAAATCGTGACCGCCTCGGGAAAATGCCGCAAAACCCCTTGAGCTCCATCAACATCAATCTCTAAGATTACCCAAATACCCGCTCGCAAGCTAGGCCTGACTTCGTCCCATAGGGTCCCATACCAGTGTCCCCGACCGAAAACCTCGACAGACTCGAGGAATTCGCCTGCCTGGCGCCGGCTGCTGAACTCTTGCTCACTGAGGAAATAGTAATCGTTCCCCTGCTGTTCCCCGGGACGTGGAGAGCGGGTGGTCGCCGAAATGCTGAGTCGGATCCGTCCACCCAACTGCTCCTGAGCCAACTGTTTCAGCACTCCGCGAACCACAGTCGACTTTCCGACACCCGAAGGCCCAGAGATGACAACAAGTTTTCCCGATTCAGACACTGGCATATACGGTGTTTCGATAAATCGGTGTTTCAATGGGACGGTGAAGCATCGACATCTTTGCGACACCGATTTATCGAAACACCGAATCACTGAACATTCTGGATTTGTTCCCGGATTCTTTCCAAGGCGGTCTTGATTTCAACCACTTGGAGTGAAATTTCCGCATCTGCCGCCTTGGAGCCGATCGTATTGGTTTCTCGACCCATTTCCTGACAGATAAATTCTAACTTTCGGCCCGCTTCCCCTTTGCTTGCCACGGCCGATCCTTTGCTAGCCTCGGCCAACCCTTTACCTGGCTCGGTTAACCCTTTACCTGGCTCGGTTAAATAGCGGCCGGTTGCATCGAGTGCTTTTTCGAACTGCTGGAGATGACTACGTAAGCGGACAGTCTCTTCAGAAATATCCGCCCGTTCCGCGAATAAGCAAACTTCACGCACCAGATCCGCCGGTTCCAGCGTCACCTTCAGCGAAGCGAGCGCCTCATTGACTCGTTCTAGCAATCGGCTGCGATAATGTGCCGCTACAATCGGCTGGCGTTTTACAATGTGGTCAAGACTGGCAACGATCTTGTCGCACTGCGCACGTAAATCAGCCGCCAACGCCTCCCCTTCGGTAGCACGCATATGGGTAAGTTTTTCAAAGGCGAGACGCACAATCGGTTCCACCCGCACCCAGAGATGCTCAGGATCGTGCGTAATCGAATCGGATTCGATGATTACCCCTGGCAGCAGCCCCAGCGGTTCAAGTCGAATGGCTTCGTTAAGACCGCGTTGGCTGGCAATTTCCTGGAGTTGGTCCACATAACGGCCAAGGATTTGTGGATTCAAACGATAGCCCTCCATGCCGGCCCGTGGGCCAATGCGCACATTCAGATTGACCGTGCCTCGTTTGACGAATTCACGTGCCACTTTCTCTACGCGTGCATCGAGAACTCCGTATCCTTCGCTGGTTCGCAAATTCAGCTTAAGATAACGACTGTTGATGGTGCGAATTTCAACCGCAATCGAATACTCTTCAAATTCTTGGCATGCATCGCCAAACCCGGTCATGCTGAGCAAGTTCACGCGTGTTGTCCTCTCAAGAAGCTGAAAAGCGAACCATATCACAGCGAGTCAGTGACCGCACGAACTTCACCGCGTAAGGGAACCCAAAGGAAATCCAAGTGAATGTTGAGTTATTCAGAAGAAGCTGGCAATGGGTTCCCAGGGGCTGCTTTGGAAGAATTCTCGCTGCTGCTGGCCGATCCACCGGCCGGCGGCTGCGTTGCCTCACTGGAATTTTCTCCCGTCTCTGGAGCTTCTGTTGTTGGGGGTTCCGTCGCTGGGGTTTCCGTTTCGGCTGCCTGAGAATCGGATGTGGGGGCGCCTTCCTCTCCCTGCTTCAACGCGCCTGGAAGCGAACTGGCGGAATCATCCGTCTTGGAGCTTGCTGTATTGTCAACGCTAATATCAATCCGACTGCTCGTCGGGACAGAATACTTGGCAGCGACAATGCAAAGTACAATCCATACGGCTGCGGCACCAATGGTAATTCGGGTAAAAATATCTCCGGCCTTTGCGCCAAAAGCGCTCGATCCGCCCATGCCTCCCAAAGCACCAGCCAATCCACCACCACGTCCTCGCTGAACCAGAACGAGCAGAATCAAGAAAACCGCAGTCAGCGCAAGAGCCAACCCGAACAGCGTAGTCACGAACGATGCAAACAGGGGTACGATCACCTCATGAACTCCATCAATAAAGGTCCATTCAAACCAGCACTATTGCCAGAAGCTATCATGCCAGACATGTTCTTGCCAAACAACCCACCCAGTGCGGCTTGGCCGCCCTTCTCTACCGCACGCAAGCATCGCCCTGCGTCCCCAGCCAAACAAATCTTTCCACATTGTCGCGCAACAAAACCCGCCCCCGCAAACCACGATCCCCGCGACAATTTGGAAAGTTTGGCTTGGCCAGAATCAGCCCGCCAGTGCAATTCCAAGAAAATCGTCTGCCTTGAGGCTAGCGCCACCGACCAATGCACCATCGATATTCGGCTGTGTCAGCAATTGGGTAGCGTTGTCCGGTTTGACACTGCCACCATATAAAATACGGATAGACTCGGCTACCTCGCCATTGTAACGTTCTACCAGCAGTTTGCGAAGGTCGGCATGAACCTCTTCGGCTTGTTCGGGCGTGGCCACTTTGCCGGTTCCAATGGCCCATACTGGCTCGTATGCGATGACGATCCTGGGGGCCATGTCAGCGGTGATATCAGACAACGAACCAGTGAACTGATCGCGAATCACGGCCGCGGTCTTGCCCGCTTCCCGCTGCTCAAGTTTCTCGCCCACACAGACGATCGGAGTGAGGCCTGCCGCCAATGCGGCGACGGTCTTCAAGTTGATTTGAGCGTTGGTCTCGCCAAAAACATGTCGCCGTTCACTATGCCCCAAGATCACATACTGGACCCCCACATCGCACAGCATCGAGGCGCTGATTTCGCCCGTGTAGGCCCCCGCGGACTCCTGGTGCATATTCTGGGCTCCCAAGCTTACTCGCGCATCAGCCAATGCCTCGCGGACCGGCGCCAGATAGATGCTTGGAGGACAAACTAGCAGATCCACTTCCGGTGCTTCGCCAGCGCGTTGAGCTACCACTGTGGCAAGACCTACAGCGGCGGCACGGTCGGTGTTCATTTTCCAGTTGCCTGCGATCAGGGGGCGTCGCATCGGTAAGTTGCTCCTTACGATAGAAAGTTGGGGGGACTTAGGATCGTTCGAGAAATAACTGGCATATTTCCAGGCCCCTCACCCTGCCCTCTCCCCAAAGGGGCGAGGGGACATCGGACAGTTATTTCTCGAACGATCCTTAGTAACTATGAACGGGATTAGTAATTAAGAACGGGGTAACACTTTAGCCGTCTGAAGAAAAAGCGTGAATCGCCGGGGTCTGGAACCGTAAAGCCTACCGCGACTCGTGGGTAACGACCAGGGCACCGCTCCAGTTTAGCCGATAGGATCCATCTGCGCATAGGAGCCAAGGATATCCAGCCGCAAAGCCTTTTTCGCCAAAGATGCCAAAGCCCGCTTCGGCCTCAACTCGCTCGGATACCCCTGAAACTCAACAAAAAAAAGATATCGTCCACGACAACCGGGTATTGGAAAAGACTCAATCCAGGTCAAGTTCAGACGATTGCGTTTAAATATGGTCATGGCATCGGCCAAGGCACCGGGATAGTGATCGATTTCAAAAACGATTGAGGTTTTATCATTGCCGGAACGTGGTGCTATATCCTGTCCAATGACCATGAAACGAGTGACATTGTCCGAATTATCTTGAATATCCCGTGCTAGCACGGTCAGGGAGTGGTTAATTCCTGCTTGTCGGCTCGCAATGGCGCCGATGGATCGATCTTTTATCGCCTTGGCGGCGGCTTCCGTGGTACTTGACGCATCGTACAATTCAACCCCTGGCAGGTGCTTCCCAAGCCAGGCCCGACACTGCGAAAGTGCCTGCGGCTTGCTGTAAACATGGCGCAGATCTTTGCGGCTGCCCGAGCCCAGGAGGCAATGCCGGATTCGCAGTGGAACTTCCGCGCACATTTTCACCTTGGCCTGAGCCAGGCAGTCAAGCGTGTCCGTCACGCGACCATCGGTCGAATTGTCGACCGGTACCAAACCAAATTCAGCCTGTCCACGCTCAACTTCTTCAAAAACCGCGGCGATAGACCCTACGGGCACCAGGCTGACACTCTGGCCAAATTGTTCAATCGCGGCAAGGTGGCTGTAGGTAAACTCGGGACCCAGAAAAACGACGCGTGGAGAATGGTCCACCGTACGACAACCACTGAAAATCTCCCGAAACACCGCGCGCACCGATTCACTTTTCAAAGGGCCCGCATTCTCTTCCCCCAGGCGTTGCAACGCAATGAATTCGTCTTGAGCAGGTAGATGATCGAACCCTGTATCTCCTCGGCTGGAGTGCTGACCCTGAACCACCCGCTGCCTATGCAGCTCGGCTCGGCGGTTGATCAGCATAAGAATCTCACGATCAAGATTTTCGAGTTGCCTGCGGGTTGGCTTCCGCCCTGGGCTCTGCTGGCCTGACGAGACCCCACCAGGCTTCATCGGGCCGGAATTCGCTGGGCGCCTTTTACTGGGACTTTTACTGGTACGTTTCTTGGCCATGCTGCCAGTATGCTTGTCGGACCCCTGGCAGCCAAGTGCCATTTATCGACTTGCATTTTGCTTGCGTGATCATGCGATTATGTTACACAATTTGCCTCGCAGCAACTGCCATTGTGGCACCGTGCGGATGGATGATTTCGAAATGGCAGACTACGGCCACTGCCATTATGGCATGGAAATTGCGGGCCTCAGCCCTCTCTCCTGTTTTCTAATTACGTCGCAACTTGTTTCATAACAATGCCTTATGACATAGGCAGCAGGTCTGGCAACTGCGGCATGGGCTTTGCTTCATTCTGGCTTGGTAGCCATACGTATGCCAAATGGCAGCGGTATACCATGAAAATATCAAAGCGATGTCAACGAAGTGCGCCCAGGACTCCACGAATCGAGCGGAAATCATTATTTGGCTCGGCATGAGAGGAGAGTTGGGGGCAGGCAAATTATAGGGCCGACCAACATAGAATACAGGAGTAAATCAAATGGCTACAGGCGAAAAAATTATCGGAATCGACTTGGGCACGACGAATTCAGTCGTAGCGGTCATGGATGGCAAAGAGGCCAAGGTGATTCCCAATCCCGAAGGAAATCGCCTGACACCCAGTGTGGTTGCCTTCACGGACAAAGAGGAGGTACTGGTTGGTGAACCCGCACGCCGGCAGGCCGTCACCAATCCGGCACGGACCATTTCTTCTATCAAGCGTTTCATGGGCCGGCGGCACAATGAAGTGGCTTCGGAAGAAAAAATTGTTCCCTACTCAATCGAAGGGGGCGCTGAAGATTATGTGAAAGTCAATGTCAACGGCAAACAATACACACCCTCGGAAATTTCTGCCTACACACTCCGTAAGCTCAAGGAGTCGGCGGAAGCTTATCTGGGTCACAAAGTCAATAAAGCTGTGATTACCGTCCCTGCCTATTTCAACGATGCCCAGCGTCAGGCCACCAAGGATGCCGGCCAAATCGCTGGCCTGGAAGTCGCGCGAATTATCAACGAACCGACTGCCGCTTCCCTGGCTTATGGTTTGGACAAGAAAAAAGAAGAGAAGATATGCGTCTTCGACTTGGGTGGAGGCACGTTCGACGTTTCCATCCTGGAAGTGGCCGATGGCGTGTTTCGGGTTATTTCCACCAATGGGGATACACACCTGGGTGGCGATGATTTCGACCAGGCCCTGATCAATTATGTGGCCGATGAGTTCAAGAAGGAGCAGGGCATCGATCTCCGCAGCGATCAAATGGCCCTGCAACGTCTTCAAGAAGCTTGTGAAAAGGCCAAAAAAGAGCTCAGCTCGGCTCAGTCGACCGATATCAATCTGCCGTTCATTACCGCCGATGCGAATGGCCCCAAGCACTTGCAGTTAAATATCACCCGCACGCAATTTGAAAAACTGGTCGACGACTTGTTCGACCGGGTCCGTGGCCCGGTTCAGCAGGCGCTCAAGGATGCCAAGATGGATCCTGGCCAGATCGACGAAGTCGTCCTGGTGGGCGGCTCAACCCGCATCCCCAAGGTGCAAGAGCTGGTCAAGGAGCTCTTTGGCAAGGATCCGCACAAGGGAGTCAATCCAGATGAGGTGGTGGCGATCGGCGCGGCGATCCAAGGCGGCGTACTCTCGGGCGAGGTCCAGGATATCCTACTGCTGGACGTGACGCCACTGTCGCTTGGCATCGAAACGCTCGGTGGCGTGATGACGAAATTGGTGGAACGAAACACGACCATCCCCGCGGAACGCAAACAGGTCTTCAGCACGGCCGACGACAATCAGTCCGCCGTGACGGTGCGAGTTTTTCAGGGCGAGCGGGAGATGTGCGAGGGCAACCGCCTGTTGGGAGAATTCAACCTGGATGGGATTCCTCCCGCGCCTCGTGGCGTACCACAAGTCGAAGTAAAGTTCGACCTGGATGCCAATGGGATCTTGCAGGTATCGGCCAAAGATCTTGGAACCGGCAAAGAGCAGACCGTGCGAATTGAACAGTCGAGTGGTTTGTCGGAAGAAGAAATCAACAAGATGCAGCAGGATGCCGAGGCTCACGCGGACGAAGACAAGAAGAAACGGGAGCTGATCGAAGCCCGCAATGAAGCGGAATCGCGTAGCTACCAGTTGGAAAAGCTGATCAAAGAACAAGGCGACAACCTGGCCGACGCAGACAAAGAATCGCTTGAGAAGGCGATTGCCAAGGTCCGTGATACGGCCAAGAGTGAAGATGTTGCAGCCATCAAAAGTGCCATTGGAGAGCTGGAAACGGCTTCGCATGCGATGAGTGAAGCACTTTACAAATCGGCCGCTTCTGCTGAGGGTACCGACGACACGGCAAATTCGGGAGGAGCCAGTTCGGGAGGGGCCAGTGCCTCCGCCGACCAGAATGGCGGCGATTCCTCAGCCGACGATGACGCGATTGACGCGGAATTTGAAGTGAAAGGTTAGCAACAGCATGGCGTTCAACTTCAACAAACTGACTGCCAAGGCCCAGGAAGCGGTGGCTCGTGCCCAGCAGCGAGCCGCCAAAGTGGGCAATCCTCAGATAGAACCACTCCACCTGCTGGCCGCCCTGCTGGACGAGCAGGATGGAGTGGTGCGGCCACTGCTTGATCGGATTGGAGTAAACCAGACGCAGTTGCAGCAAATTGTCGATGCCGAATTGGGGCATTTGCCCAAGGCAACCGGTGGCAGCGGGCCCCAGCCTGGTCGTGAGCTGGGGCAGGTACTGGATGAAGCGCAGGCGACCGCCGACACCATGCAGGATGAATTCGTCTCCACCGAGCATTTACTACTGGCGTTGGCCAAGGTGAAGACCAAAACGGCGGAGTTGTTAAAGCTCAATGCCCTGCATGAACAGGATATCCTGAACGCATTGCGTGAAATTCGAGGCAGCACGCGCGTGACCGACCAACACCCGGAGGGGAAATTTCAGGCCCTGGAAAAATATGGGATCGATCTGGTCGATCGGGCCGAACGAGGCAAGCTCGACCCGGTGATCGGCCGCGATCAGGAAATACGCCGGGTTATCCAGGTTCTATCGAGGCGGCGAAAGAACAATCCGGTACTGATTGGCGAACCGGGAGTCGGTAAAACGGCCATCGCCGAAGGGTTGGCCTTGCGGATTGTGCAGGGCGACGTACCGCAAAGTCTCAAGGAAAAGCGAGTTGTCGCTCTCGACTTGGGGGCCCTGGTGGCGGGCACCAAATTTCGTGGCGAATTCGAAGAACGACTCAAAGCGATGCTGCGCGAGGTGGAAGATGCCCAGGGCCAGGTGATCCTGTTCATCGACGAACTCCACACGGTGATTGGCGCCGGAGCCGCCGAAGGGGGGAGCGACGCGGCCAATTTGCTCAAGCCGGCATTGGCTCGCGGTGATTTGCGCTGTATCGGCGCGACGACGCTGGACGAGTACCGCAAGTACATCGAAAAAGATGCGGCCTTGGAACGCCGTTTCCAGCCCGTCCTGGTCGGCGAACCGAGCGTCGAGGATACGATCGCCATCCTCCGAGGTCTCAAGCCTCGCTACGAGGCCCATCACAAAGGGGTGAAAATCAAGGATTCCGCCCTGGTGGCCGCCGCCGAGCTGTCCCATCGTTACATTGCCGATCGATTCCTCCCCGATAAGGCGATCGACCTGATGGACGAAGCGACCAGCCGGTTGGCCATGGAGCTGGAAAGCGTGCCCGCGGAAATCGACCAGGTCCAACGCAAACTCACCCAGTTGGAACTGGTCGCCCGGCAACTGGCCGAGGAAACCGAAGAGCATGCAAAACAACGTCTGGCTGAAATCGAAACGGAGATCGAACAGTTGCGGCATGAGCTGGCCAACTTGCGCGAGCAATGGGAAAGCGAAAAGCTCGGTGCTGGCGATACTCAGCAACTCCTTCAACAGCAGCAGGAGCTGGCGCATCGGTACGAGCAACTGTCCACAACCATCAAGGAAAAACAGTCCGCCGGCCAGCCGATCGGTGAAGATCTCTACCAGTCGCTCTACGAGCTGGATGTGGCCAGAAAAAAACTTGACAACCAGATGGCACAGCGTGAACAGCAATTGGCCAGCCAGCGCGAACAGGCCAATGAAGATCCTGGAGCGGATGGAGGGCTGCCCGAAAAACGCCGCCTGTTGCGGCAGGAAGTAGGCCCCGAGGAGATTGCCGAAGTCGTCAGCGCATGGACCGGCATCCCTATTACCCGCATGATGGAAACCGAGCGGGCCAAATTACTGGTACTCGAAGACCGCTTGCATGAGCGAGTCGTAGGACAGAATGAAGCGGTCACGGCCGTTGCCAATGCGGTGCGCCGCAGCCGGAGTGGGCTGCAGGACCCAAACCGACCCATTGGCTCCTTCCTGTTTTGCGGCCCCACGGGCGTAGGCAAAACCGAGCTTTGCAAAGCGTTGGCGGAAACGCTTTTTGACGACGAACATGCAATGGTCCGAATTGACATGAGCGAGTTCATGGAAAAGCACACGGTCAGCCGCCTGATCGGAGCCCCTCCCGGTTACGTGGGATATGAGGAAGGTGGCAAGCTCACCGAAGCGGTACGGCGGCGGCCCTACTCGGTGGTGCTACTCGACGAAATCGAGAAGGCGCACCACGACGTGTTCAATATTCTGCTGCAGGTTCTCGACGACGGCCGCTTGACCGACAATCACGGTCACACGGTCGACTTCACCAATACGCTGATCGTGATGACCTCAAACATCGGCAGTCCGATGATTCAAAAAATTACCTCCGAGGGAGGCTCGGCTGAAGATATTCGCCGGGCTCTGGAGGAAACTTTGCGCACCCGTTTCCTGCCAGAGTTTCTCAATCGAATCGATGAAACCATTGTATTCCAGCCTCTGCGGCGGGAGGAAGTGAGCAAGATTGTCGATTTGCAATTGGACCGGCTAACAGCCCAACTGGTACAACGTGAATTGGGACTCGTGGTGACCGATGCGGCCCGTCACGAGATCGCCGCCCGAGGATACGACCCGGCCTATGGCGCCCGGCCCGTGAAGCGAGTGATTCAGCAGTCGGTGCAAAACCCTCTGGCCACGGAGCTACTGAAAGGGGAATTTCCCGAAGGGGCCGTCGTGGAGATCGATTATCGGCAGGATGCTGGAAACGATGGCGAGTTTGTTTTCCACAAACGGAATTCCAACTCGACAAGCGAGAACGACCTCGCGGAAGCGACCGCCCGTTAAGGGGTGACCGATTAACTACTTGCCAGTTTCACGCATTGATACCGGGTACCAGCGGATCTGGAATGGCGGATCTGGAATGGCGGATCTGGAATGGCGGATCTGGAATATTGGAATAATGAAATGCTGGCAGTGCTGTCCCCTAGCGGTCTGCCTTCGCCAATTTCCAATCCTCAATAACCACTTCCGCTCCAGGCGTAATCGCTCGTAGTTTGCGGGTGATTTC
>JAJRWS010000435.1 GCA_024276705.1 Planctomycetota bacterium | reverse complement strand
GTTCTTTCTAATTCCCGGCGCGTTGTCGGGCTTGGTGTAGGCCGGAGGAAGAAAACCTTTGGCACTCTCGAACCGATGGCATGCCAGGCCGAGTTGCTTCATATGATTCGCGCAGTTTATTCGACGGGCCGATTCGCGGGACGCCTGAATTGCCGGCAACAATTGGGCGACAAGAACACCTAGGATCGCGATCACGGCCAGCAGCTCGACCAGCGTAAAAGCGTTCTGTCGACGGGAATCCCACGGATAGTCGGCGCATTTAATTTTCATTGAAGCCATTGAGCTTGGCCTGCACAATACGAATCAGCCGAATCCGGCCTGCATCTCCTGCAAGTGGTCCAACGTGATCGCCTCCTCAGACAAAGAGTCGGTCATCCAGGTCGGCCAGGCGGGTCTTGATTTCGGCGACCGCCTGCTGAGCTGCCTGTTCGCCTACGGCGGCCAGTTCGTCGGTGCGGTCGAAATCGGTCAAGTCGAACTGCGTCACATCCGGTTCGATCACGTAGTCGGCTGGTTGGACTCCCACCGAATTCATATTCTTGCTTTGGACCAGAAAGCTGCGCAACATGGTTTGTAAGGTCGAGGCGGGCCGCATCTCGTCGGTCGGCGTATCGGGCCGGTTCCGGGCAAAGATATGCTCCATCATCGCGGTTACGCTGACGGCAATGACGAAGTTGCAGCCTCTTTCCACGAGTACGTTGGCAGGGATGTTGTTCACCAGCCCCCCGTCAACCAGCGCCTTGCCGTTGCGATAAATTGGCACGGAGAGCCCCGGCACGTTGATGCTCTCAACAATGGCATGTACGGCATCTCCGCGATCTCGAACCACCATCTCACCGCTCACCAGATCGACCGCTACCGCCATGCTCGGAATGGGCAATTGCTCCAACTGACGGTCCAACAGGTGCCTTCGCAGCATGGGGTCGAAATGACCACGCCGGTATTTGTACAGCAAGTACCACTGTTTCCCACGCGGCAACATCTGAAATGGCCAGGAGGGCTTAAGATCGTGCATGAATCGCTCGATGCTGTAATCGACCTCCATGCCGCTCGCGTAAACGATTCCGGTCATCGCCCCCGCGCTGGTACCCGCGATCATGTCGACGCAGATTCCATGTTGCTCCAAAGCCTTGAATACGCCCAAGTGGGCCATGCCTCGGGCAGCGCCCCCACCCAACGCAAGCCCAATACGGATACCCCGCAACTCATGGACTAGTCGTTCGAGACCATTGGCCAGCGCCCGGCTCTGGCCGGGCCTTGGATCGGAAAAGGAGATTTTAAAATCGGATTCAACCTGCTCCATCAGTTCGGGCGCCCATGGCGCGACTTGCTGGCTGCCCTCGAGTAGCCAAACAATATGAATTTTGTCTTTCCACTCCGGGATACGTGCGACAAGCGTTTGGATACGGGCAAGTGCCGACTGCCAATTATCGGGGCTCACGCACCAGAACACTTGATCACACACTTCAAATAGCCTTGCGGCGGACTCAGGTTCCAGCGCTGCATCGGCGTCCACCAACACTCGGCTGGACTCGGGCCACTGCTGGATCTGCCGACGAATCTGATCAAGGCTGAGGATTCGCTCGGATTCCTTCAGCGGGCGAGAAGGCACGCCTTCCATCGGCTTCCAGGCGGGTGCATCACTCAAGACGCATGGATGCTCCCCCAGTTCCAGCAGTCGGGCGATCAAACGGGCCGTCAGCAGACGACTCGCGGAAGATTCATGCAACAGCAAAACGCGAGACGGTTGGGGAAGGTGCCTGTCGAAAGTTAATACACGGCGCAAATCGTCACTGATCAGCGCCAGGAAATTGAGCCTCAAGGCATCGCATTTACGGGTTAGTGCCAACGTCGATTGATAATCCAGCCGCAGGAGAGTGGAAGGCTCCAGGGCGATGACATTGACGGGAATCGGCTCTCCCTGGGCAGCCCCCAGCACACCGAGCTGGCTGCCACGCGTCATCAACCGTTCCAACACCACCTTGCCATGGGTATCCACCATGGTCTGTTTCAGGCGGCCTTGCACCATCAGGTAAATGGAAGCGAGTGGCTGATTCGCCCGGTGGACATATTGGCCCGCTTCGTACCGAACGACTTCGGTGATGGCCGCCATTTCATGGAGGATTTCCGCGCTCAAGCCGGCGGTACATCCATGCATTTCCAGCAGCAGAATTTTGTCGTCAGTCACTTGCTCGATTCCTGGGCTTGTGGATGGAAACCGCGTTCAACCGTATCGGCAATGCGCCCCCATGGTAAAATGTGTGTCAACCGGTAGGATGGAATTCTCGCTCAACCCTCCATCATAGTTCGCCAATAGCGTTTGCGCACACAATTCTTCCATCATCAACTTCTATCTGCAGCAGAAGCCGGCCGTTTTCTGGATCGCCCTGGGATTGGGTAGCGTCCTGATGGTGATGCTGGTTGCTCTGCTGCTTCGCTTGTTCACCGGTTGGCTGTTTGCCCTGCCGCTGGTCTTATTCGAGCAGATCCATCCTGCAAAGGCTGTGAAGATAAGTCGAGCAAGAGCCGATGGCCACCGCCCAATACTGCTGTTTTGGGTCACAGCCTGGCTGCTGACGACAACCCTCATGTCCGCATTGGCCACCGCCACGGTCATTGGCTTGGGCCACCTTCTCGTTCCCCAAGCAACAGGCTCTCTGGGGCTGCTGTCGCTTACGATCGGCATGATTTTGATCCTCTGGGCTGGCACCGGTCTGGTGGTGAATTTGCTCAGCACGACCACCTTTGCGTCGCTGCTGATGAATCTCTACCAACGCCTGGGACGCCCGCGGGAACTGGGCCCAATAAAACCGTTCCACAGGAATACCCGGACAAACATCTGCCGATTTCAGATGACACGCAAGCGGTTATGGATAGCAGGCAGCGTCGGATTCATCCTGGCACTGGCGGCCACGGCCCTGGTATTCGAGGGTGTGCAGCAAGAAGACCACACCGAAATTACCGCCCACCGCGGAGCATCGAGCGTGGCACCGGAGAACACCCTGGCAGCAATCCGCCAGGCCATCGAAGAAGGCACCGATTGGGTTGAAATCGACGTCCAGGAAACGGCCGACGGGGAAGTGGTCGTGTTTCACGACAGCGATTTCATGAAACTGGCTGGGGTGGATCTCAAGATCTGGGATGCCACTCTGGCGGATCTGAAGAAGATCGACATCGGCAGTTGGTTTGATGCGAAGTTCAGCGACCAGCGCGTGCCGACGCTCGCGGAGGTTCTGGACACTTGTCGCGGCAAGGTCCGGGTGAACATCGAATTGAAATACTATGGCCACGACCAGCAACTGGAGCAGCGCGTTGTGGACCTCGTCGAAGCGCATGGCATGGCATCCGACATAGTCTTGATGTCCCTGAAAATCGATGCGGTGAAAAAGATGAAGCGCCTCCGACCGGACTGGAAAACCGGCTTGCTTTTGTCGGTTTCCGCGGGCGCGCTAAAAAATCTCGAGGCCGACTTCCTGGCCATCAACGCCCGATTCGCCAATCGAAGCTTCATTCGGTCCGCGCACGATAGCGGCAAGAAAGTCTACGTCTGGACCGTGAACGATGCCCCCACCATGTCCTCGATGATTGGCCGAGGTATCGACAGCCTCATCACCTACCGCCCAGCCCTGGCCCGATCCGTGCTTGGGCAGCGGGCCCAAATGAGTCTTCCGCAGCGCCTGCTGCTGGAACTGGCGGGAATCCTGGGGGTGACCCCGGAGCTCGGGGAACCATGAGCTACCCGAGGTTAGCACCCAATGGTACTCACTTTGTCAATTCAAACACCTGAACCGTACGCGTTAGCGTCGGGTTTTGTAGGGTTTGCGTTATCTCCAATAGCACCCGAGGCTGCGCCTTCGGCTCAGACCCTCTGGAATCCTGCCTCAACTCCACTGCCATGGACTTGTGCCGGCTATTCCAATTCCGACGGGCACCCGAGGCTAGCGCCTTCGGCTCAGACCCTCTGGAATCCTGCCTCAACTCCACTGCCATGGACTTGTGCCGGCTATTCCAATTCCGACGGGCACCCGAGGCTAGCG
>JAJRWS010000434.1 GCA_024276705.1 Planctomycetota bacterium | reverse complement strand
TACATGACTTCAATTGGTGATGTGCAAATGGGCGAAAAAAGGTTCCTGACCCCACCCTCCTGAGCCCACCATCCTTTTTACCTGAACCCTGCCCCCTTTTTTCCCCGACACCCGACACCTGACACCTGACACCTGACACCTGACACCTGACACCTATTTTCCTGAATCCTTTTCCCGGCTCCCGGAAGGAGCAGCCCATTGAATTCCACCGGTACACTGGTGTTCCTCTGGACGCCATGGTCCCTCTTTCTTTCCCTGCTCGCAGTGTTCGGGATGGCCGGATTGTGCCTGATTGCCTGGCGGCGTAGTGGCTATCGGCTCGCCGTGGGGCTACTCGAAAGTTTGCGCTTGGCCATTGTCGTGCTGGCGGCATTGATGTTCAACCAGCCGGAATGGATCGAGACTTTTGCGCCGGAAGAAAAACCGGCCATTGTGGTCTGCTGGGACGATTCGCCGAGCATGGAAACACGCGACATCATTCCCGCGAAGCCCGCGGGCCGGCAAGCCGGCGCGGATCAGGACGTCTCGCCGGAGAGAATTTCGGCAGCCCGGCAGGGGTCGCGCTCGGAACCAACCCTGGGGCAACCGCTTCAGACTCGACGCGAGGCAATCGGACCGCTGATCGAAGAGACTTCCTGGGACCGGCTGCGCGGGAGGAACCGAGTGGTGATCGAACCGCTGTCGGCCAGCCACGCGTCAACCGACAACCGGTCTCGGCGCAGCGATTTATACGAACCGCTGGTCCGCGCGGTCGAAAAATATCCGCACCTGCAAGCGGTCGTGCTGGTTTCCGATGGTGATTGGAATGCGGGCCGACCGCCGGTCGAGGCAGCGGTCCGGCTGCGCGAATTGGCGATCCCCGTTTTTACGGTGCCGGTGGGAAGCCCCACGCGTTTGCCCGATGTGGAACTATTGAGCTTGGAAGTCCCCACCTTTGCCGTGGTCGGCAAGAGTGTGCGTGTGGGCTGGACCCTGGAAAGTTCGCTTCCGCGCGAAACACTGGCCACGGTTACGTTCCGCAGTTCCGCCGGGGATGAAGTCCGCAAAGAAATTCGCATCGCGCCGATGGGCCGCAGCAGCGATTGGCTCGCGTGGAAACCGCGGGAAATTGGCGATTTGACCCTCACTCTGACCGTGCCGCCACAACCGGGCGAACTGCTCACCGAGAACAATCGGCGGACCGCACCGATTTCCATTCGAGAAGAAAAATTGCGGGTGCTGGTCGTTGAATCGGCGCCGCGCTGGGAGTATCGCTATTTGCGCAACGCCCTTTCACGCGATCCGGGAGTGGACGTTTCGTGCCTGTTGCTGCATCCCGGTTTAAGCAAACAAGGAGGTGGCAATCGAGATTACATCAAACATTTTCCCGAGGGGCTGGAAGAGCTGGCGGTTTTCGACGTGGTGTTCCTGGGGGATGTCGGCTTGGGGGAAGGCCAGTTGACCGCTCAGCAGTGCCGTTGGCTCAAGGGTCTGGTCGAACATCAGGCCAGCGGCCTGGTCTTCATGCCGGGAATCGAAGGTCGGCAGTTTTCGCTGCTGGATACCGAACTGGATGAATTGTACCCGGTGGTGCTCGACGCCGCGCAGCCTTCCGGCTGGGGGTCGCGCTCGCCGCAGCATTTTGAACTGACCGAACTGGGCCGCCGGAGCTTGCTGACCCGGTTGGCCGACACGCCCGAGGAGAATCTCGAAGTCTGGGAAGGGTTGCCGGGCTTTCAGTGGTACGCACCCGTGGTGCGGGCGCGGGCGGGGAGCGAAGTGCTGGCCGTACATCAGGATGCGGCCAATCAATATGGCTGGTTGCCCTTGCTGGCGACGCGCACGCTCGGGGCGGGCAAGGGATTGTTCATGGGGACCGATGGGGCATGGCGCTGGCGCAAGGGAGTGGAAGACAAGTATCATTACCGCTTCTGGGGCCAGGTGGTACGTTGGATGGCGTATCAGCGTAACATGGCCAAGGGGGAGACGATGCGTCTCTATTACTCGCCCGATCAGCCGCAGTTGCAGCAAACGGTGACTTTTCGAGCGAACGTCATGCAGCCAGGTGGCGCGCCGCTCGAACAGGGAGAGGTGACTGCGCGAGTGGTGGCCCCCTCGGGTCAGGCCCGCACACTCCGCTTCGAGTCGTCGGCCACCGAGTCGGCCGGCGACGATTGGGGCGCCTATTTTGGCCGTTACACCAGCAAAGAGCCGGGCGAACATCGGCTCACCTTGGGCTGTAAGCAAACCGGTGCGACCCTCGAAACGAAATTTTTTGTCCAAGGTGTCGATGCCGAACGGATCGGCCGGCCGGCCCGACCAGAAGTCCTGGAGGAAATTTCCCGAGTGAGCCAGGGACAGGTGCTGGCGCCTGGGCGTTGGGAGGAAATGGTCGAGTTATTGGCCCAACAGCCTCCACCTCCCCGGGCGGTCCGCCGGGTGCAGTGGTGGAGCCACCCGCTGCTGGTCGGCCTGCTGGTGACGCTATTGGGCCTTTTTTGGATCGCCCGTAAAATGGTCGGAATGATATGAGGCAGTAAGAGAGCGAAGAGCAGAGAGCGAAGAGAGGATTTGTTCTCCGTTATCTCTGTTTTCTCCGGTTCAAATTTCTTCTTTTCTTCCTGTTCTAAGCACTCCCAGAGGCGAACCCCGAAATGCCGAGATTGTTTTTTATACCCCACTTGCCAGGCAAAAAAACGTGAACTCGAGTGAGGTCTTACGCCGATTTTATTGTCCTAGACTTCCGAGTCGATTGCCTGATTGATGGTGTCGTAATTGCAAATCTGCCCGGAATCATCGCGGCCAGAAGTAAGTCCCAATCAACCACGATCCTCCTTGATGCTTGCCTGTCGATGGCAACAGGGCCCCCTCATTCATGGGGAAGCTGTTGCGACGGCGATACCGGACCGAGAGTATGGTTACATGGCCAAATAGTCTGGAAGAGTAATGGATATCCATTGGCAGTTCATTGGGGGGGATCCCCCCAAACCCCCCGGTATCTCTGCATACCCCCTTTTTTAGGGGGTTTCCTCAAGCCGCCTGCTCTGCAGGTGGTCTCTGACTCCCCACCAGCGTTACAGCCGTGGTCTCCGCATCAGCATTCCGACGGCGGCCAGGGATCCTAGTAATAGCGTGCTTGGCTCGGGGATTTTGCTGGCTACGCGGAAACCGACACGCGATCCCTCGTACATCGGGCTGCTCTTGTCGTTGCGAAAGCCGGCGTGTAGGTAGGCGTATTCGTACCGGAACGAACTACCACGCAAGCCACGAATCGAACCGGTGATGACTGACTCATTCCACTCCCACACATTGCCTCCCTGGTCGTACGTACCGTAGGCACTATCCGAGTTCTCGAACTCGCCTACTTCGGTCATCCAGTACGGGCTGCCGATGGTGTAACCATCTTGTCGGAAATTGGCGTTGTTGCCCGGGTCGGGGGCAACCAGATCGTTGCTCGGAATGGAGTCGCTCTGGGTCGGATAATCCCAGTACCCGGCATCGGTCCCACCCCCCTTGTAGTAGGCCGCCTTGTACCACTCGTTCTCGTTTGGCAGAAAGACCATCGCGCCCAGTTTTCGAACGACGCTCTCGCCGAGCGACATGTCGTAACCGCCATCCTCCGTCGTGTTTGCGCTCTGCGATCCTGTCGGTTGGCCGTTGTGGAGCCAGTTGGCAAAACGAAGTGTGTCATACCATGAGACGTAGTTTACCGGGCGATTCGCTCGACCGGCAGCAATTGAATAACTGTAGCTGTCCGCTGAGCCATTCCTCTCGATTTTGCAGCCCCACCCACTCTACCACATATTGGTGTTGTAGAGCCCATGGGGATCGGAGGTGGCCACGGCGTTGAGGAACTCGGTGTACTGTCCGGCGGTCACTTCGTACTTGCTGATGCGGTAGGTGTAGTCGACGCCTCCCACAATGGCGTCGGGGCCGTAGCCATGGGGGAATGCTCCAGAGAACTCGCCGCTGTTGCTCGGGTCCCCCACGGTGGCCCAATCGAATGCAACCGCATGAGCTGACGAAAAAATGCTGAACGCGATGGTTAAGATTGCCATTGCCGTGATCTTCATAGATCGTGTCCTTTCCAAGTAGCGACCGGAATAGTCGCAGAATGAGCACAGTTCGATTGTAGTAGGGTTGCTCGAAGATTTCAAATACCGGAGAGATCGACAAAATGACGCGTTTCCGGCGTATTCAATCCAACGAACGCCAGATGACATAGAATGGCAGCCACAGGATCGCCTTTGCGGGCCGTTTGGCGGGCAAGGCGACCTCAACCCCCTGGAAAATCAGGCCCAAGTAACCAGGTTGACATTTCTTGGGACAGGTGGCAGGATAGCGGAAGTCAGTTTCTCGCTGACTCGAGCTTCTAACTCGAACCATAGGACAATCTAGTGTTTCGTATCACAGACAGTAGGCCCGGTAGTGTGGGCGCGTGTTCAAGCTTTGATCTCGGTTGCGGGGGAGCGAGACACGTGCGGATGTCTATGGCATCTTTAGAACCGCATTGCCGGGCCTACTGTCTTTCTATGGTGCGATCCTGGATTGTCTGGAGTGCTCTTGGTGTTCCCGGGGCGCTCCATCTTTCTCTGGGCGCACAGAAGGGAGTCCCCTCATGGTCGCTCTGTCACCCGACCACAACCCCGTCCCGCCAAATCTGCCTTGTCCGTCCGATGCTGTATTTGGCCCAGGACGCTCTAGCCCATTCGATACCGATGCATACTAACGACGAACACACACAATGTACCGAGGACGCCAGGCACTTGCGTCGAGGGTTCCGGGATGTGCGCGTCGGCAACCTGGACATATCGAAATGTGCCTTGTGTGCGGATGATGTTACCGTAACGAGCAACTCATACGGCAACAGTGCCATGATACAGTTCGTCGGATTGGAAACTCACCAAAGGCTCGGCAGACATGGGGCTTTCCGGATACCATGCCCAAACGCTCACCTCGTTGCCGATCACATCAAGCTGAAATACAACGTCGCAGTTCTTGACGTCGAGTAAGGTAGAAACTTTTACTATATCGTGAATACCGCTTGGGCCATCCAAACCTGCGGACACGATTCCATCGACACCAAGCTCCGCATAATGGCTGTCCATCGGTTTCTGAAACGGCGTGAATCGCGCGGAAACTCCAACTCAGTCGCCCACATCGAGCCGCATTTGCGCCCGTATCGACACATCCCATGACAAACCGGGGTCGGTCGTGATGGCTGCGAATTGTCCGGTCGGCGTCACGCCCGTCCAATCAAACAGATCGAACGTTTGGCCGATCTGGCAGCAGGATGGACTACGTTTTGATACATCTCAACTAACATCCTCCGTAAGAGAACTTTCATGGTGGAAAACGTGGAACTGGCGTAATCGCCCGATAGCGGCATAGGCCACCGGGGCGGGCCCCCGACGTTGCCATACTGGGGGGCATTTGGGCAGCATCGCCTCACAGGCGATAGCGAGTCTTCGGTATCCTGCCGGAGAGTAGAACAGAACCTGGAAGAGCCATAAAATCTCCTATCGGGATCGCCAAGTGCCCGCGTTGCGGCCACGACGGGCTCGTGACGACAGAGATTCCACGCCCGAGTTACTGCTGCCTGCGCCACGCCCAATTCGATGACTTCTGGTGACGTGCCATGAACCGTTTTTCATTCATCCGCAGAGACCATTGGGTTCCGCCTGACCGGCGGAATACGCACCGGCTGCATCCCAAGCGGCCCTCGGAAAGGTCTTCCGGGGCCTCGAATGGCCCATTCGGCCCATTCGGGCCGCAGCGGACCGGCGTAAGCCATGCCGTAAATGTTCACCGGGGCAACCATGGGTTGCTTGCGGGATCTTGGGTTAGATACAATACCCAATAGGAATGGAGCCAGCTAAGCGCTCCGCGGCTCAGTCCAACGGCGTTTTATCGTCCGCGGCTGCGCCGCAAACGATAAAACGCTTTTCGTTATTGGTCACTAGCGTGCGCCGCTACGACGTGATTCACTCTAGTTCCAACTTATTAGTCTCATAGTCAACTGTAAGTTTACGACCTCGCAACAAGCCAATTCCAAGCAGCGGAAGGCGCCCTTCATTGGCGATGACTTCGACACGCCGCCATTGACCGAACCACGCAATCTCACAGTCGAACGTATCCAGTATGACAGCTGTCCCATCGGCCAATGTTGCTTGTATGGCAGCAGATTGAGGTAACTTCAAATCGCGAATCGTATTCAGCGGAACGACCAATTCACCGTCAAAAGCCGTATCGACCCAAACAACCAAATCCACAGGATCACTACCGGCAACCTGTTTGACGCTCAAGGTAAGCAACGCGCGTCCTGCTTCGTCTACTTGTCCTTTCACGTTGACATAACCCCAAGATGGACCGCGGTTGGGTGGCCGACTCGCAAAGCAAAAGAAATCCTATTCGGATGGGCCGTACGTGCTGCCTGAATGGCTTCACTCAGAGTGTCACCCAGGAAATAATCACCAGAGTCTGGTTCCACCGCTACGTAAGCATTGCGGTGATCGGTTTCCAACATGACGCGCAACCGCATGTCGTAAATTTCAGTCGCTCTATGTGCAACATCTAATGAATGTTCTGATGCCATGGAAACCTCCGTTGAACTAGCTCAAAACCACATTTATTATACCCAACTGGCAATTAAAACGCTATGCTGCATATAAAGGCAATTGCACTGACACAACACTTGTCGAAATTGTCCGTGACCAATAAATCGGGTAGCCGGGGACGTTGCCGTCCCCAGCCCCCACACCACCTAGCATGCGGATCCGCACTAGGCGGTTCCTCGAAGAGGAGCAAGCTCGCTCCAGCGTTGCTTTAATGAAAAGAGCCCCTGCTCTTGCAGCCATTTGTTAGTCATCGCGTAGCGCATGGCGGGAGTTCTACTCATCCGCCAGTAGCCCTTGCGACTGATCGCGTGCTTAATCGCCATGTCCAGATCTACGCCAAGTTTCGTCAATCGACGAACCTTAGTACGCGGGTATCGCCACTGTTTCCAGTAGCACATCCGAATACGACGGCGAATCCAACCATCAAGATTGGAAAACTCATCCAGTTGGCGAGCCAACCCAAAGTAGCCTATCCAGCCTCGCAAATAACGGGTGAGGTCAGTCAATCGACGCTTCATTGAAATTCCCCGGCTGCGACCGGTGAGTTCTTTGACGCGACGCTTGAAGGCTTTCAGCTTCTTCGGGGCGACTTTGATCGTCGCACGACGTCCACTCACAAATGCAAAGCCGAGGAATTCGCAGCCCTCGGCTACCGTTACCCGACTCTTCGTCTGGTTTACTACCAGCTTCAGAGTTTGGGTAACGTATCGCTGCACCGACTCGAATACTCGCTGAGCACTTTGTGAACTTTTCACGAAGATCATGAAGTCGTCCGCCGACCAACGCTGCGCGTCGGTGCCCGGGACGAACTTCAATCCCCGGCGTTCCAATTCCTTATCCATGTTGTCGAGTAATATATTCGACAACATGGGTGAAAGTGGACCGCCTTGGGGCGAGCCCTCGGGTGTCGGTTGCAGTACGCCCTCGACCATCACGCCCGCCCGCAAGTAGCGTCCGATCAACTTCAGCAATCGTTTGTCGTGAACCTTACGGCTCACGCAGCTCATGAGTAAATCATGTTGGACTCGATCGAAAAATTTCGAAAGATCAACATCGATCACATGGGCATAACCTTGCCGGATGATACGCTGCACTTGTTTCGCGGCTCCGTGGGCGGATCGGCCTGGGCGAAAACCAAAACTCGATTCGGAAAAGCCCGGATCGAATATCGGCGTCAGGACTTGTAAGGTGGCTTGCTGGATGAGGCGATCAAGCACGTTTGCCCATTCTCCTGAAAACACTGGCCGAGTAATCTCTCACCGCCACCTTCTTTTCGGATGGTCTTTCGACGGACCGGCTCAGGCCGGTACGTCCCATCCAAGAGCTGCTGTTGAACCGTTTTCCAGTTCGCCCGAACCCACGGCTCGAACTCCTTGATCGTTATCCCGTCGGGCCACGACCAACGCTGCGCGTCGGTGCCCGCACCACGGTTACGCCTGACTTTACGCCAGGCACGATCAAGGTTGGTCGACTCGACAATCAATTCCATCAAAGCGTCTGCTGAAGACGCGTCCAAGGCTGGCTGATCGTTGCGCGCCGGGCCGGTCGACTCCGTACGGAGTAATTTTCCTCGGTCCGAGTTCATCGGTAGCTCCTCCCTGTTCTTCAAAGTTCGGCCCTTCCTGTCGCCAGTGGTATATGGCGGATCAGTAGTATGGCCTCGGCTGACTGCTGGAGTCGCCAAACCGCTTCCACGGCATGGCTCCGGCTTTCGGCACTATAATACCTTTTGGGCCTAACTCCCGGACCTGAACTCCAGCCCTCCCTGGACCAGACTGCGCAATTGTTCAATCAAGCAGCCCTTCCAACCGTGGAGCTCGCCCCGCGTGACAACATTGTGTCGATAAGGCGAATCCCAACGTTTTCACGGAGTGACGAATTTCGGGAACGCAAGAAAATCTATGTACCTGATGATCTTGCCTGCGAACTACGCTTGAGCTTCGTTGACCGCAATGGCAACCCTGGTTGCTACGAGGACTTTGAAGAACCTGAGCAACGATCTGTTCCTCTCGTTAAGGGAGAAAACCTGATTGATGTTTTCTTTGACGGCTTCCGCGTCCCTAACAGTTATACATTGACTAATCGCACAAACGGTGTTTCAATTCACACCCGCTCAAAGAACATTCACGGTGGTGGCAAATCGTTCAGCGTCGGGCAAAACACTGCCGGTCAAGAGAACTTTTCGCCGCGAGTTGGGTTGCCCACGGTTTCCGTTGCGTATGTGGGTTCTAACAGTCGAATCGTGGTACAGATGGTCGAGTCTAGAAATCAATGACCGCAAGCTCAATCAAATGGACTATTTATTCGATTGCATCAATCGCGCTGTGTGTATGGCTCGTCCATGTATCACGACATCACACTGGTTTGGAGAAGAAGCACAAAGCTTTAACTGAACTGAGAGATGCCCAACTTCAAACGATTGCAACGTGGCAAGAACTGGCTCAGAAAGTACGCATCGCGCGCAATCGCGAGACGAGCGAGCGCAGGAGCATGAGAGATTTACTCGGATATTTTCGAGAAAAAGAACTCAGCAGCGATGTGCTAAAAGCGTTTGAAATGCCCAGTGACAACTATGCACTTTACACACGGAACGGAATCGGAAGAGGTTTCTTTTTGCTCCCCGACGAGGAAAGCGAGGTGGTCGCTTATGTGCGAATGCTGACCCCTGGGGAAGGCAGAGAACGGACCGTCAAACACCTAAGGCAAACGCTCGAATCTCCCGATCGCCGAGTGGTTTTGCCTGCTCAGGTACATCATCTAACCGAATACCAATTTGACACAATCGGTCCTCCTGGCGAACTTGAGTTCGGGTGTCGCTTAACAGATAAAAACGAAATTCGGCTCGTTCCGTTCTGCGATGTTGAAAACAGTTATGAAAAATCTGGTTCTGGTGGTCCCTACAATGATGGCATCTTCAAGAACCACGAGTATGAAGTCACGTTCGGTTGGCCTGCTCTTTCTGAATTGAGCTTCATCAAAACTCTCCAGGAACACGGAATATGGTTGATTGCTTGTAATGAAGTTTTTCGTTCAGCCAACCGACCCGTCGCCCAATCCAAACCGCTCCACGTCGTTCTTGTTTTCGCATCAACGCGTGAGTGGAAAATTCACCCCGATTATCAATATTGTCGATCTCTAAACGCTGGGTTTGATCTTGAGTGGGATCCCCAACAAGAAAATTATCTCGCCGTTCCCAAACCATCCGAATAAATCCAGAGATAAAATGGCAATCGTTTGCATAACGCAGAGCGAAGGGGTTTTGATGAAAAAGGGCCTAAGCTGAACCATGTTGAGCTGTCGTTATGCTCGGACAGAGCGACTTGATTTCAGTGCTTCTCAAGTGGATAATGGTCGCCGTGGGACGACGAAGTGTGCGGTCAAACCAGACGTAGTTTCAAGCTCATTCTGAAGCTATGCCAACTGGAGATATGCCAGATAACCAATGCATGCAGCAGAGCCGTAACAAGCGGGCAGGTTCTGCTTGCAAGTTCACTCACGGCCTGCTGATGCCAGACGACTATCGTTCAGGACACAGCCACGAGAGTCCAAGTATGGCTCGCATGTCAGATAGTCTTTTGGTAAAATCGTTCGTGCGCCAATATGTTTTTGCTTCGATCAAGTTTTACCTGCTGTCGCATTCTTGTGCCGCACGATCTGTCCAACCTTGATATTTTGGTGCATGAAACCATTTAATCATTCCAGTCCTTTCCAAGAATGGGGAAATGGGAAAATGGCGGCCCGGGCAGCGCGTCGTGCGGAAGCTCCGCCCAGCACGCGCCCATGGAATCACGTCAAGTGATCGTCGCACGGAATCAGGACTATTCTATCAACAATTCGGGGGGGGGGGGGGGATGGCGGTTTTGGGCAAATTATCCAAAAAATCCAGATTCCCCAGCATGGCACAAGAATTGCCCCGCACGTTTATCGCCTGCAAGCCGCGTTGGGCTCCAGTATGATTTCCGGCAAGGTCGGTGAGCATCCATGGCCCTTTGCCGCCGCAAACTGAGGAACCAATCGTTTTCCCCCAAAGCGAACCGGTGAACCGATGCCTCCCGTGGCTTGCCATGACTGTCCAACTCAGCTAGGTTCTTAGTGGTTTTTTCCCGCTCGATCCTGTTGATTTTCACTCGTGGCAATACCAGCATCACCAAATTCCCGCTTGTACTATCGAGCTGCGAAACAGCGATTCGAGGACGCCGAATTTCTTTTCGGTGTTGACCGTACCACCGCAGCGGTTTACTTGGCCGGCTACAGCATCGAGTGTATACTGAAATCGTTGATACTGGCCGGTGTCACGCACACCCAGGAAATTGACATCCTTGCAATGTTTCGTGGTGCTCGGGCACACAATTATGATTGGCTGCTCCGGCTTTACGCCGAAAGAGGAAATCCCCGTTTACCGCCAGATTTAGTGCCCCATTTCGCACGGGTCAACACGTGGTCTACAGACATGCGGTATTCTCCTGGTATCATTCGTTTGCGAGATGCGAAGGCATTTTTAGATTCATCCGTTAGAATTCTCACTTGGGCAGATGGACGGTTATCATGAATGAAACGAATAACAATCATATCGATGGTCAGGTCGAGCAGGTTTTGCAGGTACTTGATCAGTACAAGAGTAAGCACCCGAATGCACAAATTTTAGTTTGTCGCCAGAACTCTGTTTCCATCCGTATTCGGATTGTTGATCGAGACTTTAGCGGGCTTGACCGAGTGGACCGAGAACCGGCCATATGGCATCTCCTGAAAGCTTTGCCTGAAGAGATTTTCGCCAACATAACCATGCTCTTACTGCTTACACCAGAAGAAACGGAAGGATCATTAGCCAATCAAGAGTTTGAGTACCCTATACCTTCTCGACTTTGAGAATTGAGGTGCAATGTCCGGCAACGCGAGTAGGTGGTAATAGGCCTTTTCCCCCGAAAACCGACGAACAAAATCGCTTAACCGGAGCCGGGTTTAGCTGGCCAGTTCGCTCCGCTCAGTAATGTTTTCTCCCGGCCCGGTTAGCTCTTTATCCGGCTGAAAATGAACGCGATTCACGATCTCAATGACGGTCTCGTGCTTGAGGGCGATAAACTTGTTCTTCGGTGTGACGATGGGCATACAACTCATGTCGCGACAGCTGATATCTGGCAGCACTTTCGACCACAGCACTCAAAGAATCAGTCCCATGAGAATCCATAGCGTTACTTTTCGATTCACTTCCTATTTGGGACTCCTTCTGATCACTGCGGCAGCCTTTCTCACCACGGAGTGGGTGCAAGCTGACGATGCGAATCGCAAAGGCACAAACGAAAAGACGAAGTCGATATCTGCTGCGATGGAGTCTTCTTTAGAAGGTCTGCCAAAACTCTACGAGTCCGTCAGCAAGTCGATCGTGCGAGTCGAAAGGACGGGCTCAGACGTGACCGGGGTCATCGTGTCAGCGGAAGGGCACATCGTGGTTGGGGGGAATGGTTTCGTGTTGGTGAATGGTATCGGATCGGATGACGTGAAAGTCCATTTGAGCGATGGCCGAACCGTCACCTCGACGGCTGCTGGTTGGTCGCTTGAATGGAGACTCGGCGTTCTGAAGATCAAGGAAGAGGGCCCATGGCCAGCGATCAAACTGAGGATGCAATGAAGTTCAGAAAGGCCACTCACATGACCGCCAGCCTGGCTACCACCGACGCAATATGGCGATCCACTCGTTCGTCTGACGACACACAAGAGCCCGTTAGGCTGTATTGGGCCAGCGTTGGGAAGGCGCTAACAGCCGTAGTCATCATGCAACTTGTCGAGGAAGGAAAACTGAGGCTGACGGAACCGGTTTCGCGATGGGCGCCGGAGCTTCCAAACGGAGCCTTCACTTCCGTCGACCACCTACTTTTGCATACAGCCGGTCTCTTTAGCGCTAATGAAGACGTCGAGTTCCGAAAATCGCCACGTTATCTGACACCCAAGGAGGCTATTCGCATTTCCGTTTCCCATGGTGCAATGTTCTGTCCAGGTCAGAATTGGCGGTACTCAAACACGGGCTACACGATCCTGGGCCAAATTATCGAAGCGGTCGAAGGGCAGCCGTACAACGAAGTAGTAAATCGTCGAATCGCGAAGCCGCTGAAACTATCGACCTTGCGTGCATTGGCTCCTCATGAGTCTCCTGCGGATGTAGCGCCACTTACTCCTGCCGACGGGATGAAACCTGGCCATTCCCCTGATTGGGGCTATTCTGCGGGTTCTGTAGTGAGCTCGGCCGAAGACATGCTGCGATTTTGGCACGCGCTTCTGACGGCAAAGCTTGTCAGCCTGGAAAACACTTCTCGAATGTTTGAAGAGTTGTACCCAATGTTCGGATCCGGAACCTATTATGGTCGGGGGGTGATGCTTTATGAATTGCCCGGCGAGGAAAAAGGACAGATCAAGAAATGGCTAGGCCACAGCGGCGGCACACGTGGTGCTAAGGCCGTAGTTGCATACTCGGCGCATGATCGCGCTTTTGTAGCGGTCGCACTTTCAGGCGATGGTTCGGCGGAGGCCGCCGCCAACCTACTGCTGAAAATGCTTTCCCAGTCCAAATAGTTCGCCTAACAAATCGCCGAACATGACCGCGAACTACCTCGCTGATTTAGGCAACGCTGCCTGCGGGGCATGTTAGCTCAAGCGACCGACGTGGCCTACCGATTCTTGCCCTGGTAGTCGTTCAAATGGATTGCTTGAGTTGCCAGCAGCCAAAACTGCCCAAGCCGTGCTGCCCTGTGAATGGGAAGACGACCCACACAGTTACGTAACAATCTGGGCGTTGTACGAAGTCGCTCGCGAAACGTAAAACGGATAACAATCAAATGCACGTGCGGACTGGAAATGGTTTGATGACTTGCGAGTGAGAATCTCGCCTGGGTAGGCGTTAGCCACGTGCCCAGTATCGAGTGTTGCAGGGTGCGTATAAGGACGTCGTCCGAAATCGTATCTTGAAGCGTACACAGAAAGGTAGTGAGGGTGAACCGACCGGGTGTGGCCATTCGGCGGTGAACGGCAATGAGCTCCGAAATTTTGTACCTGTTGGATCCTGCCCACGGTTTGTGCATACCCGAAGGCAATATTTCTCGCCGCGTAACCGGCAAGCTGCGAGAAGAGACCCGGAGTTGCTCGCCCGCTCGCGCTACACACTGCGTCATCAAGGCACTCACTACTGCGGCCAAAGCCGAGCAGGACGATTCAAACTGAAAAGGAAGACGGCAACGAAGAAGCTTCGCATTAAGCTATTGGACTTGAAACGCTGGTTCAACCAGATGTTGGACACTCCGATTGACCAGATGTGGCGAACGTTGAACGCCAAGCTGCGTGGACACTTTCAGTATTACGGTATCAATGACAATTGGCCGCTGCTGATGGTCTACCGCGAGCATGCTAGGCGTATGGCGAAACGCCATCTGAGTCGACGGAGCCAGAACAGCTACCTGAACTGGAACAAGTTCAATGCCTTAGAGAAGCAACACCCGTTAGCGTCTCCGAAACGTTTGACCGAGCTGATCGCGATGAGCCGTGGGAGCGGATGAGGTGACAAGTGACGGCTGGGAGCCGGATGCGCCGGCGGCGCACGTCCGGATCTGCGAGGGGGCGAACTTGATTGTACACGGATCAAATATTGTGACACCACCAGGGGAAACCGGTGGCCAACAGGGAAAACAAACAGTATCCTAAATGCAAGAGGAGAGTTCGTTCTACTCACCACGGAGTCGCGGGTCGCGCGGCTTTTTGAAATCAATGCTGTTCGCCGCGACCCAGTGACCTTGGACGTTCGTCGCTGCGGTCCGAAACGCAGATGGGCTGTTCGTTGGAGTCACGTCCTTGGCCGCTGATGCGGGCAACGTTTTCTGATGCCAGCGAAGTCCACATTTCCTGCTCGGGCATTGGCAAAGCCCCGCTGGGGAGGTATGGTTGACAATCTCGTCTTGCTGCCCTGAGGCATGCCTGGCAAAGTTCACGGCCGCTCGACCAACATTCGGAGCAAAAGACCTGTGACTGCAGGTCCACTTCTAACGGCTCACAACTTCACATCGCCAGCCATGGAACATACTTTGCCAATGGGTAGTCAACTAGCAGTTATGGGATTTTTTGGTCACCCATAAGGTGGGTGGGCTGATAGAATATGCGAATGGACATGCTTCCCACTTCTCCCCACCATCGACTTGAATTGCCGGCGGCGCTTGGCTCGCAGTTGGACGACTTTCGCCAGCATGTCGGGCGGGTCAAGCTGCTCGAAGCGGTTGCCGCGGCCGCAGCTGCGGTGGTGGGGTTGTGGCTGATCGCTTTTGCCCTGGAACGATGGTGGGACACATCGACACTGTTTCGAACGGCCCTACTCGGGGTTGTCTTGGCTTGCGCGGCGGTCGTGCCGCTGGCCATCTATCGCTGGATCTGGCGAACGCGGCATCCGACGGTACTCACGCGGGTGCTGGGCCGCCGGTTGCCCCACCTGGGAGATCAGTTGCTGGGTATTCTCGAACTGGTCGAAAACCGGGCCGAACAGACTCGTTCGCCCGCTCTCTGCGCGGCGGCGATCGAGCAGGTGGCTCGAGCGGCGGACGGTCGCGACTTGCGTGTTGCGACCCCGGATTCTCGGCATCGACTGTGGAGCACGGTGGCCCTGTTGACGCTGGCGATTGCCGCAGGATTGCTGGTCCTTTACCCGGCGGCGGCACTCAATACGGCGGCGAGATTGTTCGCGCCGTGGCATGACACGCCGCGTTACACTTTTACGGTGTTGGAACCTTTGCCCGCGGTGTTGCATGTGGCCCACGGAGAACCGTTCATGGTGCGAGTGCCCTTGGCAGCGCGCGGGCGGTGGCAGCCGCCGGCAGGCGAGGCGGTATTGGGCACGAACCGGCCGGTTCGTGCCATGTTGCAAGATGGCCAATACGCGTTTGAGCTGCCGGGACAAATCGAACCCGACTGGTTGCAGATCCGAATTGGCGATACGGGCCTGCGCATACGAGTCGTGCCGACCTTGCGCCCGGAGCTGATTGCGCTGGCCGCACGCGTGAAGTTGCCTGCTTACCTCGGTCGACCGGTCCCAGTGAAAAAAGATGTTCGTGGAGGCACGGTGGCCTTGGTCCAGGGGAGTCGTGTCAAGTTCGCCGCGACCGCCAGCCGTCCTCTCCAGGAAGCCTCCGTGGATGGCAAGTCGCAAGTCCCCTCGGCGGCGACGATCTCCAGTCCCGAGTACCTGCTGGAGGATTCTCGCACCCTCGAGTTCCGTTGGCGGGACAAGTACCACCTGACCGGTGTGGCACCTTTCACGCTTACCGTGACCGCGGAGCCGGACCAGCCTCCTTCGCTGGCATGCGAAAATCTGCCGCGTCGCCGGGTGGTGCTCGATTCGGAGCAGCTTGTGTTCCAGATCAAGGCGCACGATGATTTTGGCGTGAAGCAGATTGGCATCGAGTGGCATGGCTTGGACCAGAAACAGGCAGTCGCGAAGGCCAGCGGAGAGCGGATTGTGGCGGCCGGTGGCCATGAAAAAATGGCACTTGACGTGGCCGGCACTTTTTCCGCCACGGCTCTGGGGATCGAGCCGCAGCCAATTGGCTTGCGAGTTTTTGTTGAAGACTATTTGCCAGGCCGCCCGCGAGTCTATTCGCCGACCACCCTGTTGCAGATACTCGACGCCCAGCAGCATGCCATCTGGATGACCGAACAACTCAGCCAGTGGCATCGCCGCGCCTTGGAAGTGCGCGACCGGGAATTGCAGTTGTACGAAACCAACCGGCAATTGCGCGAACTTGCGCCAATCGAACTAGAAAAGGCGGATGTGCGCCGGCGCATTGAAACGCAAGCAGCAGCGGAACGAGCAGGGGGGCGGCGACTGTCTCATTTGTCGCGGGCTGGCGTGGAGTTAATCCGCCAGGCCGCCCGAAATCCGGAATTTGGGGTTGGCCATCTCGAACGGTGGGCCGAGATGCTCAAAATATTGCGGGAAATTTCGGCTCAGCGCATGCCTTCGGTGGCCGATCTGCTCAAGGAAGCCGCGCAAGCGCCAGCATTAGCCAGCAAGCCTTCGGCCAGCGGGAAGAAGGCACCTCACGCGGGCCAATCGCGCGCTACTGCGGCAGGCAACTCGGCTGCCGCCAAGCCGTCACCACCGGTAATCGCGGTTCCACAAATTTCTGACGTGGAATCCTCGCATGGGTTGGCCGGGCCGAAGGACCAGCGGCAACCGCCAGACAGTAACAGCAGCGGTCAGCCGAGCCTGTCGTTGCCGGTGACGACCTTGCTGGGTGGCGGGGCCGAGAACGATTCCTGCCCGGTGAAGAAACCACCGGTGAAAGCCAAGGTCGAGGAGGCAGTTCGTGCGCAGCGAGACCTGTTGGCCGAGTTCGAAAAGGTTGCCGATGCGCTGAATAAACTGCTCGCCAACCTGGAAGGATCCACCTTGGTCAAGAGGTTAAAAGCGGCCTCTCGACTGCAGGACCGGATTGCAGGTCGGATCGGGACTCAGTTGGACGGTGCCTTTGGTTTGCCTGCCGCCCGGGTCGGTTCATCCGAGCGGCAGGTGCTGAGCGAATTGGCGGGCCTGGAGACCGATGGGAGCCAGAACGTTTCGCGAATCATGGACGACATGCAAGGCTATTTCGAACGCCGTCGTTTCATGCAATTCAAAACTGTTTTGGATCAGATGCGACAATTCGATGTCGTGGCCGGTCTACGCCAATTGGGAGATGAGTTGCCGGCCGAGCAAGGTTTGTCGATGGCGCAATGTGAGTATTGGTCCGATTCGCTCGACCGGTGGGCCGAAGATCTGGTCGATCCCGCGTCGGGCGGTACGTGACCCGGTTCCAAGTCGCGCGGCAGTTTGCCGCCTTCGATTGTGTTGGAAGTCTTGCAGATTCTCGAAGCGGAGGTCGCTTTACGCGAACAGACACGGGTGGCCGATCAGGCACGACCCGCGCTGGCAGAAAAAAAACAGCAGGACGCAGCCCGAAAATTGGGCCAGGTGCAAAATAAGCTCCGGGAGCGGGTAAAAAAGGTAAATGGACGGATTCGTGAGTTGCCTGGTGGGCAGGAAGAATTCGCCAAAGAGATTCTTCTGCTCGGTCAAGTGGCGGTCGTGATGAGCGAAGCGACGGCGATCCTCAACCGTTTCGAGACCGGTCGGACAGCAATCGCGGCGGAAACGGAAATCATCGAACTCTTATTACAATCGCAGCGGATCAATCCCAAGGGCGGGGGTGGAGGAGGTTCGTCTCCGGGCGGAGGTGGTGGCGGCACCACCGAGGATGCCGCCTTGGCCATGTTGGGGGCGGGCATGAACGAAAAGGAGATCCGCGAAGACCATGGCGTGACGCAGACGGTTGGCAATACCCACAGCACGTACCCGGAAGAATACCGGACCGGATTGGACGAATATTTTCAGCGACTGGAAAGAAGCGGGCAGTAAAGAGAGCGGAGAGCAAAGGGTTCGAGGAGAAGTTGATTGAGGTTGGATGATTTACGAACGGTTTCTGCGGTGCCCCCCCAAACCCCCCGGTATTGATTAATAATCTGCTCCAGATGTGTTCCCCAAACCTCTCGGTATTGATTTGAGTGTAACCGGCTACTCGCCGAGGAATCTGGAAATGGTCCGTCCACTTGATCAGAGAATTGTCAATAGTTATTTGTCAATTGTCATTTATCATTGGAGGGGATGATGGGAGACTCAGCCAGTGCGGACATTTTGAAAGAACGGCTCATTGATTTTGCAGTTCGTGTGATCCAGCTCGCTTGCCTGATCTTCCTGCTGTTGGCTTGTACCTGGCTGGTTCCCGCGCTTCGGGCTGCCGAAAAGGTTGACGTTCCCGCAGGCTACGAAGCGGCTCCGATTGCGGCTGGCAGAGTTAAGCCAAAGCCGGTTCATGCCAAGAACGCCCCTTTGCAAGGGATTGGTGGGCAAGCGGTTCAAGCGTTCAATGAACTGCTTGAGAAAACCGCTTGGGACAAGCCCGACGAGAAACCCAAAGAAGTAATCGATCCACGTGTTCTCGCTCTGGAGAGGCAATTTCACCCGAAGTTCCAAAAGCTGTTCAAGGCAGAACGTTACCGGGTCTATCTTGTCTGTGGTTTGTCTCCGGAGAATCGCCGCCTGTTTGCCCGCCAGCTTGACCCATTATTGAAAGATGTAGTGCGTATTTATTGCCTGGCGGAGAACCGCAGACGGCGTGGTTCTCTACGGCAGAAAGCGGGATTGGATCCGCAACAACTGATCCGTGACCGGATGGCCCGCCTGGTTCGAGATGAGTTCGGGCCGGATGCCGCCAGACGCTATTTCGACGCCAATCGTTTGAGCCGGGACCGGCGCAAGCGGGTTACCGTGGTGAACATGGTGGCATTACTCGATCGACAACTGATATTCTCGTCCGAGCAGCGTCAGCAGCTGACCGAAAGCCTGACTGCCCATTGGCAGGATGCCTGGGGTCAGGCTTTGCCGCTATTGATGATGGGAACGCAGTATTTTCCCCGGATTCCCGATAGCCTCATTTTGCCTCTGCTGGATGGTAAGCAAAAGGCGGTCTGGCGCGGATTGCCAAAGAAGAATTCTCGAGTTGTCTTGGGCAACCTCGCTTTTGGGTTGAGGTTTGGTGTGGTGGAAGAAGAAGTGGATAGTAAGCAGTAAAGGGTGACTCCTCAATAATAATTGAATGCAAAAAAGTTTAGCCGTAGGCGCTAGCCTCGGGTGCCTTGAAGATAACGTAAACCCCACAAATACCCGAGGCTAGCGCCTACGGCTCAGATTTATGAATCGACTGTCTCCGTCAAAGCGAGCGTTCTGTCTGGTGCCATTCGGTCTGGTGCTATGGGCCGCAAACAGCGCTGTGCAGCCTGCGTTGGCTCAGGTAGAGTTCGAGGCGGGACTGCAGGATGAACAGGAGGCCGAAGAACCGGAACAGGACCAATTCAATATTAGCATCGATAATTTCGATCGTTGGGTATTTGGTCAGTGGGGTACGGCACAGGCGGCCCGTGGGCGGCTGCAGTCGCAACTGACGTTGCGGATTGATGCAATTGACCAGGTGTGCGACCTTACGGCAGCCCAGCAGGAGAAGTTGCAGTTGGCCGGGCAAGGTGACATCTGGCGGTTTTACGCTCGAGTGGCGGAAGCCCGCAATTTTTTTCTCCAGGCACGCCATGATCGTCAACAGATCAATCAGATATGGAAGCTTATCCAGCCAATTCAGCAGCAGCTGCAGGCGGGGCTTTTCCATTCCCGCTCACTGCTGCACAAATGCGTCCGGCGGACCCTCGATCCCGAGCAGATGGACCGTTATCAGCGTCAGGCAATCGAGCGGCGGCGGTTTCGCTATGAGGCCAGCATCGCCCTCACGTTGGAAATGGTCCAGGAGGGGATCCCTTTACTGGAATCGCAACGGCAGCGATTGGCTACGCTGATTCGTGAGCGAATACCCTTGCCCGAACAATTCGGGCAGTACGACAGCTACTTGATTCTGTGGCGCCTTTCACAACTTCCGGATGAGGAACTGAAGTCAATATTCGATAAAATCCAGTGGCAGGCAATGCAGCAGGCCTTCGACCGGACCCGGGCCATGAAACCGCAACTGCTGAAGATGGGGCTTTTGCCTTGATGAGGTAGTGGGTGGAGAGCGGAATACCAACAGGGGGAGGGGACTGAACGTATAGTAGAGTGCGAATCAAAATAGACGTAGAGAGCAGTGAGCAGAGTGCAGAGCTGGAGAGCTGGGAGCAGTGAGCAGCGACCACTTCTCCACGGAATATTAATAGACGGAGACCTTATTGATGCACCATTCTCGATTGAATTCTGAACACGGTTGCACTTCAAAGCGGCTTGCCATGAGGCTAGCCGTTTGCCTGCCCATGGTCTGTTTTACTACCAAAGTCTTGGCCCAGCCGGTTCCGGCGCCACTGTTTCGAGCTGCTTACGGTGAAGTCGTGCCACGGGATGTTCGTGAGATGGTGGATCGTGGTTTGCAGTACCTGGTCAAAACACAAAACGAATCGGGCAGTTGGGCGGGTGGCCAGCAAGGGCCAGGGGTCACCGGCTTGGCGCTGCTCGCCATGCTGGCCTCGGGGGAAGATCCCAATTTTGGCCGGTACAGTCAGCCTATCCGCCGTGGGTTGCGAAATATCATCTCGGCCCAAAACGCGGATACCGGCTACCTGGGTAGCAGTATGTACCACCATGGCTTTGGCATGCTGGCCCTGGCCGAAGCGTATGGGGCGGTGGATGAGCGCAACCTCTGGCCAACAGGTCAGGGTTCCAGGCAGGACCAACAGGCCAATCGACGCAGCGTTGGGCAGGCGCTCGAGTTGGCGGTTCGGGCGGCACTGACGTCGCAGAAGAAAAATCCACTGGGAGCCTGGCGTTATTCGCCCGATGCGACAGATGCTGATACGTCGGTCAGTGGCGCGGTACTGGTGGGACTGCTGGCGGCACGCAATGCGGGCATTGAGGTGCCCGACGCGGCGATGGATCGGGCGATTGCCTACTACACTTCGGTGACTTCTCCTTCGGGTCAGGTCGCCTATTCAGGTGGCATGGGAGGATTCAATGAGTCGATTGCCCGCATTTCGATCGCCTCCCTTGTTTACAGTGTGGCCCGCCGCAAGGATCTGCCTCAGGCCAAGGCGACCAGCAAGTATTTGAGGGAGCGATTGGAGGCGACGCCTCATGCTTACAAAGAGTACACGCGTTACTACCAGTCGCAAGCGTTGTTTCAGACTGATCTGGAGGCCTGGCAAAAGTGGAATAAGCGTTTGGTGCGGCAACTGAAAAAAGCCCAAAAAAAGGATGGTAGCTTTCCGGACCAGTTTGGTGGTGCCGTAGGAACCTCGATGACTTTGCTGGCCCTGGCTTTGAATTACCGATTTCTGCCCATCTATGAGCGTTAGAGCTGGTGTGTAAATAACGAATACAGCTCGGATGCAAATCCAAAACTCGAAGCACAAATGATGAATTTCCGTATCGATACGAATTGGGCAGCGCCACTTGCATGTGAATGCACGCGGATTGCGAGGTGCGAAACGCCAGCGAATGAATTGGCCATAAGTTATTCACTCGCAGGCGCTTCGGGCACGTATTATAGGTCGAGATGGCGTTGTCGAACGAATTACCCATTTTTAATCACCCGGCGATCTGTTTTGCTGGTCGCTTACTTGTTGGTTGCCTGGATTCCTGTGGTTGGAGACCAGAGTCTAAAAGCTCAGGGGCTGCAAGCCCAAGGGCCACAAGTGGTCGCAGATCCAGCAGACTCGAAGACGATCGGCAATCCGAGGCAGGCGGATTTGTCGGGCGATGTGCCAGTTTGGGCGAATCTTGGCCGGCAAATCGAAGGGCCTGTGTCCGTGCTTTATCTGACGGATGGTGATCGGCTGGCCGGCCGGTTGATGCCGTCGAGGCAACAGAATGTGTTGCGCTGGCAGGGGCAGGCGTTTACTGAGCCATTCGACTTTGCGTTGGAAAATATCAGCGCGGTCCAGTTTGCCATATCGGGCCATGTGGCCCAACAAGTGCCGTCACCCGCGGTCGATTTTGGCTTCGAGCTGGCCGGAGGCGACCTGCTTTACGGTAATCTGGTTGGCTTGACTGCGGACAAGGTTGAATTGGAAGTGCCAGGCCTGGGCCGAGTCCAAGTGCGGCGTCAATACCTCAAGCAGATCGTTCGTCGTCAGGGTGGGGGCGAGTTGATCTACTTGGGCCCCACCCAGAGTACCGATTGGCTGGCGGTGCCGAGTGCTACCGCCTGGCGCGAGGATGCCGGCCACCTGGTTACCAGTCGGCAAGGCGCGATGCTACGAGGGAATTTTTCCCTGCCTGCTCGGGCTCGCATAGAAATAGAACTCTCCTGGGAGAAGGAGTGCAACTTTGTGCTCGCCTTGGGTGCCACCGAGGGCATTCTGGAGACAACAGAGGAGGCACTCGATCGAGCTTTTCGATTGGAAGTATGGGAAGACCAGCGGCTATCCTTACGTAAAGAAAATCGATTGGTTGCGTTGAAAGAAAGCGACTCGGAGGCCGATGTGGCGGGGCTGGTCAGACTGAAACGGGCCGCAGGACGAATTCACCTGATCCTGCTTCTCGATCAAACCGAGGGAGTCTTGCGCGTTTTATCGGCTGCGGGCCAGCCACTCGGTGAGGTGCGTGCTGGCCATGAACAGACCGAACCTGGAGAGAGATTGTGGTTATGGAATCGAGGCGGCAGATTGTGCCTGGAAGGAATCCGAGTCAGTCGCTGGGATGGTTCTTTTTCGCGACGAACCTCTGACGACCAAACAATCGTTGAGCGATTGGCAGGTTCCGCAGTGATGGGAACCCTTGAACGATTCGACGTGGACACGGGCGAATTGGTGTTTGGCGGGGAGCAGGATCCGCAGCGAGTGCGTCTTGACGAGGTGGCTGCCGTGCGCTTCAGCCAGGTTCGGAAACTTCCTCCGTTGACCCTCCATGTGAGTTTCCAGGATGGCTGCCGGTTCCATGGGGAGCTGCTCAAGGTTGATGGAAATCGTCGCGAAGGGAATCACCTGGCAGCAGGCCGTTTTTGGATGGTCTCTCCCGCCGTGGCTCAACCGCTGGCCTGGCCAGTGGCTCAGCTGCGCAGTCTGGTGGTGCTGCCGGCAGCCCAATCTCCGACTGGGGTCGGGAAGCACCGTGGTTTCACTTGTCGTTTGGAGACCGTTGGTACGCAACTCCACGGCGCGCTAGTGGTGCCCGCATCCGCGGGAGTGGCAGCGCCTGCTGGATCGAAAAACCTTGGCGGGGAAGAGGCGTCCATACCGACAAACCGGGGAGAATCGGCCGCCAGGCCGGTTGGCAGTCTGGCGGACAACGCCAGTTGTTTGCACTGGCAACCACGTGGCTGCTCTGCTGCCAGTCCTCTGAAACAGTCCGTGGCGGCTCGGATTGTCTATCGTGATCCACCCGCTCCGAAGCCAAAGGCCCGGCGTAAAAAAGGGAAACCTCGGCCGCAATCCTTACCCCCGGGCGTTTGGGGGGCCTTAATGAAGGCACTTGCCAACCAGGACGAAACGACTGCGCACAAGGTCTCAGGCAGCCCAATGCTCTATCTGCGCAGCGGGGACACGATCCCTTGCGAGGTGACACGCATCGACTCGGAAGGGATCCATTTCAAGACGCCCCTCTCGGCTGTGCGATTCGTGTCCCACGATCAGGTGAAAGCGGCCGTACTGGCCAGGTCGCTGCGTAAGATTGTTCTCAGCAAAGCCAAGCGGTTGCGGCTGCTCACCCTGCCAAGGATGCAGCAGGAAAATCCGCCAACGCACCTGATCTGTTCGGTGACTGGCGATTATCTGCGTGGTCGTTTGCTGGGAATGGACGGGCAGACGTTGCAGATGGAGGTGCGGCTCGAAGCGGTATCGGTACCCAGGGCACAAGTTTCGCATATCATCTGGTTCCACGAGGACGAACTGGCTGATACCGAGATGGCTGGAACGGAATGGGCTGAAATTGGCCAATCCACCATGACCCAGAAATTGGACTCCACGGAGGAGCCGAAGAAGGCAGCCAGCCTCCCTGGACCGCTTCGCGTCCAGGCCGTACGGGGCAGTGGGGTTCGGATGACCTTTGTGCCTCAGCGCAGCGTGGCGGATGATAAGATAAGCCCGCTGCTGCGAGAAGCAACCAATGTGGTTTCGGCGCACTGGCGTCATGCCACGGCCTTGATGGGTACCAGTCCGGTGCTGGGCGATTGTCGGGTTGAATTAAAAAATATCGATCGGCTTCTCCTGGGAGGAGCTATCGAGCAGGAGGCCGTCCAGCTGGCTCCACAGGGTTGGAGGTTGCGTCACGCTCAGCAACTCAAAATTGCCGGGGCGGGGTCGAGCAGCCGAATACCAGGTACCGCTTCCGCGCTGGTTGGCCGTAGCGCGCCAGCATTCGAATTGGAGTTGCTGGGTGGTGGGACGTTCCGTCTTCGCGATTCCGTGGGCAAGGTGGTGGTACTGGATTTTTGGGCGAGTTGGTGTGGCCCTTGCATGCAGACCATGCCGCGGGTCAAGCGATTGATCCGAGAGCTACCCGGCGACCAGGTACAGTTGGTGGCCATCAATCTGCAAGAGATGCCTGACACAATCACTTCAACCCTGCAGCGGCATGGTTTGGAAATGGTCGTGGCCCTCGACCCGGATGGCGTCGTGGCTGAAAAGTATACGGTGACAGCGATTCCTCAAACGGTTGTGATCGACCAGCAGGGCAACGTTGCCAGGTTGCTGGTGGGTGGTGGCACACAGTTGGTGGAGCAGCTACGCGAAGCCCTGGAGGGCTTGCTGGGAGTAGACGCTGCCAAGCCAGGCGGCGATTGACATGTCGCCATGTCGCGATATAGTAGCTGTATGGGACGGATTGAGCATTCCCTTTCTTTCCTGGCGTCTCCTGGATCGGTGATATGGAACCAAATCAAAACGCATCTCCAGGGACTGAAACCCAACCAAAAACATCCCAACAGAAGGGGAACGTAACGATGGATTTTATTTTGCCCATAGGGATCCTGGTCGCCTGGATCGTATTGCAGACCTGGATATTGCCACGGTTTGGTGTATCGACGTGAATGAGTAGCAGTTGTCGGCCGAGTTCGGCTGATAAGAACCCACCGTCATCGGAATCGCAAAGCTCCTCGAGTCCACGGCAGCCAGCGGATCTCTCACACTCGGCTGAATCTGTCCCCGAACGCGAATAAAGGGTTAAAGGTGGCTCCCCTTTATCCCTTCAACGTCGGTGTGCTGTGTGGATGTTTTCCGCCTTCCACTCCCCGCTCTCTACCCTCTCCTCTCTCCGCTCTCTGCTCTCTGCTCTCTACCCTCCGCTCTCTGCCCTCCGCTCTCCGCTCTCCGCTCTCCGCTCTCCGCTTTATCTACCCCCACTGCCGTAGCGCCTCGTAGACTACGACCGCTACGCTATTGGATAAATTGAGACTGCGTACTTCCGCTCGAGTGGGGATCCGCAGGCAACGGTCTGGCTGCTGGTTGCGGATTTCATCAGGCAAACCGGTCGATTCGCGGCCAAAGACCAGCACACACCCAGGCTCGAAAGTCACCGTGGTGTATTCGCGGCTTGCCCATTTGCTCAGATACCAGTAAGGATTCGCCGGCAAGGCAGCCTGGAGAGCCTGCCAGTCATCCACAACTTCCCACTCCAGGTGCTGCCAATAGTCAAGTCCTGCTCGCCGTAAGTGGTAGTCGTCCACTCGAAATCCCAACGGTCTTACGAGCCATAGCTTGGCACCGATTGCCACGCAGGTTCGGCCCACGCTACCGGCATTGTGCGGAATTTCCGGCTGGTAGAGGACCACATGGAGACGAGGCGCGTATTTCATGAAGTCTGCTTCCCTGGGCCTG
>JAJRWS010000433.1 GCA_024276705.1 Planctomycetota bacterium | reverse complement strand
TCGGTTTAACCCAGAAGGAGAGCAAGGATGAATAGGAGGGAACCTATGCGTGCTATCATCACGACGCTGGTCGTCGGTGGTCTTTTCGTGGCAACCCAGGGAATGGGACAAGCACAGACCAGCCGGCGCTACTCGGTGGCTTCGCGCGTCGTAACACCGAATTCGAGCCAGGGCCAGGCGGCCATGGATGCGGCTGCCCGTGATGGCCAGTACCTTTTTGTGTTCTTCTGGAAAGCCAATGACAAGCAGACTCAAGCCATGCGCGGCGTGTTCCAGTCGACGTTAACCCAGTGGAGCGAATCGGCCAGCTCGGTCAGCATCCAGATTACCGATCCCAACGAAAAATCGTTGGTTGCCAGGTTTGGCGTCCGCCGTGCGCCGATGCCGCTGGTCGTGGCGGTCGCTCCGAGTGGGGCCATCACCAAGGCTTTTCCGATTCGTTTTACCGAGCAGCAGCTCCGGCAGGCCTTTGTCAGCCCGGGGACCGCGAAATGCATGAAGGCGCTTCAAGATCGCAAGCTGGTTCTGCTTTGCATTCAAAACGACAAATCCGAGTTCCGCCAGATTGCCTTGCAAGGAGCACAAGACTTTCAGGCTGATGCCCGATATGCCAAGGCGACCGAGGTGATCACGCTGGACCCCGAGGACCAGGCTGAAACCGCCTTCCTGCGGAATTTGAAAGTCGATCCGTACACTTCCCGGGCGGTGACGGTTCTTTTGGCCCCACCCGGAAAGCCAATCGCCAGTTTCATCGGCGCTGTGACGAAAGAACAGATCGTTGCCAAGGTTCAGGCGGGCCCCTGTGCGGGTGGCAAATGTGGACCGGGCGGCTGTTGTCCCAAATAGCAGGTGCCTCTAATAACCAGCAGCCTCCAATAGCAGACGCTTCCAATAACAGGAGCCTTAAATAGCAGGGCCCCCAATAGCAGGAAATGGAACGATGAAATTACGAACACTTGTCTGGCGCGAAATGTTTGAGCGCAAAAGCCAGATGCTGACATGCTTCATGGCCATCTTATTGGGAATTACCGCAGTGGTCTCCATCAAGAATGTCACCCATTACTCGGAAAAGGCGGTGGCACGGGAGCTGGACTCCCTCGGGGCCAACGTACTGGTGTTGCCCAAATCGGTGACGCTGCAAGACTACTACTCGGCAGATATGCACGACGAAGTGATCCCCGAAGAGTACGTCATGCGGCTGACCATGTCGGACATCGAGGGCGTCGATAACCTGTCGCCCAAACTGAACGTACCGGTGGAGGTTGGCGGCAGGAAATTCGCGTTTACGGGCATCCTGCCCAAGAGCGAATTCCAGGCCAAGGCCGCCTGGGCCGGGGCGGGAATTTTCTCGCGGCCCATGGGCTGCGGAGCGATCGATGTAGGAGGTGAACCCGAACCGGAGGATAAGAAAACAATCGTCCGCAAACGGGTGATCAAGGATCTGGGCAGTCATGAAGTCCTGATTGGCTCGGAAGTCGCCGATTTGCAGGGGATTGCCGAAGGCGATTCGCTGACCCTGCTGGGCGAACCGTTTTCGGTGATCGCGGTCTTGCCGGAAACCGGTACCGTGGACGACTCACGCATCTTCGGCCATCTGCACACGGTCCAGCGTCTGGCAGGCAAAGGCGAAGTTGTCAATTGCATCGAGATCGTCGGTTGCTGCAAAGAGATCGCCGCCGGTCTGGTTGGTGGGGTCAACAAGTTGCTGCCCGATGCCAAAGTGGTGACGGTCAAGCAGGTGGTGGCCACTCAGCAAAATGTCAACGGCACGATGGAACGGGTGTCACTGATTTTTCTGATCATCATCGTGGTCGTGGGAGGAGCCGGTATCGCCAACTATATGTTTTCCAACGTGTACGAGCGCCGGCGCGAGATTGGCACCCTGATGGCTCTGGGCGCCGAGTCCGGGGTGGTGCTACGGATCTTCCTGCTGAAAGCATTGTTGCTGGGGCTTGCCGGTGGCGTTGGCGGTTATGTGATCGGCACGACGATTGCCGTCACCCTCGGCCCTCAACTCGCCGGGGTGCCCGTATTGCCGATGCCGGTACTCGCCCTGTGGGGCGTCGGTATCTCCGTCGGTATCACGCTGGTCGCCAGTTATATTCCGGCCCGCCGGGCCGCCGGTCTCGATCCCGTAGCCACATTTCAGGAGGTCTGAACGATGTTGAGCATGGAAGAAGTGAGCAAAAGTTATCCGCATCGCGGCCAGGCGGTCAAGGCCCTGGGCGGGGCGACGATTCATATCCCGGCTGGCGATTTCGTCTCGATTGTCGGACCGAGCGGCAGCGGCAAGAGTACCCTCCTGTTGATGTTGGGAGGGATGCTCTCTCCTACCGCCGGCCGCGTGCTGCTGAAAAGCGAGTCGATTTATGACTTGCAATCCGCCGGAAGGGCCCGTTTGCGGCGGGAGAACATTGGTTTCGTCTTCCAGACATTCAATCTCGTGCCCTATTTGACGGCTCAGGAGAATGTTCAGGTGCCGATGTTTCTGGCCGGCATGGAGGGAGAGGCCCAGGCGGAGCGGTCAGCGGCCCTGCTCGAGCGCGTGGGGCTCGGAGACCGGTTAGACCACAAACCGGCGGAACTGAGTGTTGGCCAGCAACAACGGGTTGCCCTGGCCCGCATGCTTGCCAATGATCCGGCTGTGATCCTCGCCGACGAACCGACCGGCAACCTCGACCCGGAAACGGCCAGCCAGGTGATTGGCTTCTTCGAGGAGTTCAACCAGGAGGGGCGGACCATCGTCATGGTCACCCATGACCCACGTGCCGCCGCCCGGGCCAGGAGAACCTTGAGGCTGGTCGAAGGCCGTATCGTGGATGAGAGTCACGGCAACAACGCCCTGCACATCGCCTAATTTATTTTTCGTAAACCACCAGCTCTGCTGGTGAGTACCCATCAGGCTCCGCCGTTTCGTCGTGCTCGTACTCGTACATGCACTCGAATGGAACCATTGGATACAAACGAAACAGGAGGCCATGGATGTTGATGATGACCGACTTTGCCTCTGACGTGGATTCGAGTACGAGTACCGCTGGGCTGAGTACGAGTACGATATCCTCTTCCCGGCTCCTTTGAGGAGCCTTCCTCAAGCCACCCGTATGCGGGTGGTACATGACTCCCCAGCCCCTTTTAGGGACGATGCCGTTTTGAGCGCCGCGGAGGACGAACCTTGACGCCTGATCCGATCACCGAGAATAATGGTGCTTCCTGTTTGAATTGTGGCGGGCTGTCGGACGCCCCCACCGTGCCACCATTGACTGCCCGAGCAGCGCCCATGGCTAAGAAAAACACCGAGGTCCTCCAGGTGGACTTGATGTTTCGAGCATTTTGCGACCGGACCCGCTTGAGGATTTTGAGCCTTTTGCGGGATGGCGAGTTGTGTGTTGGCGATGTGGTGGATTCACTCCAGGTTCCCCAGCCCAAAGTGTCACGCCATTTGGCCCATTTGCGCAAGGCGGGTCTCGTGACTGTCCGTAAAGAAGGGCTTTGGAGTCATTATTCGTTGGCTGTTCCGGAGACGGAATTTCATCACCAACTTCTGGAATGTGCGATGACTTGCTTTCAGGAAGTCCCGGAGATTCGGTCGGACAATGCCCGTGCGGTCAAGATCCGCAAGTCCGGCGGCTGCTGCGGTAAGCGGTAGAGTTTACGTTGTTCCCAAGATATCCGAGGCCAGCGCCTACGGCTCAAAGTAAGTGGCTTTGAGCTTACTCCCTCGGCTGGATCATGGCGTCCCACACACCTAAAATGATCTCCACCGTCTGTGCCGAAAACATTTCACATCAAGGAGTTGTAAGAATGATGAGTGAAAACAAAAATGAGAATGAAAACAAGAAAAAGAGCAGTCTCTTGTCGGTGTTGTGGGAATCGATGACCAAGACCGGCGGATGCTGCGGCCCGGGAGAGACTTGCGGTGGTCCCGCAAAAACCACGGGTGAAACCGGGGCGAAAGAGGCTAAAGGGACCGAGGAAGATACGAAAGCATGACACCTGGTGCATGGGATGGATTCAAAACGGGCCAACAGGTTTCCCGCAGGCCGGAACGAGCTCCGCCCTGCTCCGGCAATGCGTCAATCCAAATGTTAAGGGCTACGGTGATGGATGTCGACAAAAATCGAGTTGCCGCAACTTTCCGTGAGATTGTCGTGTTGACGCTGGCTCCGGGGTTGGTGGGATTGCTGATCCTGGTGAGTTGGGCGCTTGCCCACTGGCAAATCGGCCCGGGGCTGGTCAGCGGAGCCTTGGCCCTGGTTGCGGTTTTGCTTGGCGGCTTGCAGCGGTTTCAGGCAGGCTTTAAGGACATGCAGAACCGTCGGATCACCGTCAACGTCTTTGTCACCGTGGCCCTGATCGCGACGGTTGCCGTGGGAGAGTTCCGGGCGGCCGCGGTCATCGTGTTCATCATGTCCGTGGCGGGCGCGCTGGAATCGTATACGTTGGATAAAAGCCGCAAGAGCATCCGCAATCTTTTGGACCTGACGCCTCGCACCGCGAGTGTGCGCCGCGGAGACGAAGAAATAACCGTTCCGGTTGAGGAAATACAGATCGGAGATACGGTGGTCGTGAGGCCGGGCGAACAGATTCCCGTGGACGGGACCGTGGTGGCCGGAGCAAGCAGCGTCAACCAGGCACCGATCACCGGAGAGTCGATGCCGGTCGAGAAATTCCCGGGCAGCGAAGTTTTCAGTGGCACCTCGAACGAAGCGGGACGGCTTGAAATCCGGACTCTGAAGACGGGTCAAGATACGACCCTGGCCCGGATCGTGCATCTGGTCGAGGTGGCGCAGGAAACCAAGGCGCCCATCCAGAATGTAGCGGACCGGTTCACCGCCTGGTTTTTGCCGCTCGTGGTGGTTTTGGCCATCCTCGCCTATTTCACCTCGGGCGACATCAAAGTGGCGGTCTCCGTTTTGCTGGTGGCCTGCCCTTGCGCCTTCGCCATTGCCACGCCGACCGCCGTGACGGCCGGCATCTCGAACATGGCGCGGCGGGCTGTTCTGGTGAAGGGAGGGATTTTCTTTGAATTGGCTGGCAAGCTCGATACGCTGCTGGTGGACAAGACGGGCACCTTCACGCTCGGCAGGCCCAAGGTCGTCGATCTGGTTGGCCTGGATGGCAAACCGGAAGAAGAAATTTTGCGCCTGGCCGCGATCGCCGAGAAATACTCCGAACATCCACTGGCCCGATCGGTTGTGAGTTTGGCGCGAGAGCGAGGCGTCGAAACGCCCGATCCGGATACATTCAAGACCGAAACGGGCATGGGCGTGGTTGCCTGGTGGGAAGGGGCGGAGATCCTGGTCGGCAAATCCACGTTCCTGCGCGACCACGACATTGCTTTGGACGATGAGGTGGAACGTGCGTTGGAGTCTCAGGCGTTAAAGGGCCGAACCGCGGTTTTGGTGGCCCACGAAACGAAGGTCATTGGCATCCTCGCCATCGCCGACGGGATTCGGCCGGGCACCCGCCGGGCAATCGCCACGCTGAAACAGTCCCTGGGCATCGCCAGGGTCGTGATGCTCACCGGGGATAACGCCCAGGTGGCCGAAGCGGTGGCCAAGGAGATCGGAGTCGACGCTTTTCAGGCCGGGCTTCTGCCAGAAGAGAAGCAGCAAATCGTCAGGGAATTTCAACAGGAGGGCCACCTGGTCGGCATGGTCGGCGATGGGATCAACGACGCGCCGTCTCTCGTCCTGGCTGATGTAGGGATTGCGATGGGGGCGGCGGGAACCGACGCCGCCATTGAAGCCGCGGATGTGACCTTGATGAACGACGATCTCGGCCGCGTCGTCGAATTTGTCGAGATGTCGAGGAAAGTGTTTCGGCGGATCAAGCTGAATATCTTTTTCTCCATCGCCTACAACGCCGTTGGGCTCGTGCTGGCCACCCTCGGAATGCTGACCCCCGTGCTGGCGGTGATATTCCAGGAAGCCGGCTGCGTGACCGTGGTCCTCAGTTCGACGTTGCTGCTGTGGGCCAGGCCGCGGCGGCATGGCGAGCTGGCGAATGGTTGAGTGCCATTGGCCTACTATTGGCGCCTGGCTATTGCGCTTGGCCATTGACGCCTGGCGTCGTCTGCTGGGTGGTAGATCCACCTAATGTTCCGGCCAACTGGGCGAAAATCTGGCTTGACCTTGTACTATGGTACAACCTCGATAATAGACGAGTGGCCGACGATTCGGCAAGTGAACAGGTCGTTTACCAACTTACGAAAGGCCCCGTTAACCAATGGCCATGGAAATACCCGCGCAAATACAAGTTTTATGCCCGTCCTGTGGCCGGAAATCTAAACGCGTCAGCCCGGTTACGCTACGGGCGTTGCTCAAGGAAGAACATGCGAGTGAAATCGTTGGCGGCGAGCCTTCCTGCTGCTCCTCCGAGGGCCATGTCGACACGGATTGCCAACCCCTCGCCGACAACACCGGCTGGCGGTTTTGTGACGCAACAGATTGCGATGTGGTGTATTTTTCCCAAGAAGGCAACACGACCTTCAGCAAGTCACAACTGAAAGTTCCGGTCGGTGTCAAGGAAACGGCCGGTGAGCGTCCCCTCTGCTACTGCTTTGGCCATTCCGTTGCCAGTATCAAGGACGAGCTTCATGCGAAAGGGCGCAGCACTGCCTTGGCAGACATTCGGGCAAAGATGAAGGATCCCGGTTGCCGCTGCGAAACGGAGAATCCGTCTGGCTCGTGTTGCCTGGGCAGCGTGGCCCAAGGCACCCAAATGGCACGGGATGAATTGGGGATCGACGACAGGGATCCTCCGGTGCTGCCGGCTTCCGGCAATATGTCAACGGGCAGGTCGCCAACCGGCAGGGGCGAGAAGATCGCCAAGATCGGCACGCTCCTTGCCGCAGTCATGGCATCGAGTTGTTGCTGGTTGCCACTGGTCCTGTTGGCCGTTGGCGTCTCGGGAGCCGGAATCGCCTCAACGCTGGAAGCGTATCGTCCGCTGTTCATGGTGGTTACGTTCAGTTTTCTCGGCGCGGCCTTCTACTACACCTACCGGCCCAAGAAGGCTGCTGCCGCGCGCGGGCATGATTGCTGCGCAGCTGAACCGGCGAGTGAAGAAGATTGTTGTGCGTCCGCGGCCAAGGGGCGGTCCAACATGCTGGCACTCAACAAGGTGATGCTTTGGGTCGTGACGGTGATGGCCGTGGCGTTTTTGCTGTTTCCCAGTTACGTAGGAGCCTTCCTTGGGGGCGATGGCGGTACGGTGACTGCGACCATGAGCCATTCGGTATTTGCCATAGAGGGGATGACATGCGAAGGCTGTTCCTCCATCGTCGCCAAGGCGATTCGTGGCGTACCGGGTGTACTCGCTGTGGAAGTGAGCTACGCAGATGGGCAGACTGTGGTGGGTACGGAAGCGAGTCGCACGGTCCCCAAGGAAAAACTTCTGGTAGCAATCGAAAGTGTCGGATACCACGGCACGTTTGTCCCATCAGAAGGAAACGATAAGAACGCAACGCTCGCCAAGTAATGTGTGTGGTGCCCCTCCCTGGTGAATGCAATTGGCTGTTTTCTCGATCCAAGGGACAATTCGCCCCCACTCGTGTTTAAGGATCAACGACTGAGCCACACGAGTTCTGGTACAAACCGGTCCCGTAGCGATAGAATCTGCCGCTCACCTTACGACTGTCCCAAGCCCGCAGCTTGCAAAGTGGCTTTGTCGGGGCCTTGGCCTGAGCAGCAGGCGGCCAGTTTTCCATCAATGACAACGCTTGGCACGCGGCGAATGCCGTAACCGCTGGCGCGGGCGGCGCCGTCCGGTTGATGCATGTCGAGGACTTCAACTTCGCAGGATGGGCAGGCAAGTTGGCTGACCAGGGCAACCGTGTCGTCGCAGGCTGGACACCCGGCGGTGAAAACTTCGACATGTCTTTTGGCGGTGGAATTCATAATGAGGACTCCTGAAAAGTTTCCAAGTGAACGAGGATAGGACAAGTCTCTTTAGGGCCATTGCCAGAGCAGCTATCGGTGAGTTTGCGGAGCGCTTTTTCAATCTTGCGCAGATCGGCAATCTTCTGCCTCACATCGGCGATCTTCTCGGTCGCCCGTTCCCGAACCACATCGCAAGTCGTATCGGGATCGACCCGAAGCTCCAGCAGCCCCTTGATTTCGCGTAGCGTGAAGCCAAGACTTTTGGCCCGTTGGATAAAGCGGATTCGCCGTACAGCTCCGATGGGGTACTCGCGGTAGCCCGAGGACCGACGTGGAGGCTCGGGCAACAGACCCTTGCGCTCGTAAAACCGAATGGTCTCGACGTTGACTCCCGCAGCGCGGGCAAGTTCGCCCGTTTTTAATGGTGCTTGCATATGGATTCTCCTCCCTAGGTTCTAGTATAAAACCCGTACCTAGGTACGGGGTCAAGGGGAGTGGAACGACTCGAGACAAGAGACTCGGCAACCGTTCACGGGTCGGTGTGTGGATATTAAGGTTTGTGTGAGCAAGAAACTGATCTGGACTCAAAAAGGCGAATCGGTAATGACCTAGGGCATGTCGTCGCCAAAGCCTTCTAGCCGACCGGTCATT
>JAJRWS010000432.1 GCA_024276705.1 Planctomycetota bacterium | reverse complement strand
TGGGGTTGGGGACTGGGGGTTTGGGGACTGGGGGTTTGGGGACTGGGGGTTTGGGGACTGGGGTTTGGGGACTGGGGGTTTGGCCTGACCAGACATCGCCAGAGCGATTCTCAGTACTTCCAAACTACCACCCAGCTGGGACGTATGCCAGGGCGATAAGCCGCCCGAGAGCCGACGTTTTTAGCAGCTGGCACGTTGTTCGGGTCGGGCTTCATCGGCCACTGCTTGGAACCGCCGGAGTTGAGCCGCCCGCGAGTGACACGACATCACGAGAGGGCGTGGCCGGGTCGGCTCCAACGGAGGTTCGACGAAGCCGGCCAAGCAACTCTGGCGTTCGGCTGACACGGGTGGTAATTCTACCGATAAACCCACCGATATGCAACGCCTTCGTCACAATCGTAGAGTCTCGCTTTGCCAGGAGGGGTGCCGTAACGAATTTCTTGTTCGTTTTCAGCCAAAGCATCCCCGGGCCGCCAGAAATTCAGTTGCAGCGTTTTACGGAGGAATTTACGCCCTTTGCCGGGAAAATCGCCCGCTTGATAGGCTCCCGGCGGATCATGCCACTTCAGGGCACGGCTCAACCCTCCCACAAACACCGAAAAAAAATCAATTTGCGGGTCCACATCCTCCCAAGTTGCCACTCCCCAAACCCCTTGAACCGCACGGCCTGTTTCCAGTGGCAACAGATGTTCGGCCATTTCCGCGCTATTCAGTAATCTCCCGCCAGGTAATTCGCGTCTCTCAATAGGGCCCAGAGCCGCGGGAATGATGCGATCCAGATACGCTTTTCGCACCCGCTGACCACTACGATCACGATCGAGACTGACAAGCACCAACTGCGGAATGTAACGCACCTGCTTCTGGCTGTTGGAAACCGCCACAAATGTTCCATCCGCCTGTTGCTTGGGGGCAAGCCCGACCCCCGTATTCCGTACTCGGTAGACCAGATACCAGATGAGCTTTCGCTGCATCTTGCCCGAACTTTGCGGCACGTCAATTTCCAACATCCGTAGTGGCTTAAACGTAAATTCCAGACACCAGGTCGAGCCGCGGAAGTGGGCGTTATGGGCCATCTCAAACAGGGTGCGACTTTTGCCGATCGAACTGGGCTGCCACTCCAACTTTTTATTCGCACGAATTTCAATCAAGTCATGTACCGCATCCGTTTCACTCTCTAGCACCTCAGGCGGTATGATCGTCAGCACACCCGGAGCAAATTGCTTGACGGCGGAAGCACTCTTAGACGGATCCGAACCCGTGGCCTGAGCGGACAATGTCCGTACGCTAAGGCCACCCAACAACAACACAACCCAGGCAATCACCACCGAGCGACTGGTGATCGCGGAGAGGATGGCATTCGATGTGTTGGCTACCGACAAGGACCTGCTTCCGGACATAGTGTGCATTCTGGGGTGAGGATCGTGGATGTTGGCTGAAACTCTCATAGGCAAATTACGGCCCCATGCGGTGAACCGTTCCATGAATACTTTGGTGCCTGGCCTAACCCAGGGTGGATGGGCCTACCCAGGGTGGATTCACATCACACCGCAAGGGGAAAGGCGACCGCTGCCACCATTATAAATGCCAGCCATTCCCTCGGCAAATAGATTCAGCCCCCGCCAGGCCCCAAATGCAGAACGACCCTCATTATCGCCCCCCCCATTGGCCCCCCAGCCCCACAATAGCCCGCATAACGAGAAACCGATACAGACCGGGCCCCTTACGCTTGCTGGGGGCCTGACAGCGTACGAGGCCGCGGTGATTTCAGCTACTGGCGATGCCTATAACGGGTCAATCACGATCAGGTCGGGGCCCACGCTTCGGTGGTCGGCCTTGCTTGTGGCCTTCACGATCCGGCCGTGGCCGATGACGAAATCTTTCTCGATCTTTACCTGAGTCTGGACCACCACGGCGGCCCTCGCCAGGGCGCCCCATCCGGCGCTGGTGCATTTCGCGCAGAACCCGCAAGGCACCCTTGAACTCTTCTCGGTCAAGCCGGTCGTCTCCATCGCGGTCGAATCTTTCAAACAACTTGTCCAGATCGGGCGGCCCTGACTGATCGCGACGACCTTCGGGACTTCGCCCGCTAGCATCCTTTCCAGGACGTCCCCGCTTTCCTTCACGGTTGCCCTTTTCGCCACCTCGCCTTGGGCCACGACCCCGACGATTCCCCATCTCCTTACGCATTTTGGTCCGTTCCTCATCGTTCAATTTTCCGTCGCCATCCGCGTCGAACTTCTCCAGCATCTTCTTCCGCATCTCGGCGCGGCGCTCCGTTCGGTCTCCCTGCGCGGCGGCTCGCTCTCCGCGCTCGGGCCGAACCCCATCCGCCTCCTCTTCGGCCCGCAATGGGCTGAAGGATAGGAGTGGCAAAACAATCGCCACCGAAAAAAGGGTGGCAACCCAATGGCCGCCCAGGCAGGAACCCCCTGCGATTGGAATGGTACCCATGGCTCATTCTCCTTGGTGATGACTAGAACTCGGTCCCCGAAACACCGCCTGCGATACATCCGCCGATCGGCCCAGGGATCCTGGGCAGGAGCTGAAATCTCATCATCCTACCCGTACCAGCACTTCCAAATTGCCGCTTCGTCGGGACGTGGACCAGGGCGATAAGCCGCCCGGGAGCCGGCATTTTTAGTAGCCAGTGTTTACCCGGGTCGGCTTCATCGGCCATTGCTTGGAACTACTTAGTATTATAACTCCACGCTCGGCGGATAGTTTCGCCGAATCAACACATCGCGCAAAAATCGGCCCGTATGGCTCGCTTCGCACGCGGCGACTTTTTCCGGTGTACCGGCTACGACGATCCGACCGCCGCCCGCTCCCCCTTCGGGGCCCAGGTCGACGACCCAATCAGCCGCCTGAATGACATCCAAGTTGTGTTCGATCACCAGGACCGTATTGCCAAGATTCACCAGTTTCTGCAGTACCGCCAGCAGGCGACCGATATCATCCATGTGCAACCCCGTGGTTGGCTCATCGAGGATGTAGAGCACATGGCCACTGGCGGGCCGCCCCAACTCGGAAGCCAGGCGTATTCGTTGCGATTCACCACCCGACAAGGTGGTCGCTTGCTGCCCCAGTGACAGATACCCCAGGCCGATTTCCACCAGACTTCGGAGCATACGACAGATGCTCGCATGATTTTCAAAGAACTGAGCCGCCCGATCGATACTCATGGCCAAGACGTCGGCGATGGACTTGTCACGATAGCGTACCGCGAGCGTTTGTCGATTGAACTGGCGTCCATGACACACGGGGCAGGTCACAAACAAATCGGGCAAAAATCGCATTTCAATGCGTTGCGTGCCTTGCCCTTGACAATGTTCACAACGCCCCCCTTGGGTATTGAAACTGAACCGTCCCCGCTTGTAGCCTGCTTGCCGGGCATGCTTGGTGCCGGCAAAAACGCGACGCACTTCGTCGAACACTCCAGTGTAGGTAGCCGGATTGCTTCGTGGCGATCGGCCAATAGGCGATTGGTCCACATGGATCATTCGGGCCAGTTTGCTGACGCCGCGCAGCGTCCGGTAGGGCCCAGGCCTGGCTACCGCTCCTTGAAGTTTGTGTGCTAGCGCTCTTGCCAGCGTATCGATCACCAGGGAGCTTTTGCCCGAACCGCTCACGCCGGTGACGCAAGTCAACAAACCCAGCGGCAAGGCAAATTCCACCGCTTGGAGATTATGGTGCGAAGCACCCGTCAACGAGAGCATACGACCTTTGGCGGGAGGACGCCGCTCGGCAGGGGAGGCAATTCGCAATTGACCCGAAAGATATTTGCCGGTCAACGATTCGGCTGCGGCCGCCACGCCAGCGGGCGTATCCTGGGCAACAATCCGGCCTCCTCTTTCCCCGGGACCGGGCCCCAGTTCCACCAACCAATCGCTAGCCCGAATCATCGCTTCATCATGCTCTACCACCAACACGGTATTGCCTTGCCGCTGCAGATGGCGAAAGGATTGGATCAACTGGGCATTATCACGGGGGTGCAAACCTATAGACGGCTCATCCAGGATGTAGAGTACTCCCACGAGCCCCGAACCAATGCCGGTTGCCAGCCGGACTCGCTGCATTTCCCCACCACTGAGCGTATTGGCAGGCCGGTCGAGGGACAAATAGTCAACCCCCACATGGATTAAAAATTCCAACCGCTTGAGAATTTCACGGACCAGAGGCTGGCCGATCGGCTCCAGACGTGTGGCGAAATTCAACGCGCTAAAAAACGCGTGCGACTCGGCAATGGGCAATGCCGTAATTTCATGGATGGCCAGTCCGCCCAGACGGCAAGCCCGTGCTTCGGACTGCAAACGCGAGCCGCCACACTCGGCACACAGGACATCGGCATCTTGCTCTTCCCGGGTTCCCAACCCATCACATTCGCGACATGCTCCATAGGGGCTATTGAAGCTGAATGTGCGGGGTTCCACTTCGGCCAGGCTTTGCTTGCAGTCGGGACAAGCATAGCGGGTACTGAACACACGGTCGCACCAACCGCTGGGGCCATCGTGAGCTTTCGCCTGGGGTGTCAAGTAACTGATTCGCAATGCCCCCTCGCCATGTTTCAGCGCCAGCCTCACCGACTCAGCCAATCGGCCCTCCAGGCCCGCTCGAATCACAACACGATCCACCACCGCCTCGGTATCATGTCGCTGACGCGATTTGAGTTCAGGCACATGTTCCACCTCGTATGTTTCCCCATCGATTCGCACCCGAATAAACCCTTCCTTACGAATCCGCTGCATGACCTCGGCATGCTTGCCCT
>JAJRWS010000431.1 GCA_024276705.1 Planctomycetota bacterium | reverse complement strand
TTGTCAATAGTTATTTGTCAATTATCATTTGGCAATTGGTTGCAAGGGCTTATGATTCGTCGCGGATCCGGTTTCTTCTTTTCGCAATGACAAATGACTATTGTTAAATGACTAATGATAAATTCCTTGTCAGGGTTCAGGGTTCAGGGTTCAGGAAAAGGATTGACCAGACTCTAGCTCCCTGGTTGAACCGTGTTGAAGATTCGGTCTCCCGCATCGCCCAGACCTGGCACGATGAATTTGCGGTCGTTCAGGACTGGGTCGATCTGGCAGATATAAATTTGGGCTTCGGGAAATCGCGCGGTGACCTCGTTGATTCCTTCCCTGGAAGCGATCAAGGAGAGCACTTTCACCCGGGCAACTCCCCATTCTCGCAAGGTCATCAGCGCGGCCATCACCGAACCGCCGGTCGCCAGCATGGGGTCGACAATCATGCCCACATCCACCGGTCGCTGCGCGGGCAGCTTGTCGTAATAGCGGACAGGTTGCGCGGTCGCTTCATCCCGGTAAAGACCCAGGTGCCAGACTTCGGCCATGGGCAGCAGATCGAGTACCTGGTCGACCATGCCCAGCCCAGCTCGCAAGATGGGCACGAGGCCGACGCGACCGTCAATCTTCACGCCATCGGCTTCCGCCAGCGGCGTTTGTACCTTGGTCGCGCTCACGGGCAAATCTTTGGTCGCCTCGTAAGCCAACAGCATGGTCAGCCGCCGGACCGACATGCGAAACACATTGGCGGGAGTAGTTTCGTCGCGCATGCGGGCAAGATGATACTGGATCAGGGGATGTGCCACATGAAATACGCCCCCGGGACTGGCGCCGTGCTGACTGTCGTGATGCGGGGTAGACAGATCGGAGGGAGCCTCTCGACCATTCGCTGCTGCGGTTGCCATGGATAGAACCTCGTCGGATTTCGCTTGGAGGCAGTACGGGATCAAAATACGAGTGACCGTGATCTGAATTCCACCGTTTGCCGTCGCTCCATTCTAATGGGCCCAAGAGACATTGAGAAGCAGCTGGCCCATCCGTTCGAGAGTTCTTCGAGCCGGATGGAGTGGGTGAGCAGCGCGATCGGACCAATCCGCATGCTTTATCAGGACTTGCAAACGACACCCGGCTGACGGAAATCGGCGGCGACATCCTCTGGCCTGGTCAGCACCGAAACGCCAGCTGACGATTCCGTACGACGGAGCAGGCCAATCAGGCTGACTCCCGCCGGATAGCGACGGGAGGTGCCCTTGAGCACCCCAACCAGTCTTTTTTGCTCAGCCGAAAAAATCGTCTCCAAGACCTTATTCAACGGGCCCATGGGGACGCTCAGGTCGGTGCCATGTGCCCCGCTGGCGCGGCCCCGGCGGCGATTCCGGCGGCGTAAGTGACGAATGAGCGGATAGAGCCTGGCATTGAAATGCGAGAGCAACAGCTCTTCCGCGGGAAGATCTTGCCAGATTCGACGAAAACGTTGTAAGTCATAGCGGCGATAGTGGCCGAAACTCTCATCGTGTTCGCTCCAGAGCTCCATGTCGGCTGGCACGGTAAGCAAGAAGCAGGTTCCAGGAGAAGCGTGGGCAAACAACTTGGAAAGCAGCTCGAAATCGTCCGCCACATGCTCCAGCACATCCATCAACATCACCAGACCCACCTTGGGCAGCAATTCCTGGAGCCGATTTCCAGAGGGCATGTCGCAGACGAACTGGATATCCGGATAGCCGGCGCGGGCCAAAGCGATTGCATCGCCCGACGTATCGATGCCAACACAACGGTAATCCTCGGCTAATGCCGCCAGGTTGCCCCCCGTACCACAGCCAACATCGAGAACCATGGTCCCATGCTTCGGCGGGAGTATCTCGCGGACCAGCCCGCGCATGATGCGTCGCCTGGCGACGAACCACCAGTGCCGCCGTTCCACGTCGGCGTGAAGTTGGTATTGTTCGCGTTGCATCAAAAGTTCTCCGGCATATCGACGTTCGTATTGGTTCAGGATTTCGGATTGAGTGCTGCGAATTACTTGAATGCATCCATTTTTTTCGCATCCTTACCGGCGGCTCGACCGATGCGTCGTCCTCGATGTGTCACCATGAGGGTTTGCAAGGGCACCCAAGGTGGGTTGGATGGACCGTGGATCGTTCATGTGCAGGAAAACAACCGCATAATCATCCCGATAAGTTTCCCGCCACGACCGGCGCGAAGCCAACTGCCAGGCAAGTGATGACTCGGGAGGAATGCAAACGACCTCCACGCCCTGCTCCGCCAATATCTGCTCCCAGGCACCACGGGCGGCGAGCAAATCCTGGTATTCCATGAGGTGCTGCTGGCCTTGCACTTCCGCCCGGTCGTCCAGCCAATTCTTGACCCGGGGCCAACCGTGCCAGGTTAACCAGCCTCCCCAGTCATGATGATGAAACACGCACCGATCGCCATGCTGGTCGATCACATGACGCAGAGCCCTGGTGGGGATATGTTCGGGAGCGTGGTACGCGTAGTCGTCGCACCATCTGGCCCAGACCAGCAACAGAGCACAAGCGAATGCCGTGAATAGCGGAGCGGACTGCCGCGACGGCAGGCTTAGTACCCGCCTGAACTCGCCAGTGAGCTGCCACCTTTGGCCCAGGGTATTCGATATTTTTTTCAGCCACGGAAGATCGACGGAAAGGCGTGCCAACAGGGGCACCGTAACCACCACCCAAAGGGGCATGTAGCGTTTGCTGGCCAGGCCCAAATGGAGCCAGAGCAGGCAGAGCGCAAGCGCCATCAAGCTGGGCCGGTGGCGGCAAGTGGCGAGGAGAATCGGCAGCAACAGCAAGAGCAACTCTAACCGGAACGCGCCCAGTACGTGAAAATCAGGCGAATGCCATTCCCCATTGAATTGCATGAAAAACGGATTCCCCAGAAGCTGAAAAATCCAGGAGTAGATGGCCAGACCGTAAGGGTTTATCAACGTGCAGACAAATACTGCGACGGTCAATTTCAGCAAGTGAATCATGCGCACTCGCGCGCCGCTCCGCTCGTTGCCATACGGAACTCCCCATGCCAGAACCCCTTCGATCCCTACCGCGGCAATCAGCATCATCAGGCCAGCCGCGAAGCCGCCATGCGTATTCACCCAGATAAGAAATAAGGGCAGCAGCCACAAGGTCGCCCGGCGTGTGCAGACTCCTCGATGGTAACGGTCAAGCGTCGACGCAGTGATCATCACCCCCAAGATGGTAAATACATTCGGCCGCGCCACAAAGGAAAAGGAAATACCCAGCGCCGCCAGATAGGTCCAAAGCAGTGCCCATGGCCACGGAATATTCTCGCTCGAAAGGATGCGAAAGAGGTGCCTCAGGATCAGGGCAAGCAGGATCGTCGTCACGGCCGCGATTCCTTCCAGACCACCCCAGCGCCAACCCAACCAGAGCACCAAATCGCCAAGCCATTGATTCGTCCGCCAGGTAGCACTCTCGTGTTGCTGGGTGAACGGATCGTGAGTCAACCAGGTTCCTTCAGCCAACATGGCATCCACGTTGCGCAAGTGCCAGCCGACACCCGGATCATCCAACATGCTGCCCTGGGCCCGATGGATAATGGCAACCAACAACAACAGCAGCAACCAATCGGCAAGTCCCGGACGCAGCGTTAGCCAGCCACGGGCGGATTTGAGCTCCGTTGGGTCTGCCTGGGCCTCCAGCGAGGACGACTGAGAATTCATGTGCAACTATAGCTCGACGGTTTGAGCCACCAAACGAAAAGACTATGCAGCGACCACACAACCCGATACCGCCTGTCACGATCATGCCGGTTATTCCCAGTCGATCTGTTTATTCCGGGCGGTCTGTTTGACAGCACTTCCCGGTACCGTAGGGTTGTCAAGGCACCTCCCACCCGCAACGAGTCCCGCCATGCCGCCCGTCACCATTGTCATACCGTGCTATAACGAAGCGAATCGCTTAGACGTGGAAGCGTATGTCCGCTACCTGCTACAAGAGCCTCCCTGCCGATTGCTCCTGGTAAACGATGGCAGCACGGATGACACTTTGGAACTCTTGGGCGATATAAGCGCTTGCGCTCCCGATCTTTGCCAGGTGTTGCACTTGGAAAACAATGGCGGCAAAGCAGAAGCGGTAAGGCAGGGGACCTTGCATGCGCTTCGCAGGCAGCCCCAGTTTGTCGGCTACTGGGATGCCGACCTGGCGACTCCCTTGGCTGTGATTGGTGATTTTCACCAGCAGCTCCGCCGCCGGCCCGAGCTTCGATTGATCATGGGAGCACGGGTCTGCCTGCTGGGAAGATCGGTCCAGCGGCAGCCGGTCCGCCATTACCTGGGACGTCTGTTCGCGGCAGCCGCTTCCTGCACGCTCCGCATGCCCATCTACGATACGCAATGCGGAGCCAAGCTCTTTCGCGTTACCGATGCCTTGAAACGCGTTTTTGAGCAGCCATTCCTCAGTCCGTGGGTCTTTGATGTCGAGATTCTGGCCCGCCTGGCGGTTGAGGCGCATGCGCGTTCCCAACCTTCTCTGCGCACGTCGGTCTACGAATGGCCGCTCCAGCAGTGGCATGATGTGAAAGGATCAAAGATCCGATCGATCGACTTCCTGAGAGCTGGGTACGATTTACTGTCGATCTACCGGTGCTACCGGCCTTTCCCAAGGGCAAGCCAGGACGAAATGGAACTAGTTCCGGCTACGGCCCGCGCGGTCAGCAAGGACCATGCTCAGGTCCAGAGCACGGAAGTCGCCACCGGCCTCCCCGACACGACACCGTCCACCACCGCGTTAAGCCCTCCGAGCACATCAAGGAACAACATTGCTGGCACCGAGCACGTGCCGATGCACACGGCCGCCACACCTCGAAGTGGATAGGCGCAATACCGTTCAATTTAGGCGAAGTTGAAAAAATTTGTCGATTGTGTCGATTATTACGAAAGCTGCGACTGTAAGGGGGACGATACAAGCTGTACGTGCTGGTTCCCGGGGGGGTTACCTAGACGTCCCTGATCAATCGAGTAGCATGGCTTGCATAGCTATCTCGGTGCGGTAATCATCGGCGTCCAAAGCATTGAAGGCCGCGCTGTGCCTGCTGGCATGGAGCCCCTCAAGGGATCGATCGATGAAACGCTCCCCGGCAACACTATCCATTGCGATTTTTTCTGTCCTGACGATGGCTGGTGCCTTCATCGGCCCACGGGCCGTGCTAGCACACGAAACGGGCGCCCAGCATGTCCATTTTCAAAAGCCCCGACAGGCAGTGCCGAACCAACAGCTCACTTTTCGAGCCGCAAGTCAGGTTGGCACCCGGCAAGCAGCTGCCGACAGCCGCGAGGACAAAGCAACAGACCAGCGGAGTCGAAATCAACCCGCACGGCCGGCTGCAGCAAAACGATCCGCCAGAGAGAATTCGTTGCGGAATCGGCCGTCTCGGAAGCAGGTGCCCCTTGCGTCCGAACAGGACCGTCGGGTTCAAAAGGAGAGGAAATCTGTCAACCGCAGGCGAACCCGGCCAGCCACGCGGGCCGACATCGATTCACCAGCAACACCCGCGCCCAGCCTGTCAAGCAGGCAAGATCCTTTTCCCATAGAGCGCGTCGCCCGAAAACTCAAGCAGCGTCGGCAATTGCACCGTGATGCACAAGTCGCTCCTGTCTCCCATGGCCAGGTTGTCTACGATTCCGATCTTGCTGACGCCTGTGCCTATTGCGGTAGCACAGGGGCATGCGAGCCCGGCTGTGGCATGGTGGAGGCCGGGTGTGGGATCGGAGAACCAGGTTGCGGAATTGGAGAGATTGGTTGTGGGATCGCGGATCCTGGCTGCGGGATAGTGGAACCTGGCTGTGGTGTCGTGGACGAGTGCGGTAGCAGTGTGGGCCCACCCAAGCCGGATTACTGGTGCTTTCCCATCTGCCTGCCCCGCCTCAGGGTCATCGAATTCCAGGCTGGCGTGCATTCGTTCCGTGATACACGTGACTTTACCACCAACAATCGCGGGACGGCCAATTATGGCTTCCAGGAAGGCATTAACGTGGGCAGCCGATTACCTCTGATTGGCCGGCTGTTTCCACAGATCAGCTATCAGTTGGGCTACCTGGCAACCCAAAGTCGGTTGTCTGGAACGACCGCGAGTGACAGCAGTCGCTCCCAAAGTTTTGTTACCATCGGCATGTACCGACGCGTGCCAGTCGGGCTGCAGTTCGGTGTGGTGTGGGATTTCATGCAAGACCAACTTAACGAAGACGCCTCAAAAGACCGGGCGGACTTGCAGCAAATCCGCTTTGAAATCAGCCTGAAAACACCTCGCGGACGTGAATTTGGCCTGCTGGCAGCTTCTCACCTCAACAGCCGAGAGCTGAGTTTTGACAACGGAGCGACAGCGACCTACCAGTCCGTCGACCAGTACTTGCTTTTCTATCGCTGGCATTTCTTCCACGGTGGCGTCGGCCGCTGCTGGATTGGTGGAACCGACGACAGTGATGCGGTCCTGGGTGCTGACTTCCAAGTCCCTCTCAATGACCGTTGGTCTTTTCAGTCCGGATTCAATTACCTGAGCCCAGACCAGAAAGATGTGACCCAGGAATCATGGAACCTGGGCATGAACATCATCTGGCATTGGGGACGTATGGCACGCACCTGTGAGCGAAATCCTCATCGACCGCTCTTCCCGATCGCAGACAACGGCTGGATGTTCGTCGACCGGGTGCGGTAACAGGATTGCCACTCAGCCCTACGTGTGACAGGACGATAAGCCGCCCGGAAACTGACGCTTTTAGCTACTAGCACATTGCCCGGGTCGGTTTCATCGCCCATTCTTGAAATTACCAATTTTTCAAATATTTTGGCGGTTCCATTTACCGATACACCTGCTATACTGCGGTGCTAGGCCCAGCTTTGCTGGGCTTTTCTATTGCCCTCCAGCAGTAGCCCTCTTGGAGCAGGCTGTAGCCAACTTTTACTGTTTCAGTACTTTCCAATTGTCACGTTGCCTTACGTGGAGCAGGGCGATAAGCCGCCCGGAAACCGACGTTATTTGCAGCTAGCACGTTGCCCGGGTCGGCTTCATCGGACATTCTTGGAACTACTGTGTTTTACTTTGGGTACTTTTTTAAATTGGGAGTGACGAAAACATGCAGATCATCGAAGCAAATTGGGAGGACGAAGAGAACAATCGCCAGGTTGCCGTCTCGGTAGGCTACACCCGTAGTGGTGAATCCATCGAGATTCATGCCGTCACTCCCAAGCAGGTAACCTTTCTCTGCCCCCAGACCAAAAGCCCACTGCGTTCGATCGGCGTATGGACCGACAAAGGGCGCGAACTGCTAGCCGACAAAGTTTGCAACATCCAACTGACCGAGCAGATTGAGTCGAGCCTGGCAGTGTAGTCGATGGGAGTTAGGAGGCGTTAGGCGCGAGTTGCTAGTGCCTGGCATTTGCAACGAGCGCCTCGCGTCTCAGGACTCTCTACTTGCGTCCCTTGCCCCCCAGCGTTGGGGGCGTTTGCGCGCTGGCTCCCCAACGGTCGAAAGTGACCTTTTTAGTTAGGGCCAGGTCCTTGCGCTTAATGGTAAGTTCCACGGTATCGCCCGGCTGGTAGGTTGCGATCCGCTTGGTAAGCGACTCAAAACTGTCGACCGGCTCCCCCGCGACGTGCGTGATAACATCTTGCGGCTGCAAGCCACCTCGATCCGCGGCGCTACCTGGCAATACGGCATCCACCTGGGCCACTCCCTGAACCGGCTTACCACTGATGCCCAATTTGGCGCCACTGGAACGAACATCGATGGTTATCGTTTCGGGCAATTGCTTGCGCAACGCGCCGATCTACTTCGCGGAAATCTTCGTGCCGTAGATCTCCACACGTGCCAAGGCCGGGATCTTCGTCAGGTGCATTAGCGCCTGCTCACCGACCGGGGCTGAGTAGAGGCTGACGACCGTAGTACGCCTTATTTGAGCGATGACCTTGAGGTCATCGTCGGTCCCTTTCCAATTAGCCCCCAGGGTCACTCGCAAGGGCAAACGTTTTTTGTATTGTTCGGGAATGCGAGCATTCTTGGGGAACTGATTGACCGGCTCACACATGCCTCCCAGAAGCCTGATCGTCTCCATGGCATTTTGCTCATAGAGGACCGCCAGCATCTCGCTCGCCAAGGCTGCTTCGAGTGGGCGCTGAGTGAGGCTGGCCAACCGCTCCAAAGCAGCCAGACGCAGAGTGGCATTTTTCGATTCCGACCAGGCGGTAAGAATTCGTACTGCTCGCGTAATACTTTCGAGGGAAGCACTCCGGTCCACGGCCAAAGTCCCAACCGCTGCCAATGCCTGGCTACCGGCAACGACTAGCCGATGCTGGGCAGCCTCGCGTATCGCGTAATGATCGTCGTCCAGTTCACGAACCCACTGACCAATCTGTTCGGACGATCGAGCAGCTTCTTTGGCGACACTCTCCGACTCTAAGCCCCTGTTTTCTTCGCCACGCACAAAAAGCGACAAATTCCAACCAAAGAAAACCCAACCCAAGATGGCCCAATAAGGACAGCGCCTGCACAAAAGACAGCGCCTGCATAAAAGACAGAGCCTGCACAAGATGGCCCAACCGCTTCCGGTCGTGAAGAGTCCAGATTTGAATTGGAGATCCAGGATGCGTAGAGTCCAAATATTCATGAGCCATTATTCTACAGGGTTCCCAAGCCTTTTCCAACCGCATCCGTTGTTGTCGCTCGATGCCCAGGCTAGATTGGAGCTTGTTGCAGTCGGGTCCCCTTTTGGCGTGATCGTGCACAGCTCTCCACTTTTTGCATTTGGCTAGAGAATCATGAAATTCGCTCTTCTAGGCTCTGATGCCGAAAGCCTGGCTCTCTCCACGGCGGCAGTCGTGCAAGGCCACGAATTGGTCTGGGTGGGAGATGTCCAGGAATCCGCGATTGTGGGCGGGCTGAAATCTGGCCAGTATCCATCGTGGTTGACGGACTGGGCGGAACAAGACATGGACAGTCTTATCGATGGCCTTCTCTGGACCGGCCCAGGCAAGGTTTCCCGGAACGACTGGCAAATCCTCCTCGATCGACAAACGACCGATATGGTGATTGTGGGCCGGGGCCAGACTCGACCCGAAGATCGAGCCGAACAATTGTGCAGCCTGGCCCGACGTGGCATCACGGTACTGTCGACCCATCCGGTGGTGCCTTCGGTCTTGAGCTTTTATGAAATCGATATGGCTCGCGGCGAAAGTGGAGCCCTGTTTCGCCATTACCACCCCACGTCAGACCACCCGATCGTGGAAAAATTGGCTGCGTGGGTACGGCAGGGGCACCCGCAACTTGGCATCGTCGAGCAAATTGTCTGCCAGCGTAAACTGGCCGAACGCACCAGTCAGCAGGTACTGTGGCATTTTGCCCGAGATGTATTATTACTGGCTCGCGTGGCAGGATATCTCAACCGACTCGGTGCGCTCGGGTCGCCATCCGGCGACGCAACCTATGCAACACTCAGCGTTCAGATGCTGGGAAAACTCGAACGAGCTGTCCATTGGTCGGTAGGCCCCGAGGATGGCACCGCGGGCCTGGAACTGACACTCCTAGGCCAGCACGGTCGACTCCTGCTAGTAATAGACGAGGCGGGCATGCCAGCCAAAATGGTACGGAACCTCGATGGCGTGCGGGAAGAACTGCCCATTGAGCCTGTCCATTTCGATCCAACCATCGAGGCGGTGACAGCTATCGACAACGTCCTGCCGAACAGCAACCGCGTCGCCGCGCGGTCATCGCAAACGGCAAACGCGCAACCTGCCACGGATCTTCACGGACATGGCCACACTTCGGGCGCGAACCATTCCACCTGGCAGGAAGCCCTGCTGGCCATGGAGCTCACCGATACCATCGAAATTAGCCTGCGTCGTGGCCGAATGATCGATGTCCACCATCAACCTTTGACCGAACAGTTGGCCTTCAAGGGCATGATGTCCGCAGTTGGCTGCGGAATTCTCGCCGTGTTGCCCATGCTGCTGTTAGTGCTTGGCTGGATTGCCGGAAAACTGGGACTTCCGATTGCTGCCTATTGGCCCCATGGACTGCTGCTCATTCTAGGAATCTTCCTGGTATTGCAAGCACTACCGTGGTTGCTTTATGGGAGACGGAAACCATCCGGGAGAGCCCTCTAGCCCTCGCCTGCAACTCTGCCGCTTTGTGCCAATTAGAGAAAGTTTCCCGGTTAGGCCGAAGTTAGGGATTCTGGGCAGTCGATGACCTCCGTGGAGAAGCACGATTCGGCGGGAAAGTCTACGGAGGACTTACCAACAGCCGTGGCGAGAGGGGGCGCACGGTGGGTGGATTAGGAAAGTTTGGCTGGATTATTCCTGGCATCAGGTTGGATTTGAGTATCCCAGGCAAGAAAAAGCCTGGAACCGCACTCTGCTGGAACCTGCTGCTGGCAACTCTGGCTGCCTGCAATGGAGGCTGCAAACAGTGCGGCGAAGTGACCAGTGATTTTGCCAGTGCCTTGGCTGCCTGCAGCCTGGAGAGTTGCCTTCAGACCTACCCTGACGATTGCTGTCAGGCGGTACCCTCGGAACCTGACGCAGGCGAGAAGAAGCCGTGCGAAACGACTGCCTCGCATTCGCCCCGCGGGCGAAAATGCTCCATTTGGCCACTCTTCAAGACCAGGGCCCAGGCCAAGACAAAACCCTCTAAGCAGCGCCGGGAGCCGGTAATCGCTTACGAGCCACCTCGACCACCCAAGTTTCTCTTGGTCCCCACGCAAGAGGTCTTCTCCCGGGTAAACATGCTGGCCCCCATGCCACGCCGAGGTGACGTGGAAGTTGGTTTTGGCCCACAAATCGACATCCCCGGTCATGACTAAAGTCAATCTGGGTGAATTGTAACGCTGGAACGTGGCGACGGTGAAGCAATTTGGGCGACGCCGCCGATCATGGAACCATATGGGTTGCCTGTCGACTTGGGCCATGTGCCTCGCACGCACCCTCCTACCCGCACGTTCGCTCACTCTCACCTCGGACGCACTTCCTATGCCTGACCCGCCTCATAGTATATTTATCAGACAGTCTGCGTACTGGCTGATCCTAGGGTTATTGCTAGCAGGCGTGGCAGACTTATCCCATGCCCAGGCTACTTCCGATAGACGGCTGACCCCCATTGTTCGAGCGGTACGCGACGCGGGCCCCTCGGTGGTGAACATCCAGGGCCAAAAATCAATCCATGAAGGGGGCCCCAGTGGGCCTTCTCGACAAGTCAATGGCATGGGCACGGGAGTGGTGATCGACCCGCGCGGCTACATCCTCACCAATCACCATGTGGTCGATGGCGTTCGTCGGATCAACGTAACACTGAACACGGGGCAAACGTACATCGCCCAAATTGTCGGCCGCGACCGCGAAACCGATCTGGCCGTGATTCGCATCCGGGCGCCTCGTTCGCTGCCGGTCATTAAGATTGGCACTTCCAGCGATTTGCTGACTGGTGAAACGGTCATTGCCGTGGGGAATGCATACGGTTACGAAAACACGGTGACCCAGGGCATCATCAGTGCGCTCCATCGCAATGTGCAGGTGAACGATACCCAGCGGTATCTCGATTTGATCCAAACGGATGCCAGCATCAACCCAGGCAACTCCGGGGGGCCGCTGCTCAATGTCAACGGTGAAATGATTGGCCTGAATGTGGCGGTTCGGGCAGGCGCTCAAGGTATTGGCTTTGCCATACCCGTTGATAAGTCGCTGGAAATCGCCACAAAAATCCTCAGCATTGAGCAAATCGACAACCATTGGCACGGTATGACCGCAGTTTTACTCGATGGCCCACGGGGACCCGTAACGGTCGCCCACGTGGATCGCGGCAGCCCGGCTGCCGCGTGTGGTTTGAGGCAGGGCGATCGGATCGAGCGCATCGGCACGCTAGCCATCCATCGCCCCATCGATGTGGAACGAGCCTTGCTTGGCAGGCCAACGGGCGACCAGGTCCCCCTGATCGTCCTGCGCGAAGACGATCCGGTGGAATTGGAGATGGTCGTCGCAGCCAAGCTACGACGGCCCAAAACCACGAACCGGGTGGCCACCTCACCGCAACCTGGCAATGATCTTGAACAGGCCATCTGGGATACTTTCGGCCTGATGCTCAAACCCGAATCACGCGCCCGGTTCCGCCAACGGGGCCTGGCCTATGCGGGCGGTATGCGGGTGATCGCCGTTCGCCGCGGCAGTTCCGCCGCGATCGAAGGGATTCGCAAGGATGACCTGCTGGTGAAAGTACACCGCTGGGCCACGGTCACGGATAAGGATCTGCGTAATCTGGTACGCCGCACCGACGCCATCGCCCAGCTCGGGATGGTGAAATTCTATATCGTCCGCGGCAGTGAGACCTTCTACGGACACATGGCCATCGCCAGCCGCGCGGAGAGGGCACGACACTGATTTTAGACTGTACTGCATCCCCGCAGACAAGTTTGGCTCGGGAGTCTCCAAGAATAAATGGTCGCGGTTCGTCATCAGCACGAACGAATGGAGACGCCATCCATATGTGCAGACCGCGCGGCACAGCCAGTCAAGGCGTTTTTGACGATCGTGGTCGTCACGAACAATGTCCGCCCGCTCATTCCCGCGGGACATCACGTGATACAACGCGCCGGCAAATTCGATACGCAGGGGTCTCGACATGCCAACAAGATACCGGAACCTGGCCTGCCTTGCAAGAACTAATGACTAATGACGCTCTGACCCCATCTTCCGGACCCCATCTTCCGCCCCCCTACCGGAAGGGCATGGCCGGGAATATTTTTCGCCATCTCCTGATTTGACTAACCGTTGCAACTGGTCTCTGTCGATGGACAGCATGGATACCTGGATATCTTATCGGGTTGAGCCAATGATTTACTGGCACTTCTCGTCGCTAGCGAGAGGAATGAATTATCCGAGCCAGGGTGCAACGGATCCCAGGGGTGGAGAAACGCGATGGCAGGCAAATGGCTGACTCTTACCGGACTGTTTTTGCTGGCTGGCGGTGGCTGCCGTGCCTGTAGCAACTGCTATGATTATTCTCCTCCTGTCGCCGGATCTTCGCAAAACTGGTGTGGTCCAAGGGCCGGCTCGAGATTTGTCCAGGTCGAAGAGTCCACGGATGGCGATTTCCCGCCCCTGGTAGAATCACCCGAAGAAACCCGGCCCGCGGATGTTCTGGGAGACGATAATCAATGACCACCTGCGGAGGGTGGATTCACGACAGAGCCTTCCTGGCCAACGCGACGATTAAAAATCTCCGCGTCGAATGGATCACGCGGCGAAAAAGTCGTGAGTCTGGCTCCCCGCTGAAGCTTTTTAGTTGGGCGTGGATTTTCGATTTTCGGGGTGGCTCGCAGGGGCTTCGCTGCTCTGCTTTGCGGAACAAGACCGACCCGCTCACCGGCGGCATGAGAAACGGACGTCAACTTCGGATCTTGCATGGGGGCATCCGCCCGGCTCCTCTTGGTCCCGCCCTCAGCGCCCTGCCTGGCAGCCGAGATCAAGCGAATCCAGCTTTGCAACAATTGCGATTGCCGTACGCTGAGCGGCTTGGAACGCTTCCGCTCGGCGCCATGTTCGGTCGTCGCGTGGGCCAGTAGCGAATTTCCATCTGGCGACGTGCTGTCGACTTGAGCCAAAAGATTCGCCAGATTTTTCCGCGTCAGGCCTGGATGCCCTGCCCCGACAATGGCCAATCGATCCAGTCGCAAAGAACGGGCCGAATCGCTCCCGTGGCAACCGGAAGTGGCGCAGCTGGATATCAGAATGGGTTCGATTTGCCGCACGAATTGACGACGGGCTGCCGGCGGTAAATCCCTTTCTTTGGCTGCAGTCGCCGGCCTACTGGAGACTGAGTCAGCAGTCGGCCGAGGAGGTCTCGGCTGACTCGACCTGCGCCGGGTAGCCTGGGCCAATTGATTTTCGAGGATTTTCAAACCCGGATGCGCGGGGTCGATGGCACCCGCCGCCCGCAGCTCAATCGCAGCGTATTCAAGCATGTCGTGCCTTAGGCACCAGGCGGCCAATTGTCGGTGCGAATCGCCAGTCGAGCCGACACGAGCTGCCCGCCGACACTGATAGGCTTCGGCAAGATTTCGGCAGCAAATTTCCACCTGCCCTACGGGCACTTGCAGCTCTCCCCGCAGCATGGCGACATGATAATAGCTTCCCCGCCGGGTAATTTCTCCTTGCAGTATGCTCCCATTGCGTAGTACCAGCAGCTGCGGCTGGCCTGCTGCCGCTGCCAGGGATTGCTGGTAGCCGGAATCTGGACAGAAAATCCCTGCCCAGAACAGAATGGACCCATAGATGGTAGCTCTCACCATAGTGGCGGAAGACTAGAAAGTGGGGAACCCGGAGTCAAGGGTAGCTGCCCTGGAGAGGGGGATGTATACTGTAGCCATAGCTCAAAAACAACTTTGGCATTTCAAGTTGGGTATTCTAGCATCCCTTCGTACTCGTACTCAGCGAAGCGGTACTCGTACTCGACGATGTATGATACCCGGCATGCGATTCGAGTACGAGTACCACTGCAAGCGGCTGAGTACGAGTACGAAGGCAGCATTACCAGAACACCACCATTTACCGAAGTTATTTTTGTGTCGCTCCTATGGGGCAGCCGAAAGAAAATCACGTACTCAGCATGGCAGGTAGTTTACAGGCACAAATATACAGGCTGGATGATCCGTGGAACGTCGTAATATCATTTACTCTGGGAACGTGCAGGGAGTTGGTTTCCGCTGGTCAACCCGTTCGATTGCGGCAAACCACCAGGTCGTCGGATACGTTCGAAATCTGCCCGATGGGCGAGTCCAGATGCAAATAGAGGGAGACCCGACCGAACTCGACCGTTTCCAAGAAGACCTGGCGGAGCGCCTCTCCAGGCATATCCGATCGTTTCATTGCAGCAAGCAACCGGCCACCGGCGAATTCTCCACCTTTGAAATCCGCATCTAAATCTGGCATAGTATATGGAAAAGGGGCTAAGCCCTTCAACTCTCAACCCTCAACTTTCAACGAACATGTCCAATCTCTCAATTTGGTTAACCCCCATTTGGCTGTTCGCCGTTGGGGCCACTCTGGGCGCGAGCATTCTGGTGATGCTGTGGGCCATCCTCTGGCTCGCCAACCGACGCGCCGGAAAAGCGGTCCTGGGAATCGTTCGCGAAGGTGTTTTGCAACCCATTTCGTACGTATTGATCGCTTTGGTGGCCCTGGCACTGCTGGCCAGCCCGGTCATGCCGGTCGGGCGCATGCTGAATTCACTTGCGCGGCTTCCTAACGTAGCGAAACTTTTTGGGGACGTTGGAGTAGGTACACAAAATTTTGAAATAACGGTTCCTGAACGCAGCAGCGACATACCGGTCTCTGCCTCCTTTCGGGCCGATGAGCTTCAGGACTACTTCCTCGAAAGCGAGCAGGATGTCGCGGTCAACACCGAGCCTAAGAAAGGGTTTAGCGAACCGTTGCTCCAGATCGAGGGAGGACAACCCTATCACTGGAGACCCGGTAGCAATCTGCCGCGAGGATTCGAGGGGCTGGTCGATCAGCTTTACGTGACCAACGAAAGCGATTTGCCCACGGTGGTCCAGATCAGGATTAAAACCGATGTCGAAATGCCCGAAGTCCATCAACTGCGGACCGCAGCCTTGGGAGTGATCGGCCTCTATGGGCTCTATTTTTTAATCCGTCTGTTCGCCCCCAAGCTTTCGGTCATCGCCACCGCCACGGCCAAGGAGGCGATGTCCCAACCCATTTATCTGCTCCTGCTGGTGGTCGGCGTCGTCGCTCTGATAGCCTACGTTTACATCCCCTACAATACGTTCGGGGAAGACGTGAAGATGCTGAAAATCTCAGGCATGACCACTATCAAGGTACTGGCCATCCTGGTCGCCCTGTGGACGGCCAGCGTTTCGGTCGCGGAAGAAATCGATGGCCGCACGGCATTGACGGTTCTCTCCAAACCGGTGGGAAGACGGCAGTTTATCCTGGGTAAATTTTTGGGGATACTGTGGCCCATCGTCTTGCTGTTCATCGTGCTGGGATTGGTGTTTCTATTTACGGTGTCGTACAAAGTCGTGTACGATGCGCGAGAATCGGCCAAATCCGTGCCGCAATGGCAAGCCTGTTATGAAGAAGTCGTCCGGATCGTGCCTGGACTGGTACTGGCTTTTTTCGAGGCCGCCATTCTGGCCGCGATCAGCGTAGCCGTATCAACACGCTTGTCGATGTTGCCCAACCTGATTCTGTGCGGCTCGATTTACGTACTGGGGCATCTGGCCGCGTTGATCGTCAAATCGTCGGTGGGCGAAATTGTCTTCGTCCGTTTCGTGGGGCGTTTGATTGCCATTGTGTTGCCCGTACTGGACCACTTTGAAATCGAGGGGGCCATCGCCGGCTCCTCGGTGGTACCCAGCGCATACCTGCTGACCGCTCTGCTCTACAGCATCCTTTACTGCACCGCAGCGATGCTGGTAGCGCTGATCCTGTTCGAAGACCGCGATCTGGCGTAAAGAGGCGCGAGTAACGCGAACCGGTGGGCGAGGTCTGCCCACTGCCCACTGCCCACTGCCCACTGCCCACTTCTTCCCATGCCAAACAACACTCAACGGAATGACTGGCTGGCCACCGTCTTTGCCTTGCTGCTGCCAACCGTGGTGACGTTGGTCTATTTTGTCTGGGCGGCCCAATACGAAAGCGGTGTACAACAGATCGCCTACGCGGTGGCCAAGGGAGTTCAATTTCTATTCCCTCTGTTCTGGGTAGCCGTGATATTGAAAAGTCGGCCGAAATGGAACATGCAACCTGGAGCGACTCGCCAAAGCCTTTTGCTCGGTGGAGCTTTTGGGCTGGCCGTACTGGCGGCCATGGTCATGTTGTACCATGGCGTACTCCGTTCGTTGCCTCTTTTCCAGGAGCCGGCAGCCCGGATCGGTGCGAAGATTGCCGCCGTGGGAATGGGAAGCCAGGGACGGTACATCGCGATGGCCGTTTTTTATTCGATCATCCACTCCTGGCTGGAGGAGTATTATTGGCGCTGGTTCGTGTTTCGCCAGCTCGACAATCTCCTGGCAACCTTCCTGGCAATTCTCATCTCCTCTTTGGGATTCATGACGCATCATGTGGTCGTACTTTCCGCATTTTTTGGCTGGACCTCGCCACTCACCTGGTTGCTTTCTCTGGGAGTAGCAATCGGTGGCGCCTATTGGGCGTGGCTGTATCACCGGCACCGAACTCTGTGGGGCCCTTGGTTGAGCCATGCGTTGATCGATGCGGCCATCTTTGTCATTGGCTACGATCTTGTTTTCTAGTGGGAGAGCCAATGAGCTGTGGGTGCATCGGTGTCCAGCTTGTTAGCCATTCGAAAAATCCGCCATCTTGTGCTAGCACAACGCCAGGCACGCAAAATATGCCACCGACTTGCTTTGAGCGTGAAATTACCTACATTCTCATTCTGCGATTTGCATTTCCCACCGGCTGCGTGACACGGCCACCCATCACAAGGAGTACGAGGCCATACGATAAGGAAATCGATCCGACCCATTCTCGGTGAAAGACTTCATCCGTGAATGCCTTCACGTGGATACTTCCACGACGAAGCAAACCGGATTATTCAGCCTCCATTCAAAGATTTCCACCTGAGAACATCCGGTGGGAAGCAGGTGCCAGGGAAGGCACGGCAACACTAACGCTACCATGTTAGTGGTTTCGTCCGCCTTATTCGTTTTCCTGCATGGTTCTCTGCTTGGAACCATTCCTTTTACTTTTGCTGGATGATTCCAATTTTGGGTGGTTTGGTAAAGGGCAGCGTATCGCGTAACGGCCAGGGCCTTACCGCCAAGTTGCCATTCCGCCAAAACCGCCCATGACTATCAGGATCGATGCCCGTAACGCAACCTCGCCAACTTTGCGTGAAAACTGTGCCGGTACCCAATGAGGTGCCAGAAAAGGGAGTGCAAAAAGATGACCAAGCCATTGATCGGCATGAACGCGGATTATCGAACAGCCAAACAGGATGTGCCGGCTTATTCGTACGTGGCTGCTGGCTACTATGACGCTATTCTTAAAGCAGGCGGATTGCCAATACTCATTCCTCCCTATGAGAGTGAGCAAGATGTCCACGACATCCTCGACCGACTCGATGGCGTGCTGCTCGTGGGCGGCGCCGACCTGGACCCTCGACGGGATGGCTGGATGCTTCACCCCACGGTACGACTGCAGGATCAACGCCGTGAAGCATTCGATCGCTGTCTGGTTCGGGTGGCCGCGGACCGGCGATTGCCCACCTTTGGCGTGGGGGCAGGAATGCAACTTCTCAACGTTTCGCAAGGTGGCAATCTGTTACTGCACATTCCGGAAGATTTACCCAGCGCACTACCGCACCGCGATCCCCTCGACCCGGCCCATCGACATACCCTGGAACTGGCACCAGGATCGATCATGGATCGCGTCTATGGCGATGGCGAATTGAGAGTCAACAGCATGCACCACATGGCCGTGGATGAAGTAGCACCCGGGTTTGCTATTACCGCCCGTTGCCCAGATGGCGTGATCGAAGCGATTGAGAGCACCATGCCCGATTGGTTTGCATTTGGCACTCAATTCCATCCAGAGTCCGATACGGCCTCCGCATTGGACATGAGAATTTTTGAGGAATTCCTGACTGGCGTTGTAGAAACACGCGGCGCTTTGCATCTGGTAGCATAAATATTGCGCCAAGCCGAACTTGGTTGGATGCCGCGAGTTGCCCTTGGTGGTATGGTTCGCTCAGTGCGCGGCAGCCAACCAAGATTCGTTTGGCGGAAGGACGCAAGCGCGCTGCAGAGCTAAAGATTCGTTTGGCGGGTGGACGCAAGCGCACGGCGGAGCGAACGATGGCCTAAGACGATCAACTGGTTGCCCAAGTCAGCCAGGAGCTCCTTTGGGTTCCATCGAAGGGCTGGAGTTCAACGTTGCGAATGCGTAAAAAATCCAAAGCTACGGCTGCGCCGCAGCACTCCATATTATGGAGTGCGACCGCGCAGCTGTAGCTTTGGATTTTCGCACAAGTAACCCAAAAAAACAGTTGTGATTCGGGGGGGGCGGCTCCTTTCAGGGCAGGGCTGTGGTACCCGGATTCCCCCCCCTTAGGGACGGCTCATCAATAACTTCAGCATTTCCATACAAAGTTGCGTTAACCTTCCTCCTGGTGAGGAAGAGAATGGGTGATGTGAGATGTGGGAATCGATGATCTGAAGGATGAATCCTAAAGCAGTTCAGCAATCATCGATCACACTTCAAACATCTGTATGCATATTTCTCCATGGCTATTCCAAAGTAGTAAGTTATTTTTAAAGCATTCCTTATCCTCAGGGCGTCGAGAGATTAGCGAAAACAGCCGGGGCTGCCAACCAGGATTCGTTTGACAAATCCCTCCTGCCGGGTGACACTCTCTCATTGGGGATCGTTCGTCAAAACGCATGAAATGGCCACCAGGCCATGCAGGGGGCTCCCTGTGTTTTACGATCAAAGACCTGGCAGGCCTCGTCCTCACCCTTCATTTTTCGTTGCTGCCGGCGGCCTTTGGAACAACTCGCAAGGAGAATCAACACCATGGCGAAAAGACATCCAACTTTTCTGCTCTTCCTGTTTATAGCCTTGGCCAATTTCTCACTGGCCCGTATCACTTCCGCGGCCCAGCCACCATCGCAAATTGGGCCAACGCTGCGTATTGGCACTTTTGTCGTCGATGCCACGCCACCCATCGGCAGTCCGCTGGCTTACCAAACGTGTGATCGGGTTGCCATGCCACTGACCGCGCGTGGGATTGTGTTGCTGACCGGTGACAAACCAATCGTTTTGTGCGCGGTCGATTGGATCGGTATTGCCAACGATGGCTATCAACAATGGCGCCAAGCCATTGCGAACGCCGTGGGCACTTCGGTACAGCGTGTCTCGGTCCACGCCCTGCACCAACACGATGCGCCGGTATGTGACCTGAGTGCTGAAACCCTCCTGGCCTACCAAGGGCTCAGTGGCATTCTTTGCGACGTCCCCTTTGTCCGGAAGACCATTCAGCAAGTCGCCACGGCTGCCCGTGCCGCGGCGGAACATCCTCAGCAAGTCACTCACCTCGGGCTGGGCCAGGCCAAGGTGGAAAAAGTGGCCTCCAATCGGCGGATTCTGGGCCCCGATGGCAAAGTACGAGGAGTCCGCTACACGTCATGCCGGACTCCCGACCTGGTGGCCGCGGCCGAAGGAATTATCGATCCGTGGGTCAAATCGATCAGTTTCTGGAACGACCAGACACCCCTGGTGGTCCTGACCTATTACGCAACACATCCGCAAAGCTATTATTTGACCGGTGTCGCCAATCCCGATTTCCCCGGCATGGCGCGATTCCTGCGGGAAATGACCCTCAACGGCGTGCGCCACGTTCATTTCAACGGTGCTGGCGGTAACATCGGCGCGGGCAAATACAATGATGGCTCTCCGGAAAACCGCCAGCGTCTGGCGGTCCGCCTGGCGGAAGGCATGTCCAAAGCATGGCAGGCTACGGAGAAACAACCGATTACAGCCACGGACGTCGGCTGGAAAGTCGTACCCGTCAAACTGCCTGTTTCAAAGTATCTGGATGAAAAAAAACTGCTTGCCACGCTAACCGATTCGAAAATTGATAAAAAAGAGCGAAAATCCGCGGCTCGCGACCTGGCCTGGCTACAGCGATGCCAGGCGGGTGACACCATCGACATCACCTGCCTGAAACTGGGCTCTGCCCGAATACTCCATTTGCCGGCAGAGACAGTGGTGGAATACCAACTAGCAGCCCAAAAGATGCTGCCCGACCATTTTGTCGCCGTGGCCGCGTATGGTGATTATGCGCCTGGCTATATCTGCCTCAAGGAGCATTATCAGCAAGGTGGCTATGAAGACAGCCCCAGAGCTTCCAAGGTGGCCCCGGAAGTAGAAGATGTCCTGATGCCAGCCATAGCAGCAGCTTTGCGGTAGGGATCGTTCAATAAATAACTGTCCGATGTCCCCTCGCCCCTTTGGGGAGAGGGCAGGGTGAGGGGCCTGGAAATATGCCAGTTATTTCTCGAACGATCCTAAAGGAGTTTGAGCACGGACCGGCGAACTCCTCGAGTTATTTTTCAGTCCTTGAAATCTGAGGGCCGTTATGAAGCACTACAAAAACTGGGGGCTCGAATCCTGGCTGAAAGCGATACCGATCATGGCCGTACTGCTAAATCTCATGGAGCCGGCCCCGGGTACGGAACGTCAGATTACCCACGTCGCGCCGCGGCCGGATCGCTCAGTTCAAGCCTCACCGGTACCAAGCGAACCGATCAATCATGAGCTGGATCATAACGACAATTTTTCACCTGACGATCGATTTCTCGTCTTCGACACGCGGACCGAGGAGGGTGGAATTGGAGCCTCTCGCCTCATCGCCAAAGTGGAAATCGCCACGGGTCAGATCACCCCGCTCTACCAGCCTCCCGAGCCCAACTCCTTCGGCCCAGGAGTAGGCGCTGCCTCCTATTCGCACTGCCGTAACGAAGTCATCTTCATTCATGGCCCATTTCATCCAACCGGGCCTGAAAACCAATACGAACAATATCGCCGTGTTGGGGTGATCGCCGCCGGAGATGGTAGCGGTACCATGCAGCAAGCGGATGCGCGTGATACGCAGGCACCCTACCTGCCTGGAGCGCTGCGCGGGGGCACCCACCGGCATGAGTTTTCAGGCGATGGCAAATGGGTGGGCTTCACCTACAACGATGCGGTCATGGCCGCCCACGGGCGTTCACTTGGCCAAAATCTCACTCTGCGGACAATCGGGGTGACCCGACTGGGGCACCCTCTATCGGTGGCCGAAAAGAAGCAGTTTCCGAACCAGGCTGCGGGATTTTCCGCATTGGGCGTGGTCGTCGTCCCCAACCCGAAACCTGGCAGCGATGAAATTTCTCACGCAGCGGGAGATAGCTGGGTGGGGCGTCATGGCTACCCACGCACCGGCGGCCAGCGTCAACTCGCCCGAGCCTTTATCGGCACCACCCGAGACGATGCCGGCCACGACCTGGATGAACTCTACGTGGTCGACATCCCCAACGACCTTACCCAACCAGGGCCACTGGGCACGCTGACAGGGACCGACCTAACTTTCCCGATGCCCCCGGAAGGCACCGTGCAGCGACGCCTGACTCACTCGGACCAACGTCGCCATCCAGGCTGCCAAGGCATTGTCCGGACGTCGCACGATGGCAAGAACATCGCTTTCTTCATGCACGACGACCAGGGGGATTGGCAAGTTTTTCTGATTTCTCCCCATGGCGGCAAACCGCGCCAAGCCACCTTCCTGAAAGGAGGTGTCGATCCCGAGGTGCGGTGGCATCCGAGCGGAGACTCCATTGTGACCGTGGCTGGAACGCGCATAGTCATCACCAACGTTCAGCCAGGACCCCAATTTGGTAAAAGCCGAATTCTTTCCGACCGCACGCCTGCCCCTTTTGCCTTGGTCGTGAGCCACGATGGCAAACAACTCGCCTACAATCGCCGCCTGCCCGAAGGAGAACGCCAGGTGACTCATATTTTCATCGACGATTTCCCCGCCACCGAGCCTGTCGAAACGGCACAGGCCTTGTCAGCCGAAGGAAAAATCGTGCCGATCGTTTCTGGCGCCATGCCCAATGCGACTACATACGGTGGCAAGATCTACTTTGGCGGCCAGCCCCAAGAAGCCGATTTCAAAATGTTTGCCAGGCAGGGCATCCAAACCGTTATCAATCTATGCACTTCCACGGAGATGGAAAAACTGGCGTTCGACGAACTGGCCGTGGTGAACAAAGCTGGCATGAAGTACGTGCATGTGCCCATTGACCATGAGCCCCTCACGCAGGACGGACTGCGAACCATCTTGGCACTGCTCGATGACGCCCCCCGCAACCATGTGCTGCTGCACTGTGCCAGTTCCAACCGAGTTGGCTATGTCTGGGCTCTCTACCGGGCCCGGCGGCACGGCTTTTCCCTGGAAGCAGCCATCCAGGACGGAAAAAAGGCTGGCATGCGTGCGCCCATTCTAACGGAATGGCTTCGGCAAGCACTCGCCAAGTCGCAACCATAATCTCGACAGCCCCAGGGATCACGGCAGCCCCAAAAGGCTAATGCACATCCACCAAAAAATCAGGCATCCTGCGAATGGTGCCTTCCCGGTCGACACAGGCAATCGTACTCTGCCCTGCCGCCAGTTCCAGGCCATCGTTTTTGCGCAATACCTGGTAAGCATGATCGATACGTGCCGCGGTGGCTCGAGTCACGGTCGTGAGGATACGCAGCGTGTCGCCAAACTTGGCTGGCTTCAGATAGCGGCAACCGATGTTATGGACTACCAGGAAAATCCCCTGCCGCTCCAACTCCGCATAGTCGTGGCCCTTCTCCTTGAGCATTTTGACTCGGGCCAGCTCAAAATACTGAAAGTAGTTTGCGTGATGAACCATGCCTTGCCCATCGGTTTCATAATAGCGAACCTCGATGTCGATTTCGTGCTGCATCGTTGTGCTCGGAAGACTTAGGGACAGCTCAAAAATGACTTCCCGGGTTTTAATGAAACAGAATCCTAACCGTGAAACACGGGTAATAGCGACCATTTGCCGTGAAAGGTCGCCCCTCCCCCTCTAGGCCTCGATCATTCCATGCGGCTCGGACGCGGGGTCCGATAGGGTATCCCATGCGAACCATATTACAAGGTCAGTACTTCCAAATTGCCGCTTAACCCCACGTGAAGCAGGGCGATAAGCCGCCCGGAAACCGGCGTTTTTCGCAGATAGCACATTGCTCGGGTCGGCTTCATCGGCCATTCTTGGAACGACTGAAGGTGTATCTGGCCAACGTTGCAAAAAGCCGGCTTGAGGCCTATAGTAGCCACGTGGTGAAACTGCCCCCGTCAGGCTGGACAACGTGGAAGCCGAATTCTCGCATAGAAGTAATCCCGAGGAAATCTTATGAGTAGCGATGCAGGCGGTTCCATCGATTTCGCCACGCTTCGTGGTCGTGAGTATCCGTCAATCCGCCAATTCACCGTGTTCCTGGAAAATCGTGTAGGCCAGTTGCTGGAAGTAGTGCGCCGATTCGAAGGAAGCCATGTGCGTATTGTCGCTCTGACCATTTCCGATTCGACCGAATGCGCGTTGGTCCGTTTCTTGTTGAGTGACCCCGAACAGGGCCGAGAGGTGCTGGAGCGAGCGGGACTGGCCATCGTGGAATCGGACCTGATTGGCGTCGAGTTGCCTCCCACCCCTCAACCGATGTTGCAAGTATGCACTGCCTTGCTACAGGCGGAAGTCAACATCACCCAAGTCTACCCACTTCTGGCCCGACCTCGAGGCCAGCCCGCCGTGGCTCTGATGGTCGACAACATCGAAATGGCCATCGAGACCTTGGCGGCAAAAGGTTTCACTGCCATCAATGAAGACGACCTGAAGAACTACGAGTAATTCAATGCCAATCCGTGTTACCTGCCCCAGTTGCCACACGCGTTTTCAGGTGGGCGATCAGCATGCCGGCAAGACCGGAGCATGCCCGAAGTGCAAAGGAGCCATCGTGGTCCCCGATGCCAAGGACGAAGTGGTCATCCATGCCCCCGAGCTGGAAGCAGGGGCTGTCGATTCACAAGGCCGATCGGTGTTGAAGCCGATTGCGCGCAAGGAAACAAAATTCCAATTGAATGTCATGCTGGTCATATCCGGCCTGGTGGTCCTCTGCGTGGCGATTGCCTGGCTGGTCGGGCGGAGCGACCTGGGCCAGAGTCTCGATTGGGTACTGGCCGGGGGCGCCATTCTACTGGGTCCGCCACTCGCCTATGCGGGCTACACTTTTTTACGAGATGACGAGTATGCCGCCTTCCAAGGAATGAATCTGGTCCTGCGTTCGATAGCCTGCGGGCTTGTTTATGCACTCCTGTGGGGCGTCTATGTTTTCGTGGCCGGCCAGCTATTCGGCAGCGAGGCCCTGGCCGAAAGGCAATTGGAAATGATCCAAGTCGGCGGTCTGGGGGCTTGTATCGCACTCGTTGGCGGCGGCGCCGCCCTGGTCTGCTTTGATCTTGAATACATGACCGGTTTTTTCCACTATTGCCTCTACCTGGTGGTCACGATCGGGCTGCGTCTGATCATGGGTTTGCCGTTGATGCCGGGAATGTAGCCCAAATGACCTTGCGTGATATTCCCGAAATTGCCGCTTTACGGTCCAGCCGTGGTGTGATCCGCATCCCTCCGGAAATCGATGTCCCCATCACGGGGCGTGTTCGACAGCTGATCGACACCTCCGAATTTCACCGTCTGGCCCACATTCGCCAACTGGGACTTGTAAGTCTGGTCTATCCGGCCGCCAATCACACCCGCCTGGAACATTCTCTGGGAGTCTACCGCAACGCCTTGCTGTACGTAGATCGCCTGGCGGATGAGCCCCGTTTTGCCGCGGCCGTGGAACCAGACGACATCGAACGATTTCTCGTTTCCGCCCTCCTGCATGACCTCGGGCACTGGCCCTTCTGTCATCCCATTGAAGATATCTCCTTGCCGCAAGTCCCTGGACACGAACTATTCGCGAATAGCTTCTTACTGGAAGGAGAAATCGCGGACACCTTACGCGATGACTGGGGCATTCCACCTCGTGATGTATTGGAAATGCTCTCTGGAAAACCGCAAGCTCGGCGGGATCGCATCTTTCGCAGCATGCTATCCGGTCCCATCGACGTGGATAAAATGGATTATTTGATGCGCGACAGCCTGCATGCGGGCGTACCGTATGGCCGGAATTTCGATCGACATCGATTGATCCAAAGCCTCTGTTTGAACAAAATGGGCGATGGATTGGCAATTTCTGACAAAGGCAAGACGGCTGCGGAGATGATGGTGTTTGCCCGCTATGTCATGTTCAGCGAAGTCTACTGGCACCATGCGGTCCGATCGGCCACGGCCATGCTGCAGCGGGCATTTTATCTGCTGCACGGAATGCTGGACTTGGATCCACTGTTTCGCATGACGGAATCGCCATGGATCGACTCGCTCACTGCCGCTGCTCGGGACAGCCCGGCCGAAGAGTTGCTGAGCGGATTGTTTGGCCCCACCCGAAGGCTCTACAAACGAGTCGTACAGTACAGCCTGTTCCAGGAACCGAATCTATACCACGGACTGGCCCGGCGTCCTTACTCGTGGTTGGTTCGTTGCGCGGAACAATTTGCCGCCCTGGCCAGCACGGCCTTATCGCGGGTCGTTGCCCCTCACGAAATATTGCTGGATGCTCCACCTGCGTCGTTGGAGGTCGAGTTCCAAATTGAGATCTACTTCTCCAAGGAACAATATTATCGTCCTCTGGGCGATATTTCTCCTGTTGTCAAGACACTTGCCAGGGAACAGTTTGACGACTACGTCAAACGGGTGCGACTCTTTGTACATCCACGACTCGCAACCGCAATGCGTGACTTGCCCCGCCTGCCGGAACTGATCAGCGAAGCGATCGAACGAACCGAGTAACTGGGCAGCGCCACTTTTATGTGAAAGCATACGAAATACGAGGTGCGAATCTCCAGAGAGTGAGTGAGGCTCCTGCACGACAGAAGGTCGCAGACTTTGCAGACAGACTTTTTCACCTGGATAAAGTGGAGAAGATACACAAGGTATGCCGAAGTCTGTATTGGGGAGAGATTGTGCTCCTCCCAGGCACATGAGGATATGTGTCGCAGACTTGACACCAGCACCGAGCGCGAAGGAGTCGTTCGCTTGGCATTCGCAATTTTGGCGGGCACGCGCATGCCCGAGCCAAAACAGTTCCCTCACCAGCGATGTCAATCTCAAGTCCCCACTACCTGTTATTTTCCGAAGCCTGCCATGCAGCCCAACCGAGCAATGCCTGGCGCTTTGTCCTGGAAAGCGTCGACTCTCAGCAGCGTCTGGCGGCAACCGATGTGGAGCCCCATGCGGGAGCAGAACGCCTGGAGTTGTTAGCCGTGGTTCGGGGCCTTGAAGCACTCGATGGGCCCACGCGAGTCACCCTCATCACCAAAAGCCGCTATGTCAGCCGTGGCCTGAAGTACGGCATGAACGAATGGCGCATGAATAGCTGGCAATGGGAACGGTTTGGCAAAATCGTGCCCGTACGAGACCACGATCTGTGGCGACGTGTCGACCGGGCATTGCAGTTCCATCAGGTCGAGTGCCGGGCCTGGCAGTTTGCTTCGGAATCGGATCAGAACACTCGGCCTTTACCCAAGCACTCCGGCGGTCGGCCCGACAATCCACCCTCGGCAAGATCGGCTCCAGCTAAACCGTCTCTCGAAACGGGGCGCTTTACCGAGCAGACTCGACGGTCTCCGGCTGAGAGTCGCTCCGGAAAAGATCTTCGAAAATCGAATCGCCAGGAACCGCGAAGACGCTCGGATCCCAGCCACCGGTCTCGTCAAGGCAAACCTGCCCGTGTCGACACTCCAACACGGTCCAAACGCTCTGGTTCCACTCAGAAAACTCCCAATCGAAATCCACCGGTCCGTCCCGGTCATCTCAGCCGGCAAGTCCAGCGTGTCATGGCCCGCCTGAAATGGTCCCTCGCCGCATGGCTGTCGGAACGTCGCTTACAACCTTTGGCTTAAACCACCCATCGTCCGCCAGGAATTGGAAAACCACTACGCACCAGGCATTAACCAGCACTCGACGGCGAAGTCGTTTTACTACCAACCATTCTCTTGGTACAACTGAGAAGGAAGAAAACATTGCGTTCCCAAGTTGACGTCAACGCGATTGGTCCCATCATCCATGGATACCACAATAACCCTTTTGATCTGCTAGGGCCTCACCCCATCGAAGAGGATGGCCGCCAGGCATTAGCGGTGCGAGCCTACCTGCCGGAGTCGAAGCAGGTATGGCTTGTCGATTCCCAGCATGGTATCTCCCGGTCGATGCGACGCATTCATCCGGCAGGCTTGTTTGAAGCAATCTGCCCCACGGAACCCGAGTGCAACCAGCAACCACACGCCTACCAGTTTCGGGCAGAGAATGAATCCGGCGAATTACGAACCATGCACGATCCGTATGCTTTTCAGCCCATGCTAACCGACTACGACCTTCACTTGTTGGGAGAAGGACGTCATTGGAACAGCTATCAGAAGCTTGGTGCGCATCCACGCGAGGCGAACAGCGTGCAGGGCGTGAATTTTGCCGTCTGGGCTCCCAACGCGGAAAGTGTCGCCATTGTCGGTGATTTCAATGGCTGGGACCGCCGCACGCACGCCATGCGGAAGCACAATCCTGGAGGTGTGTGGGAACTTTTCTGCCCTGGATTGCCGCTGGGTACGCTTTATAAATATTCGATCAAATTACCAGGCGGCCAAACCATCGAAAAATGCGATCCGTATGGATTTGCCGCGGAGGTGCCGCCACGGACGGCCAATATCGTCACCGATTTGGACCAATACCAGTGGGAAGATTCCGCTTGGATCGAATCTCGTCAACGTCACAATGGTTTGGACCAACCGATCTCCGCTTACGAAGTCCATCTGGGAAGCTGGCAAGCCCCCGATCCCGAAAAAGGCCAATCTGAAAAGGGCCAACCTGAAAAGGGCCAATCTGAAAGCGGCCAGTGGCTGAATTACCGAGAGTTGGCGCACCGATTGGTTGCCTACTGCCAGGAGATGGGCTACACCCATTTGGAACTGATGCCCGTGAGCGAACACCCGTTCACCGGCAGCTGGGGCTATCAAACGGTTGGTTACTTCGCGGCCACCAGTCGCTACGGATCGCCTGAAGATTTCATGTACTTCGTGGACTATTGCCACCAGAATGGCATTGGCGTCATCATCGACTGGGTGCCCGCCCATTTCCCGAAAGATGCGCATGGGCTTGGCTGTTTCGACGGCACGGCACTGTACGAGCATGCCGACCCACGGCAGGGGGAACATCCTGACTGGGGCACCAAAATATTCAATTATGGCCGCAACGAAGTCCGCAATTTCCTCGTGTCCAATGCCCTTTTCTGGCTGGACAAGTACCATATCGACGGCCTGCGGGTCGATGCGGTTGCCTCCATGCTCTATCTCGACTACAGCCGCGAAGAGGGAGACTGGGTTCCCAATCAGTATGGTGGCCGGGAAAATCTAGAAGCCATATCCTTCATCAAGGAGTTCAATGAGCAAGTCCACTTGCAGCATCAAGGCATCTTGACGATTGCCGAGGAATCGACCGCTTGGGGCGGAGTGTCTCAGCCGACCTACGTGGGCGGATTGGGATTCAGCCTGAAATGGAACATGGGGTGGATGAACGATACGCTCCGCTACATGAAGCACGAGCCAATCCACCGCCAGTACCATCACGACGAGCTGACCTTTTCCTTGATCTATGCCTTCACTGAGAATTTCGTTCTGCCATTCTCGCACGACGAAGTGGTGCATGGAAAAGGCTCGCTCTTGGACCAGATGCCAGGCGACCTGTGGCAGAAATTTGCCAATTTACGCCTTCTGTACGGGTACATGTGGACACATCCGGGCAAGAAAGTCCTCTTCATGGGCAACGACATCGCCCAATGGGATGAATGGAACTGCGACGATCAGTTGCAATGGGATTTACTCCAATGGGATACGCATCAGGGAGTCAAAAAACTAGTTGCCGACTTGAACCACTTCTATCGAAGTGAACCGGCCATGCATCAGGTCGATTTTGACGCAGCTGGATTCGAATGGATCGATTGCCATAACTACAGCGACTCGATCCTGGCTTTCCTTCGCCGGGGCCTTGACCCGAACGATTTCCTGGTGGTCGTCAGTAATTTCACCCCCGTCCCACGGACAGGATACCGTCTCGGCGTACCGGCAGGTGGCTGGTATGATGAATTACTCAACACCGACTCGTCCTATTATGGAGGATCCAACATCGGCAACGCGTCGGGTCTCCAGGCGGACCATCACGAAAGCCACGGCCGGCCTTACTCGCTGCAGATGACCTTGCCACCCCTGTCGACGGTGGTCTTTAAGCCACGACGCAACGACTAGCGAGTCACCAATAGCAGCCGGCTTCGACCTGGCTGGCATTGTTCGGGATTTCGCTGGGCAGGGGGCGAGTCCAATGCTCGTTGTAGAGTCGGGAGATGGACGGAATGTCATCCCAGCGTTTACCCCGAATACCGAATAATATTTGAGTTGCGCCCCCAAGATGCACGGACTTTTTCCCCATCCGTTTCACGAAAGCCGCCAATGGCAAGCCATACGCACCAGCGCCAATCAGGGCCACGTCGAAATCGATCGCCTCGATTTCACCACACATCCAGTCCAGCGCTTCAAACCAATCCTTGAATCCAACCTCAGTGTGAGCAATCGACTGCACGGCTTTCAATGTTTTCAGGGTAAAGGGTGGCAATACTCGAGGGTCCGCGAATAATAATTCGTGTCTCGCGTACTGCTTCTCGATACTCTCTGAGAACGGGTGGACCACCAACACTTTTTTACCCGTCAGTGCCTCCGACCACGGTTGCTCGTGGGCAAAGGGATTCAGGTCGCCCAGTGGCACCAGGTCGGCATGCGCAAGCAAGTGCTTCAACCGTACTTCCTGAGGCAACCAGGACCCCAGGACATCCACCTGCTGCACGTCGGCAAGCAACTGCTGACTGTATCGTGCCAACGTACGATCATTGGCCGGAAAGAACCCGGCGTTACGACTCATCGACCGGTAGGTCTTTGCATCCCACCAATAGGGTCCAATATCTCCTCGTACATACTGAGCCATTTTGACCCATCGCCCGCCCGGCTGGCTCTTTTCGAAATAGCGCAAGGTGGCATTCAATTCTGATGTGCCGAAGCGGCAGACCAGGCATGGGTCCTCGGCCAGGATCCGCGTGCGAATCAAGTCGCTCGCCTGCTGCCCCTGGCAGGTCAGTGGCAGCCGAGCCGAAGGCTGACCGCGTCCCACATAGGCTTTTCTCGCCATCTTTAGCAAAGTATGCATAAGCGTTCACCCGGAGTCAGTAACCCCCGGCCAAGGGCCGATGGTTCGAGAAAGCCCTCTCCAAGAAGGTGTCACAAAGGTTTGAATGCTTACCGTCTTCCCTGGTCCCAGCCTTCTTCAAATTCAAGTCCCACCCGTTGGGTGAGCTGCTGAAAGACCTGGCGTTGGAACTGCTGGAAGCGACCGGCAGCCGCATACCGGGCACCGAACCAACTGTTGGCTTCCGCCAGAAATAATTTACGAAGTTCCTCTTCGCTTCGCTGACGCTGGTGAAGCCGGGCGACGTAGGCCTGGCTGCGATCATAATTTTGCAGCGATTTCACTTCGCCTTCTTTGAGTTCAAACGCTTGGGTCATGAAATCGGGCCCTACGGCCACCAGCGGTGGCGCCTCACCCAAACGGGGCCCTCGTTGCATCTCGGCCGGCGTAGCCCCATAAGTAAGCCAACTAAACAGATCGGTGGTCACGATATCAACTTCCGATTTGTCCGCGAGCTTCTTATCCGCAAAGAAATCGCTGAACGGTTCGCTGGACTCCTGGATCTCGGTCGCCCAGCTTTCGGCTTTTTTCAAGGCCAGCTTGGACGCTTCCTGAGCCTTCCAGGCATCGATGACTTCCGCTCGGATTTCATCCAGCGGCGGAATGTGACGCGGAACATCTTCTGTTTTGATCACGACATACCAATTGCCATCGATATCCTGCGCGAGCAGAGGATCGTAGAGGTCCTGGTTCCCCAGCATCCTCTGAGTTACCGAGGCCCGACCCGTTTTCGCATCCATCGCTTTTCCCACCAGGCTCTCTCGGGCCAATTGCATGCCTGAAAGAAGCGGGGTTTCTTCGTAAACCAGACCAAATTCCTTGGCCAGGGCCGCCAACGACGCCAACTGCTTGGGCGGGTCTGGTAACTTGCTGCCTTGAGCCATGGCAATGGCTCGCTTCTCGCCGTACGGGTTGTAAGCGGCTCGCAATCGAATGAAGAGCCGGTCCACGGTTGTCTTCAATTGCTCCACAGCCTTATCGTTGGCCAACTGGCGGCGAATCTGGTCACGCACTTCCGCCAAAGGCTGATACTGGACCGCGGCCTCCCCATCCTCAACCGAAGCGTCGGCTTGCGGGTTGGATTCGTTGGCAGCCGACTGGCCTGCCGGATTCTTTTCAACACTCTTTTCACCGTCGCTGCCCGCCTTCTCCTCAACCGATGAGTCCGCCGAGGTAGAACCTGATACGTCGGCTTCGGCTTGCTCACTTTGGGGAGTCTCCTCGGCTGGCTCCTTCGCCTCGCCTTTAACTTCGCTGGCGGCGTCAGCCTGCATGGCAACCAGGCGGAACGGATTAGGCCGTCCATGGTTCCCTGTTTTGTCCGCTGCTTCCTCTTGATCGACTGCTTCGTCCTGATCGGCAGCTTCGTCCTGATCGGCAGGCTTGTCCGTTGCTGCCGGTGTATCAGTCTCGGCCGGTGTATCAGTCTCGGCCGGTGTATCGGTCTCGGCCGGTGTGCTCGTGTCAGGTGACGTAGTCGGCGTATTGTCCTTATCCGCAGTCTCTTCCGGAGAATTCCCGGCAGGGGTCTCCTGCTGATCCGCAGCTTCTTTTTCAGGCTCCTTGGGCTCCGCAGGTTTGCCTGCATCTTCCGCCGCCGGTTCTTCCCCGGATTTCGCGTTGGGCTCCTGAGTCGCCTCCGCGGCCGATTCTTGGTCGTCCGACCGGCCGGCATCTGGGTTTTCAGCAGCCTGGTCGTTGCCCTCATCGGCAGGCGCCAGCTCGGAAGTCGCCGCAGATTCCATTGTACCCGTGTCAGTTTGCACGAATTGAGTACGTTTGTTGCGTTGGTAATAATCCTCGATTTCCGCATCGGTGATCGTATCTTGCAACTTTTCCGACCAATTAAAAACATCGCCCAGCAAGTAGTGCAAGCGGACTTTACGAGGTTGGGCAAAACCTGGGGCGGGCGAGGGTAGCTGAGCTCCCATGACATTCATAAGTTGCCCCGCTTCGCGATCCTTGTGCTGCTCGTAGAACGCGGGTATTTCCGCATCGCTTGGCTCCGGCACATCGGCAGCTACGGCCTGAGAAGGCAGAATGGCCACTTCCAAGGCAATCCGGTCATTCACTCGGCGCCAATCTTCCCAACGCTCTTCGGGCAATATCGTTTGACTCGCGAAGATATTGCCATTTTGGTAGGAGTGGGACAGCAAATTATCGCGTAAAGCGGCAAACAGGAGATCAGGGGTCGCCTGCCGGTCGGCCACCCGAAAAACCTTTAGCATCGCCACGATTTCCCCCCCTCCCACGCGTCGGAAACCCGCTTCGCGGAGGTAATGGTTAATCACTTCATCACTTACACGCATACCCATTCGAAAAGCCAGATCGGCAAATACTCGCGAGGTCACCACGCTCATTTCAACTGCCCTGGCGGACGTGTTTTCAGGCAATATAAACTCGGGAATTGTCGGTTTCGTGGGAGTTCCCCCATCGGCAATCACTCTTTGGGCCCCAGTGATCTCCAAACGGCGAAGGAACTCGCTGAGAAAATAACGACGCGAGCGGAGACTTGCCAGATCTCGCTCGGTGAGCGATCCCCCCTCCCAGCTTGCCACGACGCTTTTGGCCGTACGCCCTCCTCCGCCTCCACTGGCCGCACTCTTAATCAAGCCGACCAGGGCATCGCTGAAGACAAAGATAACCATGCACAATACCGCAGCAGCAGCGATCAAAGGTTTTTGGTGCTTGCGGAAATAATGAAACGGGCTGTTGGCCATGAAAGCTTCCTGAATGTGCGAGCTCCCGAGGGAGCCCACGGCAAGGGTGGGAATGGTTTAAGGTCTTATCGTAGATTGACCGCCGTACATCGGCACTTGACAACCAGCCCACTGGGGCAGTAATGATTGACTCCGCGAGCGGTCGGTGCAGCGGCCCGTGATTCTATTACGAATCGACGTAAATGCAATCCCAATCAGCAGTGTGGACGACATTGCCTCAACAGTACCCTACGATGGCAGGGGCTGGCCAGGGGTGAGCGAACGTCAACTGCCAGTAGTAACCGACCGTTAGCCATGTCTCCTTGGCCAGAAAACAAGCCAGTGGAGTTCATGAAATTGACCCTGCCAAAAAGACAAAATGCCCATGGGAAAGAAGAAAACCTCCACCTCGACGTCTACCCAAGCACGCGCCAAGGGATCCGCAGTGGGATCCGCCAGGGCGAAAGGCTCGGGGAAGTCGCTCGTCATCGTCGAATCGCCGGCCAAAGCCCGCACGATCGGCAAATACCTGGGCGGAAATTTTCGCGTGGAGGCGAGCATTGGCCATGTTCGCGATCTACCCCAGGGTGCCAAGCAGATTCCCGCCAAGTACAAAGGCCAGCCTTGGGCCAATCTGGGCGTCAATGTTGACGACCAGTTTCAGCCCATTTACATCGTTCCACCAGGCAAAAGCAAGCAAATCAAGCTGCTTAAAGATTGTCTGAAAAATGCGGACGCCCTTTATCTGGCGACGGACGAAGACCGAGAAGGGGAAGCCATCAGTTGGCACCTGCTGGAGGTGCTCAAACCCAAAGTACCCGTTTATCGCCTGGTATTCCATGAAATCACCAAAGATGCCATCCAAAAAGCACTCGCAGGCCCCCGGGAGGTCGACGAAGGACTGGTACGCGCTCAGGAAACCCGGCGGATTCTCGACCGTCTGTATGGCTACGAAGTATCGCCCCTGCTATGGCGCAAAGTCCGCCCCCGACTGTCGGCGGGACGTGTACAAAGTGTGGCCGTCCGTCTGATCGTCCAACGGGAACGGGAGCGGATGGCTTTTGTTTCGGGCCAATGGTGGGATTTGCTGGCGACTTTTGCCAAGACGACTGGCCAAACCCTGGAGACCACTCTGGTATCGGTCAGCGGAAAAAAGATCCCCAGCGGCCGTGATTTCGATACCACCACGGGCCGGCTCAAACCGGGCAACTTCACGCTCCTGGATGGAGATGCCGCCCGCGAGCTGGCCCAACGCATCCGCTCGGGCGATTTCCAAGTCCAGAAAGTGGAGGAAAAGCCCTACAGCACCAGGCCCTACCCGCCATTTACCACCAGCACCCTGCAACAGGAGGCGAATCGAAAACTCGGATTTACCGCCCGTCGTACCATGCAAGTGGCGCAAAGCCTGTACGAAAACGGGCATATCACCTACATGCGTACCGACTCGACCAATCTGGCCACCGTGGCGATCGAAGATACGCGGCAACTGGTAACAAGCAATTACGGCCCCGATTATCTGCCTGTCGAGGCTCGTACTTACAAGTCGAAAGTGAAAAATGCCCAGGAAGCCCATGAGGCGATTCGGCCCGCGGGACATCCCTTCGAACTTCCCGATGCGATGCGAGCCACACTCAACCGGGACGAATTCCGCTTGTTTGAGATGATTTGGAAGCGGACCATCGCCAGCCAAATGGCCGATGCGCGGGGACGCCGGATTGCCATTACCATTGAAGGCGAGGGCTGTGTATTTCAAGTGAGCGGCAAAACCATCGACTTTGCCGGCTATCTGCGCGCTTATGTCGAAGGATCCGATGACCCCGATGCGGTACTGGCGGATCAGGAAAAAACTTTACCGAGCGTCGAAGTGGGCGAGCAACTTACCTGCCAGGAGCTGGAAGCAAAGCAACATATCACTCAGCCTCCCGGTCGTTACAGCGAAGCCGCCTTGACCAAAGCCCTGGAAGAAAGAGGAATTGGCCGTCCGAGCACCTATGCGTCGATCATCGACACCATCCTGGCCCGCAACTATGTCTTCAAAAAGGCTGGCGCATTGGTCCCCACCTGGGTCGCCTTCTCGGTCATCCGGCTGCTGGAAGAGCATCTGGGCAACCTGGTCGATTATCAGTTTACGGCTCAAATGGAAGACGACCTGGACTCCATCAGCCGGGGCGAAATGGCCTGGCTCGACTACCTGAAATCATTTTATTTCGGCAACAACCAACAGGGCCAGGACGAAACGGGCCAAAAGGCTCCAGGCCTCAAACCCCAACTGGAAAACAAGGTTGACCAGATCGATGCCCGTGGCATCAGCCGGATCCTCATCGGCACGCCCGATGGATCGAGCGAACCGATCCACGTGCGCGTGGGCCGTTACTCTCCGTTCGTCGAGCAAGGAGAACGAACCGCGTCGTTGCCCGATGAGATGCCACCCGACGAAGTCACCCTCGAAGTTGCAAGCAAGTTGCTGGAACAGGCCCAACTGGCCACCGAGCCACTGGGCACCTGCCCCGAGACCCACAAACGGGTCTACCTGAAAGTGGGCCGGTTTGGCCCCTATGTGCAACGGGGTAATACCGACGATGAAGAAAAACCGCAAAATGCCAGCCTGCTCAAGGGGATGGATCCCGAGAAAATCGATCTGGAGACGGCCTTAAAACTGCTGTCGCTGCCACGCAGCCTGGGAGACTTCCCCCAGGCAACGCCTTCAGGCGAACAAGCCACTGGGAAATCGGCCACTGGGAAATCGGCTATTGGGGACCAGAGTCCAACACCGGGCGACATTCCCAAACCAGCCACAACAAAAGACGAAGGCCCTTCTTCGCCTGCGGCGGAAACAGAGGCTTCCAAACTGACTGGCCCCGTGCTTGTCCACAACGGCCGTTACGGTCCCTACGTGAAATGTGGCAATGAGACGCGTTCGCTCCCAGCCGATCTGTCACCCCTGGAGATTACGCTCCCGCAAGCCGTCCATTTGCTGTCTCAACCTAAAACTCGTGGGCGTGGCGCGGCGAAAAAACCGCCGCTGAAAATTTTCGACACCCCCTCGCCCGTAACGGAAGAACCGGTGCAAGTTCTCGACGGCCGCTACGGCCCTTACCTGACCGATGGCAGCACCAATTTTTCTCTGCGTAAAGGGATGGTCCCCGAGGAAATCAGCTTCGACGAAGCACTGACCCTGCTTGCGGAGAAAGCGGCCAAAGGCCCGGTGAAGAAAAAGGCGGCTAAGAAAAAATCGGTCAAGAAAAAGGCCCCGGGCAAGAAGAAGGCGGCTAAGAAAAAAGCCGTGAAGAAGAAAGCCGCAAAGAAAAAGAGCGCGGCTAAAAAGAAATAGTCTAGTTACCGATCTGGTGGTTGTCGCCAGGCGTCGCGGACCTCGATAAGCTGCGCCACGATACTGATGGCGATCTCCCCTGGCTGATTGGTTCCCAGCGGCAGCCCCAGCGGACAATGGAGGGTGTCGATCCGATCCTGCGAGATACCGGCGGCCAGCAGTTCGCGGGTGAGAACAGCTCGCTTCGCCTTGCTGCCGATCACTCCCACGTAGGGAAATGGCCGGCATTGGCGGAAGATGGCTGCCAGGATCGGCTGGTCGGTACGGTGCCCCATCGTCATGCAGAGCACGAACGTGTCGTCCGGCAGTTGGGCGACGCATTCTTGCGGCTGGTCCGTTTCGATCTTCACGAGTTGATCGCGGGCCGGAATGCGCTCCAGCCAATCCGCCCGAGGATCGATCCAGGTGACGAGACATGCCAACGGTTGCAGGCAATGGACTACGGCTTGAGCCACGTGCCCGGCGCCGAACAGGGCAATACGCCAGTAGGCCAGGTTGTAAGTCTCGAAGTAAACCTTCACCACGCCGCCACAGGTCATGCCAACGTCGCCCTGTAGATTCCAATCGACCAACTGGGCGGGACAAGCCTGGCTCGGCTCCTGCTGGAGCAGGGCCTGGGCGTGAGTGATCGCCTGCTGTTCGATTCGGCCGCCCCCCACCGTTCCCAACACCAGACCCGAAGCATCCACCAGGATCTTACTGCCAACATCTTGCGGCGTACTGCCTCGTGCCTCGACGAGCGTAACACAGACAAACGGCGCTCCGCCACGCGACAGTTCCGCTAACTTTTCGATAAAACCGTGCGGAGCAGGCATGGGGAAAATAGGTGTCGGGTGTCGGGTGTCGGGGAAGAAGGAGGGTTCAGGAAAAAAGGGAAAAGGGGGCTGGTGAAAGTTCTTTTGTGTGGCACGTCCCTGAGGTACGAAGGGCGTGGTCGCATTGCTGGGGGGCTGTTTTTCAAATGTTGGGGGGGGATTGGGGGTCAGGGGACAGGAAAGAAGAGGGCAGTAAGTACAAGAGTAAACCGCAGGAGAGCGAGCAAGGGTATGGCTATTGTGACGATTTGATAGGTTCTGAGATAGGTTCTAAGTATACCACGATACCTTTAGCTGGCGAATCTTACGCTCCACGGGGGCAACGCTGTGAAGCATTTTCGTAACCGTCTACAGTTCAAAAAACAGTAAGTAAACCGCTAATGAACGCTAATCGACGCTAATAATCGATATGACAGATCCCCCCTGGTAAATATAAGAGCCCATTGGACAGCTTCTTTTTTGGCACCTTGCAGAGTCCGAGAGATTTCTTCTCAATGGAAAGAATTAGCGTTTATTAGCGTTCATTAGCGGTTCCCCTTTCTTCTTGTCGTAAACGGCTACGAGCTTAGAGAATGCGGTTTCAAAGTCCTTCACAGCGTTCCCCCACGGGGCGATATTGATGAGCCAGCACTGGCATGGGGCGCCAACCATTTAGGTTTCCCTACATATTTTGTGTTGCTTTACGATCTGCAATCATCAATCAGACATCATAAATCCCCCATAGCCGCGTAGCGGCGTCAGCGGCTAGTCCCGGACGGCGGTAAGACAGCGCAATATTTCCTCGCCGGTGGCGGGCAAACGGAGATCGGCAGCGGTCCCTTCTGGCGACAGATAGCCGAGAGCGTTTTTCACCGCGGCCCAAACGGAGATGGCCAGCATCAAGGGTGGCTCACCCACGGCCTTGCTGCGGTAGACGTTTTGAATGTTGTCTTCGTTTTCGAACATTTCGACGTTAAAAACTTCTGGCAGATCGGTTATCGCGGGGATTTTGTAAGTGGTGGGACTGCATGACAACAGACTGCCCTGTTGGTCATACACTAGCGCTTCGGTCGTCACCCAACCCATCCCCTGGATAAAACCGCCAACGATTTGGCCCCGGTCGACCCCCGGATTGATCGAACGGCCAATGTCAATCAACAGGTCCACGCGCGTCACCCACAACTCGCCCGTAAAGCGATCGATGCGCACTTCGGCCACCGCCGCGCCCTGGGTGTAATAGAAAAAGGGATTGCCCCGGGCCGTCTCCCGGTCGTATTCAATCCCCGGCGTGGCGAAAAAACCACGGGCTCCCAGATCGATTCGCTGCCGCCGGGCAGCGTGACAAAGCTGGGCGAAAGAAATCTGCTTCTGGCTACGGCGGCGGTCGTACACGTGGCCATCGGCAAACACAATCTGCAGAGCGGATGGCTGCAGCGACGAGTCGCCTGCCACCAACTGCTGGGCGGCAAACACGCGAAGTCGCTGCACGATTTGCTGGCAGGCCGCCAAGGCGGCCGCACCATTCAAATCGGCACTGGCCGAAGCTGCGGTGGGCGAGGTGTTATTGTTTTTCTCGGTCGAAGTGGGCATGACC
>JAJRWS010000430.1 GCA_024276705.1 Planctomycetota bacterium | reverse complement strand
GGCTGGGACAACCGGTACTTGCAGCTCTCGCCTGGCCGCCTCGGATTCCGTATGCGACAAATTCGACTGCCAGGTCTACTTACTGAGTGGGATTTCTACGGGCAGTCGGAGTGATGACTGACGCGCCGGACGTCCCCGTTTACCGAGGCAGCGAAGGGTGGCGACTCTCAAGGAGTTTCTCGACGGCTATGCCGACACTCGATCGGACGCGAAATCCAGCACCCACATCAACTGGGGACACACCATACGCAACCTTCTCGAGTACGTTGGGCCTGACAAGCCCTTGCGGGATATCACGCCAGGTGAAGCGGACGAATGGCACCTCAACCTCCTCGATCAAGCTCTCGCCAGAAGCACGGTTCGCAAGCGGTGTAGCAACGCCTGAACGATGACAAATCGTGGCCAATCTGGGCCCAACAGAATGGCGGTTGATGAATAGGTGATAGATTAACGTCATGGTTTCACAATCTTGTCTTTGGATTTGTCATCTATCAACGCTTCCGCCTCATCAAGTACGGCAATCGCCTCACACCAGATCACCGATGTAGCGTAGCCGACATCCTTATTCTCTCTGGAACACCCTGGTCGTGGACTTTTGGCATTGAGTATTGCGCGAGCTTCGGCGAGTCTCGCTTGCGCCTCTTCGCTTTCACCAAGATGCTGGTATGCCATGGCCTCAAAAAGTCGCCGTAGGGCGAGTCGTTTGCCACCACTCGTCGGCTTCAGCAGGTACACGGCCAATGCGTATCGGCCGCAACGGTATGCGGCAATACCTTCCGCAAACGGACTCATGGCGACGAGATCAAATATTTGCTCATAGTCAACGTTAGCGGACTCGCTCACCGAGCACACCGCGACTACCATAACCAGATCCTCATCATCCATATCGCTTAGCTTATGAGCAACCAGATATTCCACCAGCCTTTGGCATTGCGACTGATAGTCCTGAACGCGGTCTGCGTGTAGACTGAGCAACGCATGTGAAGCTCGAAGCCAGATGTGTCCATGTGGGTTCCGCTGCACACACTCCGAAAAATCGCTGTCGGCTTCCCTCCATCGCCCCAATAGGACGCGACAGTAACCTCTGAACCGTCGAATGCCGACGGCCTGGGGGTAGTAGGCTAACAGCCTCGTATAAAGTTTTTCTTCTTCAAAAGTTGAGATTGTTGGAGGGATTATGCTGGTCGAACCAAGTATTCGACTTGCAGCGTCGTCACGCAACGCCCGTCGAGAGGCTCTCGCTTTCCCTGCTCCTTCTATCCATTGTTGATCCGCGGCGAGGAACCAGTCCTTGGCGACTCCACGCCGCCTCTCGGCCCAATTCACCAGTGCCAGATGAAGATACAGGGAATAATCCGCTCCGGCGGTTGGCAAACTCACCCAGTGTTCAACCGTGCTGCCGTACCGCTCCATCTCGTTGGTTTTATAGAGAGCTTCGGTAAGGTGCTTGTACGCCGATTGCACATGGCTTCTTTTTAGCGAGAGTTGCTCGCTGAGGTGCCGTTCGGCCAGATCGACGGCATGTTGTGAAAAATCAACCGCTTGCGTGAATGCGTGATCGTCGCCAACATTCATGAAATGCTCAGCCGCTTCCAGATCGATCTGAAACAAACATGCAAGCGTCGCTTGCGAGTCGGGATGCTCCAAGCCGAGAACTTCTACTTGAGTTTTCAGCGTGGATTGATAGCAGGCAGCGGCTTCGATGTAGCGTTCTAATTCCCCCAGAATGCCAGCCAGTGCGTATTGCGTACGCAGTGTGTTTGGACTCTTCGATCCATACGCTCGCTCCTGCAACTCGACGAGCGTCACGAAGTACTTTCTGGCGAGTTCGTTGTCGCCCGCAGTCGCTGCGGCCCGGGCAAGCGAATCGGTCTTCGCAAGACGAAGTTCAAATTTCTGCCCCGAATACTGCCGGACTGTCAGATAGGACAACGTGCTGGAGATCGCCGTGATCAGAAGGGCTGCGAAAAGCACCGTCGTTACCGCAAGAGCCGCCTTATGCTTCTTCACGTACTTGCGCAGTCGATACAGATTCGAAGGCGGGCAGGCGTGCACGAGTTCGTCATTGAGGTATCTGCCCACGTCCTCCGCAAAATTGCTTGCCGTGTCGTACCGCCGGCCACGATCTTTTTCTAACGCCTTTAGGACGATCCAATCTAATTCTCCACGCATTAGTGCGCAAAGCTTCTGTGGGCTCGTATGGCGACGGTTGGAGACGACAGTAGCCGAATCGCCTAGCGTACTGATTTTGGCGCTGGGCAAGGGGGGATCTTCTTCACGTATAATACGGCGAATCTCTTCATAAGCGGCCTTCTTCATGCGTTCCTTGTCGAAGGGCGTGACTCCTGTGAGCAGTTCGTAGAGCAATACCCCCAGAGAGTACACGTCGCTGCGAGTGTCAACGTCGGATGCGCTCATCCCCGCCTGCTCAGGGCTCATATAGAGGGGGGTGCCGATCATGTCACCAAACCTCGTGTAAACCGTATGCTCTCCCAATTGGTGGTTGAGCGCTTTGGCCACGCCAAAATCAATCACTTTGGCCGACGGCACACCTTCCTTCATCGTAACCAGGACATTGGTCGGCTTGACATCGCGATGGATGATACCTTTGCGATGCGCGTGGTGAATGGCGTCGCACACCTCGATGAATAAGCGAAGCCGCTGGTGGGTTGAGAGTCGGTTGGCATCGCAATACTCGGTAATGGGAACGCCACGAACAAGTTCCATCACGAAGAAAGGCAGGCCTGAAATGGTCGTACCACCGTCAAGAACACGAGCAATGTTAGGATGGTCCATTAACGCCAGCGTTTGCCGCTCCGCCTCGAAGCGGGCGATCACTTCGCGGGTGTCCATGCCCGGTTTGATGATCTTCAACGCGACGCGACGCCGAATCGGACCCTGCTGTTCGGCTACAAAAACCGTCCCGAACCCGCCCTCACCAATTTGCTCCAACAGCTTGTAGCCACCAATCAACTCGCCGACACAGGCAATTTTTTGGTGGGGGGCGGTCGGCTCGCTATCGAAGAGGCTGTCCTGCTCTTGGTAGGCGTCGAGGAGGGCCTCGACCCTTCGCCGGAGTTCCGCGTCCTGCTCGCAAACCTGATCGAGAAAGGCTGGCCAGTCCTGGCTCGCGTGTTTTTCCGCGGCTTCTAAAAAAATGGCCTTGGCGTTTTTTTCCAGTGTGCTCATGGCAAATGCCCTCAAGGTCTTTGCGACTCCATTAAGCAATGCGAAAAAAGGCGAGGCTTTGTCTCAGGAAATATATCACATCGCCTCATCGTTTTCTGAAGGCGTCGCTGCGGGTGTCTTCCTCGGACATCTCGCGTTTCAGCCAGGCGCGGGCGTAAGTCCAGTGTCGGTAAGCTGTTGCGCGAGACATGCCGAGGAGACTGCCGGCCTCTTCGACCGAGAAACCCGCAAACAAATGGAGATTCGCCAAGTCGGTGGCAGCCGCCTCGTCCGCAGCCAGTTTGGCCAGGGCATCGTTCAATGCCAGGATTTCCTCCGAACTACCGCGAATCCATAGGTCCGCCTCCGACAATTCGACCCGTTGCAACGCACCGCCGTGCTTGTCAGCCATCTTGCGACGGGCCCGCTCGACCAGGATACGACGCATCGCCTGAGCGGCAGCAGCAAAGAAGTGGCCCCGACTGTCCCAGTGCTGGGTTTTTCCAGAGTCGACTAGTCGGAGATAAGCCTCGTGGACCAGCGCAGTCGGCTGGAGCGTCTGGCCCGGGGACTCTTGGGCCATTTTATGTGCGGCCAGCTTCCGCAGTTCGTTGTAGACCAAGGGTAAAAGTTGCTCAGCAATGGATGGCTTGCCTTGCTCGATAGCGGACAGGATGCGTGTGATGTGATATGTGAAAAATGCGTGTCCCTCCCAAAAACTCCATCCGCGTTATCATACAACGACTTACGTCACATGGCGGAATCGGCAACTAATGTACATCGAACCTGCAACTTCCACCACCGCCATTGACTCCATTGATCCGCGTCCGGCTGTAGATCAATACTGTTCTTTCCTCGATGCTGAATCCAGCCACGACAAGATCCGATCGCGAGTGTAAAATGCTCCAAGCATGACTCGGCTGGTGTGGTTGCGCCGCAAGCATGCCTATCACGGAACTTTCGATGAACACGAGGTTCTCCGCAATGATCAGTCACAGTCATACCTCCTGCGCCATCTCAATTCACTGGTTTCGAGTCCGGTCCTATGGAAAACGGATGTCGTCCGGCTTTAAAAGAGGTTTGAAGCGGCTTGCGGAAAGACATTTTGACGACCCAAATTGTGTGGTCGTTAAGACCACTAGCGGAAGTCGAAGACGTTCGCGCTGAAACGTACGCGCTTTTCAAAGCAGGAATTCGATCCGCAACTGACCTACCGCCCGTCCGGTCTGGCCTGTTCGGTGCATGCACCGACGAAATTGTCGATCGTTTTCGCGATGTCCTAAGCGGTTTGAGGGCCAGGCGGTTGTAACCCGACCTGCGGGAAAAACAGATAGGCGACGACGTTAGTGGCAAGGATCAAAAAATGGATTCAATATGGCAACAGAGGGGCGCTACGCTGAGCGACAAGTCTGCCCGGAAAGATTTCGGTCTCACTCAGGAGGAAATCTTTGCGGCCATGCGAGCAGGCAAACTGCAGTTCCGGCAAAGCAATATGCATGGCAACCCATGGTTTCGGCTGTTGAGGCACGAAGTCGAAGCATTCGTCCGGGAGAAAGGTGGGCAGGATCACCTGCACAAGAAAAAGCTACAGAAGGAATTGACCAACCTCAACAAGGAAGCCAGGAAGATTAAAACTCGTTTGAAAGCCATCGAACGGCGGAGGGAAGAATTGATGAAGGAACTTGACGGCTGAGACAGAGAGACCTTTGGCGAAGAGAATAATCCGCTGAACAAGGAATGCTGAATTGAACCGGATGATGGAAGAACGAGCGGCACGGGATAAGTCCTACCGCAGGACTCTGGAGCGGAATCGTCGTCCGCTCCTCTCGCATGGTCGCATCATGTCAGACGATGAGCTATTGGCGATACTCCGACAATTTGACTTGGACCCTCAGCGCCAGCGGATCGTGGATGCTTTTCCCAACTTCGTTTCGGCACAGGCCATGTCCGAAGCGATGATCGCTGATGCCGGCATCACCATAGGTCCTATGAATTGGTGCCGCGTAAACTGAGCCACAAAGACACTAGCATACCAGGTATATAAGGTTCCGAGCGGGATTTTGCGTCGACAAGCTCGAATTCGCGAGGGATTACCGAGGATTACCATTTGCAGCATTCGGTGACCGAAAATCGGTTCGTCTCGAACAGCACCTTCGCCTTCTCATTGCCCTTCGACGGCGTGCCGTAGAAGAGGTCGAGGTCGCGCGGCCCGTGCTTGATCCCGTGGCGCAGCACGTCGATCGTGCCCCGCTTGGAGATCTCGCCCTGCAGCCGTGCCAGGAACTTGCGCCGCGTCGGGCCATCTTCGTTCAGGGCCAGCGACTCGGCCACCTCCGGCTGGGTTTCGCGCAGGAAGACCGAAAGCTGGGCCAGGTCGATGCAGTACTGGCGGTCGTAATCGCGCGGGTTGCCGCAGGTCCAGCCCGTACCGCCGTAGCCCACTTGCAGTTCACCAACTTCTCCCGCTTTGGGCGGTTCACAGGGGTGACCGGTCAGGGCGGTGCAGATCAGCCTTTCAAGGCCCCGTTCGCTGGTGTCGGTGGTCATAATATGCCCCTCACTGTCAATTGCCCATCAATAGGCACGCCTTGCTCATAACCAACTGTATCCAAACGACTTATGAAGCTATCCGGCTGTAATCTTGCGTTCATTTGCCCCTGCTTATCAATAGCATCTCATGCCCAAAACGGGACGTATTTCATCCAACCGTTAGGTACCGGACTCACGGAAAAGGCTTCTCTGCAGGCAGCGATAGGCTTGCTGGGCATGGGTGGGCGTGTCTGGATACCGGCGTTCCAAGATGCCCCCTTCGGTCATCGGGCTCAAGTGTCGGTCGGTCAGGTTTTTGCGATCCACATCGAGTACTCGGGCCAGCCATACGGGGGTACGCCACTGGTCTTCGCAAAGGAGCTCGATCACGCCACGCAGTTTGCCTTTCCGAGGGCGCGACCCAAGATCAGCCACTGCTTGTTGGAGGTAGTCGCTCAATTGCTCCCCTCGATCCGTGGCCTGCTCCCCTCGATCCAGGCTTTGCTCCCCTCGACCGTGGCCTGCTCCCCCCGATCCAGGCTTTGCTCCCCTCGATCTGGGCCCTGTCCCCCCCGATCTGCGGAACCAACCAGCCGTCCGGCCAGCGTATAATGACTCTGCGCCCCGGCTGCGTGCAATTCCAACAGCCCTCGATCCCGCAAGCGGCGCAAGACTTGGCTTGCCCCCAGGGTGTCCAGACCGATCAAGGCACGCAGATTGGCATTGTCGATACGTTCGTTACGGTGGGCATGCAGAAGGGCCCGAAACTCTTCTTCGCTCAACTCCTCGCCGCCGATCCGGGTGATGAAGGATCGATCTGCTTCCGTGAGGGTCGTCGTGTTGCGCAAGGCCACAGTGACGCCGTGAGATAAATTGTCGATCTGTGGGGTGGGAAGAAAGGCATCCGCCATTTCGGCAAACATGCGTGAGATACCCTCGCCTTGGTCACGGGCCATCCCCAGGTCGACCAAGGTTCGCATGATCCGCGGATTGCGACTGCAGTGTAGGGCGGCATGGAAGGCGTCGTTATCGGCCATCGAAGTGCTCACCGTATGGCATGGCACCGTCTTCCGTCCTAGGTGCTTCAACGCAAAGAATCGACGATGCCCGGACAATATGAAGTT
>JAJRWS010000429.1 GCA_024276705.1 Planctomycetota bacterium | reverse complement strand
TATTTCCTGTCTGCAATGGGGTCTTTCTTGTGCCTGTTGCCATCTGGGTCATCACGAGTGGCGCAGAGGGATTTGGCCTGACGACCCTTCGCCAAGGACCCTTCCATGAGAACCTGCGTCGTCTGTTTTCTCTTGTGCGTCGCCGCGACGGCACCGGAACCCACTACGATAGCTCAAGCCCCTGAAGTGACAAGAGTCGACCAGATTGCCAAGTCGATCACCGCCACGACCTACAGTGCAGCGCCGAGCATCGAGGATCGTGATTTCTGGACGCGCGTTGGCCGTAGCACAAACTACAACTCAGTTATTCGTGACGCCGTCCGCCTGGCCACGCGCACGTTCGCACCACTGCCCGATGATCTCTATTTAGAATACTCTCAGGTCGGCAATAGAAGTCGATATGAGAAAGTCTATTTCACCAAATTACAGGCGTTCCGTACGCTCGTCATAGCCGAATGCATACAAAACGATGGCCAATTCATCAACGCCATACAACAAGCCATTGTCTCATACGCGGCGGACAGGAGTTGGGTGCTACCCGCCCACGACTCAGGTAACGACAATTTCAAAGGTCGTCGCATTACCATCGATCTGTTCTCGTCAGAGGTTGCCTGTGAACTGGCCAGTGCCGATTACATGCTCGGCGATCGGCTCGACACCGCAACGCGATCGCTGGTACGCAAGGAAGTTAAACGACGCATTTTCGTGCCGTATACTCAGATGGTAACGACCGGAACACCGCGCATGTGGTGGTTGACCGGCACCAACAACTGGAACTCTGTTTGCCTGGCGAACGTCACGGGCACGGCGATGGCACTGCTTGAGCCGCCTCGTGAGCGAGCGTTCTACGTTGCCACGGCAGAGAAGTACATCGCATACTTCCTTAAGGGCTTCACGGATGACGGCTATTGCAGCGAGGGCATCGGTTACTGGAATTATGGCTACGGTTGTTTCGTACGGCTCGATCACATGCTCAAGGAAGCCACAAACGGCCACGTCGACTTGTTCAGCCACTCCAAGGCGAAGATCGCTGGCTTGTTTGCTCGTCGGATGGAGATTACCCCCGGTCAATATCCTGCATTTGCCGATTGCACCGTCGGGTCCCGCCCCAGCCGCAAAATCATGAGCTATGTCACTCAACGATGCGACCTGACACCCACCACCTGGGAACGGAGTGGTTATTCGGGCATGCGATGGCTCGATGAGTTCGGAATCTTCGCCTTTGCATTTGATCAGCAAGAAACGGACACGGACACCGTGGTGTCCGCCAACCGTGACTGGTTCAAAGATGCGGGAATCTTGATCAGTCGTGGAGCCCATACGACGGTGGGCACTCCTGTCGGAGTAGCGCTCAAGGGCGGTCACAATAGTGAGCACCACAATCACAATGATGTTGGATCGTACGTTTTTTGTGTCGGTGATGTGATGACGCTGGTCGACCCGGGAGCAGAAGTTTACACACAGCGCACGTTTAGCAGCAAGCGATATGACAGTGACGTACTCAACTCTTTCGGTCACCCTGTGCCACGCGTCGCCGGGATGCTGCAAAAAGCAGGACGAGACGCTGCCGCCAAAGTATTGAAATTGGATCTCGCTGAACATGCAGACCAACTCGAACTAGACTTGACTTCCGCTTATCCAGTCAAGTCACTGGAAAGCCTGCGGCGATCCTTCTTATTCCAACGCGACCAGGCGACCCTCATCGTGACGGATACTGTCCGATTCACAGCTCCACAAGAGTTTGGTACTGCCGTCATCACCTTTGATAGTTGGCAGCGGTTGGCCGACAATCGTTTGCGTGTGGGAACAGGCGACAGGGCCGTTATCGTAACGATCGACGCGAGCGGCCTGCCCTTGAACATTGACGCCGTGAAGATCGACGAACATGTACGCGGTGGCAAGAATCCGACTCGAATCGGGATCGATCTTACCAAGCCAGTCCGAGAAGCTACCGTACGTCTGACGATCAAGCCTGAAGAGTAAGAGATTGCCATAGCTCCTATGCCAGCAATGCCTGCAAGTGGTTCTGGGATAGACTCTTAGTCATTTAGACCTCTAGCACCGAAAATACGGTTCAAACCGACGGCTATTCGGGCATCTGCTCCTAAAATATTAAAAAAATTCTTGACAACCATCTCACAAAATGTCCTGCGATCGCGATTTACTTATTGGTAGAGTGGATGTTGCGTTACGGCCTGGGTTAGGCGTCCATTTGCCAATGCCGTTTTTCTCAATTGCCCGGGACAGCGGTTGTTCGATGTTGAATAGCCAGTCGATCTTCAGCTCAGAAAGGCTGTGGCATAATGAGATTATTCTCACTGGACATAGTTTCGATCGCACTGATATCCCTTGGACTTGTGACAAATGCCCAGTCGTTTCCTGAACCATCGATGCTTTTTCTATCCATACTCAGCATAGCCGTATATTGGCTAAGCCAGCTTAGGAACCGGAAATTCTTCCCAAGAGGTGTACCGGCCTTCACCTGCTGCGCGGTCGCCGTATTCATTTCCTGGGTGAGTCCTCTTGCTTATGGGCAAGCACAATCTTTTCAGCTCCAAGAAGCTACTGTCCAAGATATCAACGATGCCTTCGATGCGGGACTACTGACTTCTGAACGCCTGGTCCAGCTATACCTGAATCGAATCGAAGCGTATGACCAACAAGGGCCAGCACTTAATTCGATTCTAACGCTTAATCCCAACGCATTGGAAACCGCCAGGGCTTTGGACGTAGAGCGTCAAGCGAATGGTCCCAGAAGCGTGTTGCACGGCATTCCCATCCTTCTTAAGGATCAGCTCGATACGTTTGATATGCCAACAACATCGGGGTCTTTCGCTCTCAGGGATTCCATTCCACCCGACGATGCATTCATCGTGCAGAAGCTACGTAACGCCGGGGCTATTATCCTTGGTAAAACGAATCTTGACGAATTTGCCAGTGGCAGTATCACTCTTAGCTCGCTGGGAGGCCAGACTCGTAGCCCGTACGACATTACCCGAGTGCCTGGCGGTTCCAGCGGGGGAACCGCAACTGCGATTGCCGCCAATTTCGCCGTGATCGGCACGGGCAGTGATAGTTGGGGTTCGATTCAACACCCGGCATCGTTGAACGGACTGGTCGGCTTCATGCCAACGCGAAGCCTCGTGAGTGGAGATGGAACCATTCCAAAAGCTTCGGAAAGACGAGGCGTGACTGGGCCCCTTGCCCGCACGGTTGCCGATGCCGCCGCAATGCTCGACATCATCGCAGGTTACGATCCAGCGGATCCGGTGACAGCAGCGGGACAAGGCCATGTTCCTGGAAGTTATCTTGATTATCTGGATGCTGATGGATTGAGCGGTGCCCGAATAGGTTTTTTAAGCAGATACATGAGAGGCATTAGCCGAGAAGTCAGAAATATGACCATCGATGCGACGGAACGAATGCAAGAACTTGGTGCCGAAGTTATCACGCTGCGTTTCTCTTTACCCAGTAATGGTTCTACGTTCTATCCTGACTTAGAATACGGAATAGATAGCTACTTGGAATCTTTAGGGACCGGAGCTCGTTTCAAATCTTTGCAAGAGATCATCAACTCCGGGGAATTTTTACCGGAGTTGAATGATTTTGCGTTCAAGTATCTCAATGGAAATATACCTCCCGAGGAGGACCCTGCGTATGCCTCGGTTGTCGCCGTGCGAGAGACCTTGGAACAAAATTTGTTGAATTACATGGAGAACGAGAATCTCGATGCAATCGTTTACCCGCCGCTGATGACAGATCCGCCACACATAGGAACAACCGGTACTCTTTGGGAAACTGATAACGAATATCGCTACATGAACATATCACCTTTCTTAGGCTTTCCTTCGATCACCATCCCTACCGGCATCAAGGAAAGTGGCATCCCTCAGGGAATTACATTTCTGGGCAGACCATTCGATGAGCCGACGTTGATCCGACTAGCTTATTCTTACGAGCAGGCAACTCAGCACCGCCGGCCTCCCTCAAGCACGCCTCCGTTGCCCGGTGAGGCGATTCCTGAGCCTACAGCGATTGCTCTGGCTGCCCTGGGGCTAGTTTGTGCTGTGGTGATGTTGAATTTTCGAATCGCCGGTGGCAACATACGCTAGTGTCAGATTACGAATATTTTCGCCATAAAGTTCCCGCATAACTTTTTGCATCGAGTAGAGTCTGCCGGGAGAAGGCCAGATCGTGAAGAACAACAAGACGAGATTTATCAGTTCGAATATCGTCAATCTATTCACCTTAGAACTTGTGAGGAGATCTAATGATGAGAATTTTATTAGCAGCTTTGTCCTAAATGGCCAAAGTGCCCTCATTTTTCTTGGCGTTACCGACGCTGGACGTGATGGTGTTGAGAGAACTGCTATCCTCAAAGCGAGATCCTACGGAGAGGACTTCTTCGCACCACCGCGTGCGCGGGGGCAAAACCGGGTTTGACCCCCGTGCAGCTTGACCCAAGTCTATGCGGAACGAGACATAGCCAAGGGATTGAAAGCGGCAAGACAAATTGACCTCGCCTTGGCAAACCTCGAAAATGAGTCCTATGAACCCTGAAGTCACGACAAGAATTGCCGTTTGGCTGGCATGGGCCAAGAAGACGGTTGTCTTCACAGGAGCCGGTATCAGTACGGAAAGCGGGATCCCGGATTTTCGATCACCAGGTGGCATTTGGTCGAAGTACCGGACGGTCTATTACGACGAGTTTCTGGCCAGTGCCGACGCGCGCCTCGAATATTGGCGACAGAAGTCCATAGGGCATCGCGACTTTGCCGGCGCCCAACCGAACGCTGGACATTGTGTGATTGCCCAGTGGGAAGCGGCAGGCAGGATCCACGGTGTCATCACGCAAAATATCGATGGCCTCCACCAAATCGCCGGTAACCAGAATGTCCTGGAGCTGCATGGGACAGCCCGTCAAATCCTTTGCCAGGATTGCGGAGCCCGGTTTGATGCCGATCCGCTGGTTGCGGAATTTCTTGCCACCGAACGCGTGCCCGCTTGTAGCCATTGTGCCGATGGGCGGCTGAAACATGCGACGATTTCATTTGGTCAGGCATTGCCAGGCGATGTACTCGAGAAGGCTGCCAGGTTGTGCGAACAGGCGGATTTGCTGTTTGCGATCGGTTCGTCCTTGGTGGTGTCGCCAGCGGCTGACTTGCCTGCCGTCACAAAAAGGCACGGTGGCCGGCTGGTCATCATCAACCGTGAAACCACGCCACTGGGCGCGATCGCCGACGAGGTTGTTCACGAATCGATCGGCCCGACGCTCGCCGCGATTGCCCGCCGTTGTGCCACCGTGATTTCGGATTCCTGAGGTCCGAAAAAATCGCGGGTATTGTCGGAGATGTACCATGCTCCAAAGACGAATTCCTGTGAGCAGCTTCTCTCCGAGGGCTTCATCAGCGAGCAGGTAGTCGACATTCCCGTTCGATTCAGTAAACAGCGGAAAAACCGAGAGGGATTGGTAGCGTAGGGGCATTAGGAAAATGTACAATCACGGCTTTCTCGTCAAAGCGCCCAACTCTGTTTGCGCATTGCGATGGCTGATACTTGACCTCGCCTTTACCAACCTTGAAAATGGGTCCCAGGAACCCAGAAGCCACGACAAGAATCGCCGTTTGGCTATCACAGGACATGCGTATTCAGGAGTACCCGATGAACGTAGCAAGCGTGCAGTTTCAGCACCGGGCAGGTGACAAATCTTACAATCTTCAAGTCGTACGGCAGTTTGTGCAGCAGGCCGCCGGTGAGGATGTGGAATTGATCGTCTTCCCGGAGTGCTGCCTTTCAGGTTACTGGCATCTAAGGAACCTCGCTCGTGACGAGTTGCTCACCTTGGCGGAACCAGTGCCAGAGAGCCCGCTTTGCCAGGAAGTGGCAGCGTTGGCCTCCCGGTATGCGATGACCATTGG
>JAJRWS010000428.1 GCA_024276705.1 Planctomycetota bacterium | reverse complement strand
GGCCGGAGAAACGGCAATCATCCCCAGGACGACGACCGAACCATCGAGCCGGGGAACGTGCCCCGCCTCTCGAAACTGATGGCCTTGGCGATCCGCTTCGACGGCCTTGTCCGCGGCGGGGAGGTGCGGGATTACGCCGACCTCGCCCGGCTCGGTTACGTGACGCGAGCCAGGATCACACAGATCATGAACCTATTGAACCTCGCCCCGGACATCCAAGAAGGAATCCTGTTCCTCCCCCGCACGGTCAAGGGCCGCGACCCGATCCGCGAGAAAGACGTCCGCCCCATTGCCGCTATTCCACATTGGCACCGCCAGCGCAAGATGTGGACGAAGCTGGTCAGCGAGCGCATGCCCTCCGGCAGTGATTGAGGCCACAAGCGCCACATCCTGTCCCAAGTTCTCTTTCCCAATCGCATTCCTTGTAGTCCCGTATGGCTGCCCTTCCCGCTATCCATCAGTTTGCGTACATTTTTCTATTGACCTGACACCCATCAGGCCATATAATATAGGCTTGTAACGTGGCCGTAGTCTGCCCGACGGGGCCCTGCGGCTTTGTGTCGTTGAAGCGGAGAACGAAAGAGTGGCGTTCAGGAATTCAGCCTCATTTGGAAAGCGACAGGAGTTCGTTGCCATCGCCGAACTGCTTCGGCGCGGCTTAGATGTTTACCTGACGCTTGTAGACGACCAGCAGATCGATTGTGTGGTGCGGAAGGAAGTGTCCGGTGAACCCGTGTATCTGGACATCCAGATAAAGGCACGCTCGAAAGAATGTAATCCACGAAACGCAGGGACGTTTGCCGCCTTGGAGGTTCGCAACCCACGCCGCAACTTCTTTTTCATCTTCTATTCCGAGCAAGCCGATTGTTACTGGGTTCTGCCGTCGCTTGAGCTGATCAAAGAGGCCAACCGGAACAAAACAGGACAGAACGCCGGCAAGTACCGCATCGTTTTCACCAACCTCAGCCGCAAGACTGGCCAGGTCGTGCCACGCCCACGATTCGAGACGTACCGGAACAACTTTGAGCTGCTGAAGAATTATGGAGAAGCGTCGCCATGACCAATAAAACGCGGGGCAGACGCCCTGTTCAGGAAATAACTGACCCACAGCGCAGGACATTGAAGGAGATCCGCCGATTCTTACGCAAGCGCGGATTCCCACCGACAATGAAGGAGCTCGCTGACATTCTTGGCATCTCACATTCCAGCGCTCACGATCAAGTTAGTCAACTTGTGCGAAAGGGCTACTTGAAGCGCGAGCCGAAAAAAGCTCGCGGACTGGCGATCACCGACAAGGCGCAAGAGCAATTATGAACCAACAAAGGTAAGAAGTTGGAAGTCCCATGGGACATATCAGACTAGGCAATCTTCCCCGCACGCGCAAATGGCAGCAGGTTGTTGCCCTTATCGAGGGCGGAGCTGGGACTGCGCAAATTGCTAACGCGACGATTACGGCTGCCGAGAAGGGGTTAAAGCTGGCGGCGGAAGATAAGGGTCTCGTAGAAACAATCTGGCTCCTGACACAACTGCCACTGGCAGCAAGAAGTGATAACTTCGCGCAGGCCCTGCAGAGCGCCGGTTTGAACGTGTCGGATTCCCCCAGCCTTATGGAGGTAATAGGGGCGTTCTCAGATGCCATCGACAAAAAGCTGGCAAACAATGGCGGCCGAACGGATCTGGGAGAAATGGCCCAGATGGCTGCTTCTGAGACGATGGCCGAGGTCATCGGAAGCCGGACACAAAGCTTGTTCGGGACCACACCTGACGATGTCAAGAACGCCTTTTCCAAACTTGCGACCAACAAGCAGTTCAGTACTTTTGCCAGAGATTTCTTTTCCCGACTAACAAACAAGTGCCTTGACTATTTTGTCAGCAGAGCCGTCGCCCATCACGTTGGTGAAGGCCGTCGTTTTCGAACGCTTGCTCAACAAGGTGAGTTTACCAAGGCGCTGGGAACCCATAGTCGTGAAGCGTCAAAAATAGTTGAAGATTTCTCCGGAGGCTGGTTTTCAAAGACCACCTGGGAGAAGAAAGGAATATCAAGACAAGACGCCGCAGGGTTCGCGCATGTGGCCATGAAAAAAATCGTGGCTGAACTCAAGGAAGGAGCGCGGACCGATGGCTAATGAGCGCTCCATCCTCTGCGGCGATGTCACCACCAACTCCCTGCCATTTGGCGAGGACAAACCACTCCGTCTTCACCTGTGGGGGCCGCACGAAAACGTATCCCTACGCATCAACGACATCCGTAGTCAACTCCTCAAGGACATCCCATCGCAGTTCCATGATCTTGTTGAGATCGCGACCTATGTTTACTGCGCTGATCAAGCCATCCGGAGAGGTGGCGATGGCGTGGATAATTTTGGGGAGAATTGGCGGCGCAGGCTGTTTTTCAGAATCCCAGTACGTAATCCGGACCTATGGAACGAGCCAGAACTGCGGCAACAGTTGATTGATACGCTCAGCTTCTTATCCGAGGATGAGTATCACTTCGAGTTCGCCAAGCTGACAACGCAACCTGCTATGCAGCAGCATCTCGATTTCAACGTGGAACCGCCGGAAGAAGTCTTACTATTCTCTGGTGGGCTGGATTCTTTAGGTGGAGCCATACAAGAGGCTGTCGTGAATCATCGTAAGATCGCGCTGGTCACTCACAAGCCGACACAGAAGTTGGCCAAGCGACATCGAAAGCTAAACGAACTCCTTGCTAAGAGTGCAACGCATATCCCGCTGCACATCCCGGTGGTTATCAACAAAGCCAAGTCCATGGGACGGGAATACACCCAGCGGAGCAGATCGTTCCTGTACGCTGCGCTGGGAGCAACAGTTGCCCAAATGTTTGGCCTTTCTCGAATCCGTTTCTACGAGAACGGTGTCGTCAGTTTTAACCTGCCTGTATCGGCACAGGTCGTTGGCGCAAGAGCAACGCGGACTACGCACCCCCAGGTCATTAACGGTTTTGCAAAGCTAATCTCGGCTGTGGCTGGTAAGCCATTCAAGGTTGAAAACCCCTTCCTCTGGAAAACAAAAACAGAGGTTGTGAAAGGAATCGTCAACGCTGGGTGTGCGGAAACCATCAAATTCGCCACCAGTTGTACACACACGTGGGAAATGACCAGATTACGCACCCACTGTGGGACCTGTTCTCAATGCATCGACCGTCGTTTTGCGGTACTGGCCTCCGGGGCGGAGGAACATGATCCGGCGGAAGCATACGGCGTCGATCTCTTAGTTGGTGAACGGGTCGAAGGTGAACCGAGAACAATGCTTGCGGCCTATGTAGAAACAGCTAACGAAGTCGCGGACATGGCCGCGCTTGAGTTCTTTGGGCGGTATGGTGAGGCCGCGCGTGTACTGAAACACCTCGATGGCTCGGCGGATTCAACTGCACTGCAGCTCTTTGAACTGCACCAACGGCATGCCAAGTATGTCACGCGGGTTGTGGACGATGCGATTGCGCAAAACGGCAGCGCGATCCGAAAACGGCAGCTGCCTGAAAGCTGTCTTCTTCGACTGGTGTGTGATTCTGGAGGCGTTGCCACTGGGCAGCCAGCCTCACCTTCAATGCCAACAGACCCATCACCCAACAACTATATTTGGAAGAAGGGGCAGTGCTGGGCGATCAGGTTCGAAGGCAACATAGAGAAAATATATACGCCAGATATCGGCTTTTATCATCTCCAATTACTGCTTGAGAACCCAGGCACACCCTTTTCTGCCTCAGAGCTTGATGTTGCCGTGAGCCGTAGGACGAAAAACGAACTACGCGGTTCAATATCGGCCGGGGAAGATCCGCCAGATGGTGGCGTTTCAGTCTTTGGACAGTCTGACGCCGGAGCAATGCTGGACGCCGACGCCGTCCGCTCATATCGTCTCAGGCTGGAAGAGATCGAGGAAGGCCTCAGCGAGGCACGATCAAACAACGACCTCGCAAGGATTGAGGCATTGGAGAACGAGAAGGAATGGATCACTTCCGAGCTGACCAACGCCCATGGCCTGGGAGGAAAGATTAGGAAGCTTGCGGATGAACGCAACAAGGTTCGAAATCGAGTCTGCAATGCTATTCGCCGTGCCCTAAAGAAAATCAAACAGTACGACAAGCCGCTTTCGGATCATCTCAAAAGACCTATCCTAAGCCTTGGTCACACCGTTAGTTACATTCCCCGTGACGGTCTGAATTGGTCAACAACCCCCACAAAAAATAGCTAAATCCCTCCGATGCTACGCGATCTGTAGCATCTGCTACGCCGGATGTAGCGCCTCCCTTGTGAAGGCTTGGTCCGGCGACCAATTAATTCAGGCAACAACGCCCCCAGGGCGCTGAAGCAACCCTCGAGAGAAGCCTTT
>JAJRWS010000427.1 GCA_024276705.1 Planctomycetota bacterium | reverse complement strand
TGCTCGCCGATAAATGCAAATGCGACAGTTATTGATGCGCCGGTCCTTACTTTGCTCCTCTTTCCCAACACTTGAACCCTGACACCCGACACCCCTGACCCCGCCCTCCTGACCGCTACCTCCAAAACACTGAAACACTGAAACACCGACTCTACTGCCCACTCTTCACACAGCAGCTCTGGCCGCCGCGACGAACTGCTGCATGCATTGCGGATCCTTTCGCCCTGGGGCCGATTCTACGCCACTGGCCGTGTCGACTGCCGCCGGGGCCACCAGACCGATGGCTACCGCCACGTTCTCGGGCTTCAGGCCGCCAGCGAGCACGAGTGGAACCGACTCCAGCTTGCTTCGCCAATCGACCAGTGCTTCCCAATCCGCTTGCATCCCCGTTCCGCCATACTCCCCGGCAACCTGAGCATCGATCAGTACCGCGTCGGGAACCCGCCCCGCTGCACGGCATCGACGTAGATCCTCCTCCACGTCCGGCAAACCCTGCGGCCCCATCCGACAGGCTCGCATCAGGAGCACCTCGGCAGGAATACAGGAAACAAACTCGGGTGGTTCGTTACCGTGCAGTTGAACCCAATCGAGCGCCAGCCGCTCGACCGCGGCAACGATCTGTTCGGCACGGGCATCGACAAACACGCCCACTCGGGCGACCCGAGTGGGGACAACACGAACCACATCGACGGCGTTTTGGAGAGTCAGGTAGCGCTTGCTGCCTGGATAAAAATTAAATCCCAACGCATCCGCCCCGGCGTGAGAGGCAGCCACAGCATCTTCCGGATTCGTGATCCCGCAAATTTTGATATGAAACATTGAGGGACTGGGGGCTGGGGATTGGGGCCTGGGGGCAGAGTGCGTCCTGCCCTCCCATAGGGAAGCATGAACCCGAAGGCTATGCCGGTCTTATTCCACCAGAACAGATCGCGTCGACAGAGACAAGAGGAAGCTGCACGAGGACACGAGCACGCAATACAGTGCTCATCTTGCAAAGCTAGCAGCCCCCAGTCCCCGACTTCCTGCCCCATTCCCCAGTTCACGATTCTGTGAGCTGAGCCTGAAGCACCTCGACCCGATATGCCGATTCTACCCTATACCGTTTCCTATATTTCTTTTTGTGGAAGACTTAACCCTGGCGATGCCGACCGAGAACCCACATGATCACTGACGACTCCACTTCCAATTCCACGCTGCGCCCTTTTCCGACCGCGCCCGATGTGCGCCGCTATTTCCCGGCAAATGTCATGGAAGAGGCGCGCGAACGGCTCGTACGTGCCATCACACGCTGGGAAGGCCCTACCCTTGTGATTGGCGCCGCCGGCACTGGAAAATCACTTCTGCTGGAAGTGCTCGCCGCTCAGTTTCACGACTCCATGGCGGTGGTTGCATTGATGGGGGTCCAACTCTGCACTCGTCGCGCTCTGCTGCAAATGATTCTATTTGAACTCGGGTTACCTTACCGGGGCATGGATGAAGGCGAATTGCGACTGTCCTTGGTAGAATATCTGCGCGGACCTGATGGGAATCGGCAACAGATGCTCTTGCTGGTTGACGAAGCGGACGCACTCCCAACCCGCCTCTTGCAGGAATTGCGTGTACTGACCAATGTATCCGAGCAGGGTCGACCACTGGTCCATCTGGTTTTGGCGGGCGGTGCGATCCTGGAAGAACGCTTTGCCGATCCGGAAATGGAAGTATTCAGCCAGCGAATATCAGCCCGTTGCTATCTGGCACCGCTGGGACGCGAGGAGACTTTCGGGTATGTCCGTTCTCAGGTTGTCGCAAGTGGTAGCGATGTGGATCAGCTATTCAGCCCCGATGGATTGGAAACAATTTTCGCCGTCACCGATGGAGTCCCCCGTCTGATCAATCAGCTCGGTGACCAGTTGATCTGGATGGCCCAGGAAACAGGCTACCAACCTCTGGATGGAGCAATCGTTCAGCAAGCATGGTCGGAACTGCAACAGTTGCCAGCACCGTGGAACCACTCGACCCTCCCATCCGCCACACCTTCTCATGGCCAGGAATCTGATTCGTCAGTTGTCGAATTCGGCGAGCTCTGCGAATTGCCGCCACTCGAGCAATGCCCGGCTGCAGAGCCAACCGCCATGGAAACCACAAGTTCCCAATGCTCGGGTGGGGATGAAGATATGCCAGCCTCGATCCCTTTTGACACGCAACAAAGCCAGCTCCGCAGGGACCAGCCAATCTCCCCAGCCGGGGAACCCGGCATGAAAACGATCGAAGTCACGGAAAAACTAATCCAGGAACTCCATGAAATTCACGTGGAACCGACCGTGGAGCCCCTGGAACCCGTGCCGCCAAAACCGCCCGAAGCCTACAACCCATTCGAGGAATCGTTCGTCACCGAAGAAGTCGTCCTCGATCCATACGCATCCTTTGAAGCTCAGCTTTTGTCGACGGCCACGCGCGTTGTCAACCACCAAGACCAACAGTTCGCCGACGAATTGGAACGTTGTGAGCCAGGAAAATATTCGGCCGACGAATTACCCAGCCAAAATCCCGCGGGCATTGCGGTAGCTCAGGGGAACCTCCATTTGACCCATGAAGCCCAAGGGGTAATTCCCCTGGAGGCTCTCAGTGGCATGACCAAATCCTCGATCGATGCCACGGCCATCGACAACACCGTAATGCACGAACCAAACAGCCCCCCCACGGCAGGCAGGCCAGCCCATGACCCAACACCCTTGCCCCGTCCGAGCGAAAACCATTCTGCTATGCTTGTTCAAGGCCGCCAATTTCGCCAATTGTTCAACCAGTTGGAATCAGGCAATCACCCCCCCATTTATGGCTAATGGGCGGATCCTAGCTTGCTGATTGGCAATCCGACATGAATTCCGCCGAGTCGCCCATACTTGTCGCGTTGGCTACCTACAACGAAATTGACAATCTTCCATCCCTGGTACCCGCCATACGTCAACAGTTGCCCACGGCTGACATCTTGGTAGTGGACGACGAGTCACCCGATGGAACGGGCAAATGGTGCGGCCAATGGGCCAGCCAACATTCCTGGTTTCATGTCATCCATCGCTCCGGCAAACTAGGTCTGGGGACGGCTGCCCGCGAGGCCATCGATTTCGCCATCGATCGGAACTATCGGTGGCTTGTGACCATGGATGCCGATTGGAGCCATGACCCTCAAAGCCTGCCTGCCTTGCTGGAAGCATCGGACCACTGCGATGTGGTCATCGGTTCACGCTACTGCGATGGGGGAAAAATCGAAGGTTGGCCCTGGTACCGGCGTCTGATCAGTCGGCTTCTCAACAAGGCCAGTTGCGCCCTGCTTAAGTTGCCGGTCCACGATGCCAGTGGCGCATTCCGTGCGTATCGCGTAGCCCGACTTATCGAGTTGCCTAGAGCCCAGCTCCGCTCTGCCGGCTACTCCTATCTGGAAGAATTGCTCTGGTACCTCAAGCATACGGCCGCCACATTCCAGGAAATACCGATCGTGTTCCGCGACCGGCGTGCAGGCCGTTCCAAAGCAAATTTCCATGAGTTGTGGGGGAAATTGGCCATGATTTCGCAACTGGCATTTCGCCGCTAGCCCTTTGTCAAACATGCCAGCCGCGGTTATAATGCGCGGTTCCCGCCCCGGACGTACCACGAAGGCGTCTGGTTGCCCCTGCGAATATTTCCTTCAACACACGTTCTTCCCGGTCCATCCTTCAGGAGATGCGATATGTGGTGGCGAATGGTCATCCGCTTTACCTTCTGCATACTGATCTGCTCCCAATTCGAATCGGCAATGGCCATCGCGCCATTCAAAAAAATATTTGCCGAGCGATACGTCAAGCACAGCGACGACGAGGGTTTCCAGAAAACCTTCAAAAAAGTCGGCTGCAACACGTGCCATATCAAGAAAAAAAAACGCGACTACGTAAATACCTATGGCATGAAATTGTCGGACCTGATTTCAGGGAATGCCAAAGACCGACTCGACGCAGCCGAGAAGGCGGGTGGTCTGGAAGCCAAGCGGGCGGAAAACGCCCTTCTCCTGAAGGAGCTGGAAATCGCCTTGAAACAGGTCGAAGGGATGCCAGCAGCAGACGGCATGACCTATGCTGAATTTTTCGCATCGCACCAATTGCCCGTCGAGAAACAAGGGATTTCACTTCGCCCCAAAGCGGATTCACCCCCTGCAACGACCGGGGAGCCCGCATCCACAACGATCTCCAACACGGCCGGACCGCCCAACTCCAATGGAAACTCAGCGCCGGTTGCGGCCCGGGGACCTTACACGGAATCCATACCCGGCACCGACGTAACGTTCGACATGGTGCCGATTCCCGGCGGGCAGTTTACGATGGGAAGCCGTGAGGATCAGCCTGAACGCAGCCAGGATGAAGGACCTCCCTTCGAAGTTGCCCTCGATCCGTTCTGGATGGGAAAATACGAGGTCACCTGGGACGAATACGAACTGTGGTGCCTTGGTCTCGACCAGCAACTACGTGAGCTGAAACAGGCAGCGGGCACCGAGCAGGACCAGCTTGCCGACGCGATTACCATGCCAACAAAACCGTACACCGACATGACCTTCGACATGGGTAAGCGCCATTGCCCGGCAATCTGCATGACTCAACTGGCGGCAAAAATCTACTGCCAATGGCTATCGGCGAAAACTGGCCGGGTTTACCGATTACCGACCGAAGCGGAGTGGGAGTATGCCTGCAGGGCTGGTACCACGACCGCCTACAGCTTCGGCGATTCCCCCGAACTTCTGAGTGAATATGCCTGGTGCGATAATAACGCGGACGATAAGTACCACCCGGTAGGCAGCAAGAAGCCCAATGCATGGGGGTTGTTCGACATGCATGGCAACGTCTCGGAGTGGGTGCTGGACCGTTACACCCCCGACGGCTATCCGCCACCGGCGACGACTCCCGTCCAGAATCCCATGTTCGCGCCCACCTCCATCTTCCCTCGCGTGATCCGAGGGGGTTCCTGGCTGGACTATCCAGATCGACTTCGCAGTGCGGCCAGGCAAGGCTCGAGCCGTGATTGGAAAGAACAAGATCCGCAAATTCCACAGAGTATCTGGTACCATACGGATGCCACTTTCGTTGGTTTTCGAGTCGTCCGGCCAACCCGATCGCCCAAGGCGGAAGGTGTCGAGTGGTACGAACCCGATTCCGCCCAGCGTACCGAAATGGCCGACTACGCCGAAGCGAAGGGCCTCGACTACCCCGAAGCGAAAGGCAGCGAATGATGGCCGAAGGGATCGCCAAGCATTAGTAGTGGACCCATCGCCGTACGACCAAAATACGACATCCGGATATACTTGGCCTATTTATTTCGCAAGTCCCAACTACCCCCTCCCCATAATGAAGCAAAGGGTTCGATCATGAAGGACAACACGCATGCCTGTAACGATACCCCTTCACGGCGTGAATTTATCCAGCGCTCGGGTGGCGTTCTGACGGGTGCGGCTTTGGCCAGTGCTATCACCACACGCGCTTACGCGAGCGAGGACAATACCATCAAAATCGCCCTGGTCGGCTGCGGTGGCCGGGGCACTGGAGCCGCCGTCAACGCTCTGTCGACGCAAGGCCCCACTCAATTGTGGGCCCTGGCCGATGTCTTCCAGCATCGACTCGACGCAAGTCTGAAGAACCTCACTCAGCAGTTCGGCAAACAGGTTGACGTGCCCGCGGAACGTCAATTCCTCGGCTTCAACGCCTACCAACAGGCAATCGACGCGATCGGCGAAGCCAATCTGGTGCTGCTGGCCACGCCTCCTGCATTCCGGCCAATCCATTTTGAATATGCGGTTCGGCAGGGACGGCATGTCTTCATGGAAAAATCATTCGCGGTCGATGCACCGGGAATTCACCGGGTACTGGCGGCCGGCAAGGTTGCCGAGCAAAAAAATCTGAAAGTCGCCGGGGGCCTGATGAGCCGCCATTATCCACCTTTGCAGGAGGCGATCAAACGACTGCATCAGGGCGACATCGGCGAGTTGATCACCTGCTGGGCCTATCGCGAACATGGCCCGGTCGGGTTTAACCCCAAAGGGCCCGAGACCAGCGAACTGGCCCACCAGATCCGTAATTACTCTTGCTATACCTGGCTGAACGGAACTTTCCTGCTCGACTGGCTGATTCATAATCTCGACATCTGCTGCTGGGCCAAAGGCGGCTGGCCTGTCTCCGCCCAAGGCCAGGGTGGCCGCCAACAGCGACGCAAACCAGATCAACTGTTCGATCATTATGCGGTGGAATATACCTTCGAGGATGGCACTCACCTGCTCGCTCAAGGACGCCATATGGCCAATTGCTGGGGATTTTTCGGCGATGTGCTCCACGGCACGACCGGCTCGGCCGTACTGGGCGAAGGAGTTCCCAAACCGCGTCTATTCAAGGGGCACCAGCAAACCCCCGACAAGTTGCTCTGGGAATATCAGGGGCCCGCGATCAATGCGTATCAGGTCGAACACGATCAGCTCTTTGCCGCAATACGCCAGGATTTACCTTACAACGAGACCGACCGCTGCGCCCGGGCTGCCATGACGGGCATACTTGGCCGCATGGCCGCCGAATCGGGCGCTCTCGTCAGCTGGGAGGACGCGCTGGCTTCCAAAACCGAACTGGCTCCGGAACTCGACCAGATGAGCTGGGACTCGCCCCCGCCCGTCGTGCCCGACGCGCAGGGCGATTATCCCATCGCCATGCCGGGGGTGACAAAAGGGGTGTGAATGTTACCGTATCGTTTGAGCTAACCAGGCCGGAGGGAAACGTGACTGAGCGAAGCGAACGCTCGACGTTATTCCCGTACGGGCACATTTTTTCATTCTGACGCATCCCCAGACTTCGTGTCACGCGGATTCATTGACGGCGGAGCTATCGCTGGTTCGAGTGAATCGAACTTCCACAGCTTGATTACTTCTATATCTAGTACACGATTAGAGATCGAACCGTCACTACCTGCGGAGGCAAGAATCAAGTCTCTCGACAAGGCCAGTGCGCCCATTCGGGCGTGTGCCTGGGTGGAACGTAACTCTTCGCCCGTCAAAGGATTCCAGCAGACAATCTTCCCCGAGAAGTGCCCACTAATTAGCACATCATCGTTTGGCGAGAATAATAGCGACTCGACACCTTGATTCACGTCGAAGTCTTTGGACCAAAGGCACTCGGTAGAATGTCGGTCCCAAAACTTCAATGAGTGATCTTGGTATTGGCCGCCCGACGCGATGTACTCGCCATCGGAGCTTACCGCGACCGAGCCAATCGAGTCCTCATGCCCTTCATAAGTCTGGACGGATAACTCTTTGTCAAGATCCCAGATTTCGGGATTGTCGCCAGCTAAGACTGCGAGGTTTGTCTTTGGTATCAACACAAATCCAGATGGCGTCCAAAAAGTTCGGATTGGAGTCGTCTTTTCACAAGTGCCGGACGCGACATCCCAAATACGAATAGTCTTGTCGTTGCCGTAGGAAACCAGGCGATCACCATTTGCGGTGTAGTGAACCGAGAAAATGATGCCAGTGTGTCCTTCGAGTTCTCGTTCCAGTTCCCCGGAATTGAGATTCCACACGCGGACCACTTGATCGCGTCCCCCTGACGCGAAATGGACGCCATCTGGGCTCACATCGACACAATGGACCCAGTCATTGGGTTGGTCGAGCACGTGAAGACATGTTCGAGTCTGAACATCCCAAATCCTGATCGTGGCGTCAGCGCTGCCCGACACCAACTTGTTTCCATCGATACTGAAAGCAACCGAACAAATCGTATCTTGGTGGCCGAGCAACGCTTTTTGAGCAGTTTTTTCTGGTTGGCTGCATCCTCCAAGGATCGCAATCACAGCAATGAGCGATGGATAGTACCAGTATGAAGAAATGTTTGTAACCATCGGCCATGTCTCTGAAGGGGCAGAACGTTTGAGGTAACCGGGTTGGCAGACCAACGGAATTGGCGTTGGCACACCAAAAATCATAAACGAAGGAAACGACGTTGAAAAACCGAAAGGCGAGCCAACTCCGGTTCACCGCTTTGGCATCATTACGTTTCGGTTGGGATCTCGTACTCGTACTCAGCATCGCGGTACTCGTACTCGTACTCGACGTCTACATTGTACGTTGCGGATTTCTCTCAAGCCGCACGAAGCCATTGGTCGCGCGCATGATGATGAAGGCCCCTAAGATTCTTCGCTACTCTCAGCGAGGAAGCGACGTAATCGATCGAGAGGCGATAAACATCCAGCCGATCGTGAGCAAAGATTTGTTCGATCAATCACCAATCCATTCGAGTACGAGTACCGCTGCGCTGAGTACGAGTACGATTCGAGGCCAGAACAATTATCAACGGTTGACCCGACCATAATACCCTAATATCCGAAGTCCGACCATGGATATTGGGGGATATTCCACGGATGAACCGACCGTAATCGGCACCCCCCAGCGGCAGGGATTTTTGGCTCTCAGAGCCTTGGCTGGCGTCCATTCACCCGGGCATCCGTTCATTCCGTGGCCTCGGTTTTGGCAGAACACCTTCTGCGTAATCGTGCTTGACCAAGAGCCTATTCCCAGACCCCCCACTCCGCACTGCTATCATGCCGATGCGACAGGTTCTGAAATAGGCTCTCATGTTGCGAACGGTTTCTACCCACTGGCAGACTTGAGCGGATATTGTCACAATATCCGCCAGTTTCCACGGCCGGTCCTTGGTTACTGCCAACCGAAAATGGGCTTCCTAAAGATCGGCCGAATAGGACTGCCTGTTTTTCCTGTTCATGAATTGGACTTGCCGTTCATTCGATTTTATCACGAAGGAGTCTTGCTATGTTCTGTCGTATTATGTTCTGTCGTTTGATGATGTCAGCCGTGATGTTGTGTGCGGTGGCCAGTGCGCCGAATTGTTTCGCGATTGGAGCCGCGCAGGGTAAAGTCACCACGAAAGTCTTTTTCGACATCAAAATCGGCGATGCCGATGCGGGCCGGATTGTCATAGGACTCTTCGGCGACGACGTTCCCAAAACGGTGGAGAATTTCCGGGCACTCTGCACGGGCGAAAAAGGGCAAGGCCGTTCCGGCAAGGCGCTACACTTCAAAGGGAGCCAATTTCACCGCGTGATCCCTGGATTCATGCTCCAGGGAGGCGATTTTACCCGTGGCGATGGACGCGGCGGCGAGAGCATTTATGGCGATCGTTTCAACGACGAAAATTTCAAATTCACCCATGATGGGCCCGGCGTCCTCAGCATGGCGAACGCCGGTCCCAATACCAACGGGTCCCAGTTTTTCATCACGACCGTTGGTACCCCTTTCCTCAACGGCAAACATGTCGTCTTTGGCCGGGTCCTTCAGGGTATGGAAGTGG
>JAJRWS010000426.1 GCA_024276705.1 Planctomycetota bacterium | reverse complement strand
ATTGAACAGCTAACCATGATGCCGATCCTGCAGTTCGAACAGCTTGACGCATTGCACCGCCTCCTCAAAGACGGGAGAGCTTGCACGATTGACCTTTCGGACCTGGTCATCGCACATTCTTCATTTGCTGCAGGCTGCAAGCATGTAATCACGTTTGATAAGCGGGCAGCAAAACACCAGCTCTTTATTTTGCCCTGAATTGGATTGCGACACACTGCGGCCGGGCAAGCCGGATGGAAGGCTCGGGAAAAGGCTCGGGGGACACCCACAATATTTCGCCTCGAAGGGGCCGAAACAAATCAGCCGGGGTGCAAAGACAAGGCGAGTTTTATTTCTCGTTCCCAGGGCGGCGCTGCGCTCTGCCCCGGGCTGGCATGCTTTGGGCCTTTCAGGCCGATTTACATCACGCCGCGCCGGCGCAGCTCCTCGACCACCATCTGGGCGACATGACCAACCTGGTCGCGCTCGGCTGTCAGACTGGCATGCTGCGTACGTGGCGGGCAACCGTCGGCCGGCTGCTCCACCACGCCAAAGTCCGCCAAAATGCATTGTAGTACGTGGCTAAGCTGCTGTCGGTCAACCTGCTGGGTGTCGCTTAGCGGTTGGCGGCTGTTGCCCAGACGGATTCCACGCAGTTCGACGGCCGCTCGGAATCCTTCCGGGAAGTCGGCCGAATAGAGCATCGTGTCGAATAGCTCCAGCAGGCGGAATTGCAGCCGCCTGGCTTCTTCCAATTCACCGGCCCGGGTCAAATCGTACAGCTTCCGGGTCAACTCGGGCACCACGCCGCTGGTCGCATGGGTTCCTCCGTCGCAGCCCATCAAGAGCATCGGCAGCAACAAGGCTTCCCAGCCGGTGAGGAATACAAAATCGGGCCGCACCGGTTTGACCGCTTCCATCATCCGCATCATGAACGCCAGGTCGCCCGAAGAGTCCTTGATGCCAACGATGCGTTCAAACTCCGCCAGGCGCCGAATTGTCGGTACATCGATTGGCGAGGCAAACATCGGAATGTTGTAAAGGGTCACATCGATCGGCGACTGGCGGGCGATTTCGCGAAAGTAAGCGTACACCGATTCGGCCGAGAGTTTGTAGTAAAAGGGCGACACGATCGCTACCGCTCGGGCACCGTATTCGGCGTACTCAGCGCATGCGTCGAGTGTTTCGCCGATGTGCGCTTCGGCCGCGCCGGCCAGTACGGGAACGCGGCCCGCTGCCTGATCGCAGACAATCCGGACGATCCGGCGGCGCTCCTCGGGAGTGAAGCGGGTAAACTCTCCGGTCGAGCCGTTGGGATAGAGTCCATGCACGCCCGAGGCGATTAGCCAATCGACATAACGGCGTAATTCCTCCTCATGGATTTGTCCACGCTCGTCGAGGGGGACAAGGTGGGGGCAATAGATTCCGGCGATGGGTTGTTGCATGATATTTTCGTCGAGGAAATAGCCAAAAGGAACGAAGAATGTTTCTCGCTGCCCCTTAATCTTGCCTCAAACTAGCCAGGTATGCCAGCGAGCAGCAAGTTTTCGTCCAGATCGGCTATTCACAGCCCCTGGCAAGATCGCACCGTTGGAATAGCCGTCGGGTGAGCGCAATTATGACGAATTTTAGTAGTTCCAAATTTGTGCTCAATCCGGCTTTGAGTCCGGGACAAGCAGTTTGTTCGGCGTTCTTCTTGGTTGGGTCCCTTTCCTCGGCCAATTCTTCCGGCGGTTCAAGGCCGGAGTGACTGGCAAGGACGAAAATATCGCTCACCATCGAAAAATTATCGATGCCGCGGAACAATCGGGGTTTTTCGGAGATATCCGACGCGCCATGATGGCCACCCACCGCCCGCTTGCTGAAATCGCGGCAAGTATCGGGATCGACCAACAATTGCTTTCCGACTTTCGGGCTGCGGAAGTAGATCTCCCTACAGATGCATTGGATCGTCTGGTCGGGACACTTGGCCTTCGTCTGATGCAAGAAATCCCACGGCCGTAATAAGTGGCGAATCATTATCGCCTCTTCCCGTGTGAGATACGCTCCGCCAGGTTGACTCGAGGCAGACCTCGCTGGTTGGGATCCGTAAACTTTCCGGCCGCAGGGCAAGTGAGGGGCAAATAAATTCGCCCTTTTCCCTCGCGGGGGAAGGTTGAGACTCGCGATACGACTCCGCGTGCTGCGCTATGCGACGATTGATCGATTCTGCCATGCGGACATTCAGCTTCACTCCTAGCCAATCGTGAAGGGTCTGGACTCCTTCGTCGAAGGAATCTTTCACGCACAACTGTTGCAACCAGTCTTCCAAGACGTACGAACACTCACCCTGGGGCAAGCCCATTTGTTCAGCCGTGAACACCCACAGTAGATCATGCATGTTCCTTGCGAACACAATCCTCCCGAGCCTTCCGGTTGACAATACCCACTACAATATTTAAAATCTTTTTTATATCTAAATATGCCTAAATCTTCCTTCCAGTCTTAGCCTGAGATGAACGTCAATGACGAGTTGACGCTGGTCACCAAGGATCCATGGGCTCGGGACCAGGAGCGAGACCTGCGACGAACCCTTTATCAGTGGCGTCATTTGCCAGGCGACATGATCGTGAGCGATTTTCTGGCGTGTCCTCTGGCCGTTCATAGTACGGACTTTGGCATCATCGAAGACGTGGACACCGTGCAAACGGATGCAACCAGTGATGTTGTTTCTCGGCATTTCAACATCCAGATTCGCGACTTCGACGATCTTGAAAAAATCAAGATGCCAACGGTCACACACAATGAGGCGGCGATCGAGTTTCGGTATCAGGCGATGTGCGAGGTTTACGAAGGCATCTTTCCGGTAAAGAAGGTCGGCCAGACACATATTTGGTACACACCCTGGGACTACTTGATCCGTTGGTGGGGTATCGAGGAAGCGATGCTGGACTTGGTGGACCGGCCGGACCTGGTCCATGCGGGCGTCGAACGCATGGTCGATGCCTGGATGGAGGAACTCGACCAATTCGAGTCGATGAACTTGCTATCGCTGGACTGTGACAACACCCGAGTTGGGTCGGGTGGGTACGGTTACACGAGTGACCTGCCGGGCGATGATTTCACAGCCGACCACGTCCAGCCTCTCAACATGTGGGGCTGCAGCAATGCGCAGATTTTTTCCGAAGTTTCGCCCAGTATGCATTGGGAGTTCGCAATCGAGCATGACCTGCGTTGGCTGAAGCGTTGGGGCATCACTTACTATGGTTGTTGCGAACCTTTGCACCGCAAAACAGACCTTTTGCGACGGATCCCCAATCTGCGTAAGATTTCAGTCAGTCCCTGGTGCGACACCACGCGCATCGTTGAGGGGATTGGCACGGACTATGCCATGAGCCGAAAGCCCAACCCGGCGATCCTGGCGGAAGAGGATTGGCAGCCTGAGCGCGCGCGAGCAGACTTGCGCAAGTTCCTGGATCCAGCGCGCGGATGTCACGTGGAACTCATCATGAAAGATATTTCGACGGTAAGATACAAGCCACAACGACTCTGGGAGTGGGCCGTAATTGCCATGGAGGTTGCCCAGGAGTATGCCCTCTGAGTCAGCCGAGATCAGGCAAGTCATACTCACCCAATTGGAGTGGATACTGCCCGTACTCGCGCACCAGCTTGACCACGTAATCGTAGTTCTGCCCTGTTACGTTGCTGGGCACGGAGTGGTCGGATTGGAAGATCAACCCGCCCCCTTTGGCTGCATTCAGCTTGGTCAGCACAATTTTCTTGAGTTCTTCCTCGCCGCAACCGGCCCACTCCATCACATTCATATTGCCGCAAAAACCTATTTTGTGGCCGTATTGACGCCGTAACTCAACCACATCCAGACCGGCCTTGGCCTCCAGCGGGTTGTAGGCATCAACCTCGAGCTCGATAAAGTCGGCGAAAATCCGTTTCACGTTGCCACAACCGTGATAGATAACCGGCAGGTCATTCTCGTGACAAACGTCAAGCATTTTTTTGAGGCCGGGCTTGTAGTACTTTCGCCAGTAGTCGGGGGAGAAAAACATGTCTTTTTTGTAGGCGACGTCGCCCCAGATGACCATGCCGTCCAGCAGACCATCGGCGGCTTGGATTTGCGCCTTGGTCTGCTCCAGGGCAAATTCATTGAGCCGCTCGACCAGGAACCCCATCCGTTCGGGATGGAGGCCGGCCCAGAGCAGGTTGTTTTCCGTACCGATGATGCGGGTCAAATACTCGTTGGCTTCACAAATACTGCCGTAAACGGGGAAATCAGGATGCAAGCCCTTGACCGTCTCGATCCAGGCGGGTGAGTTGCGGGCAAAACCATCGCCCACGCCGGCAATCTGGTTGTCGCCCGCGCTGAAAAAACGCCGGTCGTCCCAGGGATCGTCAAATTCAAAGGCCTCGGCTTTTTCGATGGTGTCGGTTTCATGTCCCATAAATTCGGGCATCGGGTCTTTGAATTTTTTCCGCAGAACGGCCTCAAAGCCGGTGCGTACGATCACCTCTTCCTCGGTCTCTTTCAAAGTTTCAAAAGGTTTGATGTGGGGATCCATATTGGGAACGGTTGCAATCCAGTCGAGATCGTAATACCGGTAGACGTCGGTATCTTCAGCCAATCCCAAGTCTTTGCGCCAACGTTCCAGAAAGCTGCTCCAAAAGAAGTCGCTAATGGGTACGCGGTCGGCTTCCTCATGCCGCAAGGTTTTATCCATTCTGTCCAGTTTATTCAGACAGTTTTCCGTACGCTTCATTTTTTATTGTCCCTTATTCACCATTGGCAAAACATCTTTACCGCCATGAGCCATCGCTAATTTTCCGTGATTAGACGGGCGACTCGCCTTTGCGTTTCCCTCCAGGGTATCTGGTAAAGGGTTGCCGCGCTGTGACCCAACAACCATGATCGATCCACCTCGCTGAACCGGTCGCTTTCCCGAAGAAACTGAATGGACTGACGGTAAGTAAAATCGACCATGGGATCGTAACCGCGGTTATGGCTCCAGGTCATACCGAGTAGCTTGGTGGCCATGGCCAGGGGCACCTGTACTAATATAAAGGAGATGGATAATATCCAGAGCGGAGCATGGCATTGCACTGATAAAACAGTGTTTAGCATATACAATAATCATTGCAATTTCAAGCGTATCGGTCTTTCTCGTGGAGCTTTTTGTCCTTTTGCCTTCCTTGCCTGTGAATCAACATTCTCTAACCCCTTTCAAGCCAAACCCCAAAAAACAAAATGACAGCCAATCTTCAAAAACTCTCTTGCGTGGCTTTCCTGGCAATTTCATTCACTACGGCCCTTCTAGTGCGAGCAGAAAACGAGATGAAAACATCGGACAACCAATCCTTTTATGGAGCCACCAATCCAACCCCCGAGCAACTGGCCCAGGCACCGGTCCAACGATTTGGGGCGATCGTCGAACTACGGCCGGAAATGGAGGAGGAGTACCGAAAGCTCCACGCCGAGGTCTGGCCAGAAGTTCATGCGGCAATCAAGAGGGCCAACATCCAGAACTACACTATTTTTATCGCCCCCATCGCAGGCAAGAAATACCTATTTAGCTACCTGGAATACGTGGGCGACAATCTGGAAAAGGATTTTGCCCTCCTGGGCGAAGACCCAACCACCCGCGACCGGTGGTGGCCACTCACGGCAGCGTGCCAAAAACGCCTGCCGGCAACTTCCGAGGGGGAACAGTGGCTGCCGCTGGAAATGGTGATGCACATTCAGTAGCGCTGCCCGGCATCAGAATAGCGCTGCCCGGCATCAGAATAGCGCTGCCCGGCATCAGAATAGCGCTGCCCGGCATCAGAATAGCACTGCCCGGTATCAGAATAGCACTGCCCGGCATCAGAATTTTCCATGCTTCAAGTAGGCCTGCTGAGGATCTTCCCCTTGCAGGATGGCGTTACGCACCAGGCTTTCGGTACGTAGTACTTTTTCGGTTTCGCTGGTCACCTCTTCGGCCATGCCCGCGGGAATCGTCGATGGCCCATCGTGCGAAGTACGTCGTACACCGCGCCGCTGTAACATTTATCCAGTCGGTGCGCCAGGTTCAACTGCATGGGGAAATTTCTCGATTTACTGAATTGTGGCAAATCCAGCTACCGCTTGCGAATTTGGCCATTGATGCTGAGACCATCATAAACCGGCTGCAGCTTGGCCGGTGAATTGGAGCAACGAGCCCGATCCACAAGGTTTTCAGCCAGCGTTCTTATGCATCCAGCGGCATGCTACAATGGAGCGGAGACCGACTCTCTGGGATTTTATATACGCAACTTTCATTTATATGCGAATTTGCCAGGCGAGACAAGAAGACAAAAGAACGGAGCCGCAAGGAGCCCCCAATGGCAAAAAAGAAACGAAGCAGCAACCGAAAGTATAGCGCGCCTGCCTTGGATAAAGGACTGGATATCCTGGAGCTGTTGTCCACTCAGTCGGAAGGGGTAAGCCAGGCAAGGGTCGCCCAGATGTTGGACCGATCCTCGGGGGTTCTCTTTCGCATGCTCGACTGTTTGGAGCGAAGAGGCTACATCCGGCGTGATCCTGCCGACGATCTTTATCGGCTGACATCACGGCTCTACGAGCTGGCCCATCGACATCCTCCCACGAAGCGCCTTTTGGAAATCGCCTTGCCCATTATGCGACAATTGGCCGAGTCCGTTTCTCAGTCGTGCCATATCGGCCTGTACCACGAAGGGCATATCCTGATCGTTGGCGAAATATGCCAACCCGGTTTTATCGGATTTTCCGTCCAACCTGGGGCGCGGGTTCCGCTCCATGAGTCCGCTTCTGGATTGGTTCTGTTAGCGTATCAGTCGGAGCCTACGCGCCAAGAGTGGTTGGAGGCCAGCCCGGAACCATTGACTGCCACTAAGATGAAAAAAATATTACCCCTCTTGAATAAAATCCACGACCATGGCTACGTTCAACGGGAAAGTCACGTAGTCCGGGGTGTCACGGACATTGCTTGCCCGGTAACGGGCCCCTCGGGATACGCCATTGCCGCGTTGTCGGTTCCATGCATGCTCCAACGTCAGCAAGAGATGTCGCTCACTCGGATACGCGAGCGAATCGTCAAGACGGCAGCTGCCATTTCCAGTGAATTAGGTGGCTCCCGCTAAGGACTTGGCTCTCATTCCATGCGGGACATACGGGCGATTTTTCCCGCACCACATGGACACCCCGTGGTGTACGCCACACTCCTCGGATTGAGCCTTGGCATTTTTTCCGGTTTCCCCGTGACTCCGGCCCGGGCGGAGAAGCCGGCCGCAAAACGAGACCTGACCTCCCTGCAGGAGGAGTTTCTGAAATGCCGTTTCGGTCTGTTTGCCTGCTTCGACATGGCGACCTTTGTCGGCTACGGCCATACCAACGGCTACGAAGATCCGGCCCTGTTCAACCCGAACGATTTGGACTGCGGCCAGTGGGCCGACGAGGCGAAAGCGGCTCACATGGGGTACGCCGTGCTGACCGCCAAGAACACGGGCGGTTGGTGCCTGTGGGACAGCAAATACACGACCCACGACATCGCTCAGGCGAAAAATTTCCGCGCTGGCAAGGGAGACGTGGTCCGCGAGTTTGTCGATGCGTTCCGGGCCCGGGGCATCAAAGTGGGTCTCTATTACTGTTTCCCCGGAAACTTTTCCAAACCAGATCTCGTCTATCAACGAACCGTGCCCAAAGGAGAAGTCGACCTGCATGCCCTGCCGCCTGAAGCACGGGGTAACCGGGTTGAATTCATGAAAAAACAACTCGTCGAACTGCTCGACAACTATGGTCCCATTCAGCTACTCTGGATCGATCAATGGGGAACCGATCCCAAAATCAGCGCCCAGTGGAAGGCGATTAAAGACGATCTCAACACCACCCACCCGGACTGCCTGATCATTGGCAACAACGCCCACAATTTCGGGATCACCGATATTGTCAGCCACGAGCTTCCGATTACCTACGTGGAGCAGTTGGCCGAAGGCAACAGAAGGCCCTCGGAAGTCTGCGATTCGATGTATGGGGCCACCTGGTTCTGGAGGAAAGGGCCTTACGGACGAATTGCACAACGACCTGTGGCAAGATGGCTGGCTCTCCGACGAGGGTTTGCCCGCGGGTAAGTAGATCAAGGTCGACCTGGGAGGCACCCACAATCTCTATTATTTGAAGGTCTGGAATGGCAACCAACTCGGGTGGACAAGCCGCGGGATCCAGCAGACCGATATCTACGTAGCGCTCGCCGATCCGGGCAACAATGTTGATAACGCATCGCAACCGTTCGATCCAACCGGCTGGACCCTGGCAGTCGCCGATCAGCAATTCACCAGGTCGCCTGGCGGGGCAAGCATCGCTCCGACCGATCCACGGATCCGTCTCGGCGGTGTCCAGGCGGCTTTTCTTGCGATTCGTGTTGACTCCAACTGGGGCGACCCGGCAGGAAATCCGAATGATCGTCGCGTCATCTGTCGCCATGCCTCCCCTTTCTTCTTTAGAGCCTTTTAATTTCTTCCCACACTTTCTGGTTCACGGGAATTCCATTTTTTAAATGGTCGGCCCTGTTCTGGAGAACACGTTCGCCGGGGTAACGAATTTCAGCACCGGATTCATCGGGAGTCGATTTTTTTAAATCCTCAATGATCCCGGATATGGCATTTTCTATAGCCGGAAAATTGCTTAATTTTTTTATAGGAATGGCCATGAATACCTGTGACACGCCATATTCGGTTTCCTGTTCACTGAGTTTGTGAGTAGAAAGTCCGGCAGACAAAACGGTCGCCAAGATATCGAGCAGCAGTGAGAGTCCCGCTCCCTTCCAGAGACCAATCGGCAGCGGCCTTCTGGATTTCAGTATCTCTGAAGGTGATGTGGTAAGATTTCCTTCTTCATTGAATCCTCCCGGAAACGGAAGTTTATCTCCTTCTATTTCAGTCGCTTCGAGTTTTCCGTACGAAAATTGCGTCATGGAAAAATCCAATACAATGGCCTCCTTGCCGAAAGGCACGGCGAAAACCATTGGGTTGTTACCCAGCCGCGCATCTTCCGCTCCCCATGCCGGCATATTTTTTTCTGTATTGGTCCAGCCTATAAAGATGAACCCTTTTTTCGCCGCCTGCCAGCCATAAATTCCACCGCGCATCCAGTGATTTGTGTTTTTAACAGCGACACAGCCGATTCCAGTTTCTCGAGCTATTTCCATAGCCCGGCTGGTACATTTTTCGGCATTGAGCGGGCCGGGTCCTAGATTGCCGTTCCACTGCTCCAGTGCTCCAGCTGAGTGAATCCGTACGGGTTCGGCATCCACCTTGACATATCCTTTTTTGATGTAATCAACAAACCGAGGAAACCTGTACACACCATGCGAATAAATTCCTTCAAGGCTGTTGGTCGCAAATATTTCAGCGCATTTTTCCGCTTTTACATCGGTGAAATCAAGTTTTAATAAAACTCTTTTGAATTCTGATTTCATTTCTGGATATGGAATCTTGATATGCATTTTCACTCTCTTTTTCATGACGAACAAGGGACCGCGACCTTGGCAGTCGGCGAGACCTTGCCGAGGCAGTGCATGTATATCAGCGCTTTTTCAGTCAACTTCAACATATCGACGACCGCCATGCCGATCAACGCATTTATCAGCGACAATCTCAACGACTCCTATCCCAAGGGTGGTTATAACCTTGATGGTGTGTGCATCGCAAAGATGATAAAAGTTGAAATGGCCTGAAAGAAGGACCTTTCGTAGCCCAACAACCGCATGGCACAAATATCAAGAGACATTCGGAAAGTGCAATGGAGGGGCAGGAAGCAATCAGGAGAGACGCCGTTTGAGCCGGGATGTTCTGAAAAACTGGACCATCAAGGTCAAGGTCGGCGCCGACGACCCGGCACGCGACATTGCAAGGCTTGCGCTCATCCGAGAAACGGTGGGCCCGGAAGTGGAACTGACGGCCGATGCGAACATCGCCTGGGATGCCAAGACGACCCTGGAGCGTCTTGAAGCTTTTGACGCAGGTGGGATTAAACTGGCGTACATTGAGGATCCGATCCCCGCGGACCAACTCGAAGGTTACTGTTTGCTCGCCCGAGAAGCGTCTCGTTGAGCCAGATCCTGGCCTGCCCATTGTGGTTTTCGGTCCTTTTGCTGGTGCCGGTGGCCACGTTCCTGACCGTGGCGGGCGGCCTGGCGGTTGTTATGGTGACCGACTCGTTCCAATCGATCCTGATGCTCGCCGGCATGGCCACCATGACCTGGATCGGCCTGGAGCAGGTGGGCGGGATCGGCCAATTGTTCCAGGATATTCCTCCCCAGCGGTGGCAACTCTTACGGCCTGCCTCCGATCCTGTTTATCCCTGGCATGCGATGTTGCTGGGATACCCTGTGATGGGGGTCTGGTTCTGGTGTACCGATCAGACCATCGTACAACGGGTACTCGGCGCGCGGGATTTGAAACAGGGCCAATTGGGAGCTCTGTTTGCCGCCTGGCTGAAGACCCTGTCGCCGGTCATCTTTCTGCTACCCGGACTCTACCATCGGCTGCTGGCTCTGCATGGGAGCGCCTTGGCTGGCACCGTGGATCGATAGCTACCGCGACTCGATGGATGCCCGAGATGGCAATTGGCAAACCGTCCTCAACAATGTCCGCTGGAGTATTGTCCCCGCGCTTGCCGGAGGCTCCGGCCAACCCATTCCGGACGCCGACACCATTAGCGTGTTCAAAGGATTGAGCACCGGCGCAATCCTGACTCGCGCGCAGCTCGTCAACTACCCGCTCAGCGCCCGAGGCAGCGAACTGTTCCTCGCCACGGCATCTTCGAACCAAATTCGGGCATACTCTGAGGTAATCGGCGATTGACATCGTGCATATCGAAAGGTAGCATTTCAATATGCACTGTAAATACATCGCCAGACACCTTCTATCCAAGGTTAACGCTCATTTGGATGCTTTTCCCGCCGTGGCTCTGCTGGGGCCACGTCAGTGTGGGAAGTCTACTTTGGCAAAGTACTTGATTCAAAATGTCAAGCAAAGCGTCTACTTGGACCTGGAGCGTCCGTCGGACCGGCAAAAGCTCACCGAACCCGAGCTTTTTTTAGATGCACACCGTGGACAACTCGTCTGTCTGGACGAGATTCAACGGGTCCCAGAGATTTTTCCCGTGCTCCGCAGCGTCATTGACCAGCAGGGCCAGTCTGGACAGTTTCTGATTCT
>JAJRWS010000425.1 GCA_024276705.1 Planctomycetota bacterium | reverse complement strand
ATGCGCGTACTGATAAAGTACACTGAACTCTTACCCCAGCCAGTACGTTGCACCACCATCAATTTCCGTCGCCTGTTAACCAGCGCATCAATTGCTTCCCACTGGCCGCTACGGAATTGGGCACCGGGATCATCAACAGCGGTTTGCAGGAGAGTTTCTGCTTCAGTTCTTTCCATGACTACAGAACAAACAGGTCATCCTGTACTTTACAGGGTATGGGAAAAACACCAATAACCACCCAGGGATTAGGTGCCCTAAAATGGAACTGTTGCGTCGTTCCCAGAAAGAAGTGCAGATCTTTAGTCAGGAAGTCATCCAGATACTTCTCACGCACCTTCTCCAACGCCAGTTCCTCATTGTCTTTGCAGGACTTCATGCAATTCCAGAAAAGTGCGCCCACTTCCCAATCCAGAATTTGAAGTTTGGATTCACGTCCGTTGACATCTTCAAATCGGTAGGAAAAGCTGTAAGGAAGTTTCGGAATGATACCGAAGGTCTCACGCCAGGTATTGTCCTCGAAAATATCCATTTGCTTATACATTTCTCGCATTTGGCGAAGTTTATCCACATCCCACTCTCGATCTTCTTCCTTGCAGACAAAATCGAAAATTTTCGTCGGTTTGAAAACCGCAAGCGACAGGCGATTCTCCTTTGCCCCACTAATCAATTCATCGAGGCTGGTATAGACCTTAGCTTTATTCAGGATCAACTGGCGTCGTTCCCGCCAGTCGTCCATTGTATCCATATGCGCAACCGAGACTAACTCTGCGGGATCCAGTGGGCGAAAAGACTCTGGACGTGGGTCTTTCGAGTTTTTCTGTAAGCGGCATTCAATCCAGTCGTACTTTTTATATTGTTGTGTTTCACCAAGCCGCCGGAACGGTACCGGATACAGGCGCAGCCACGAACCATCCTCTCGAATACCCGCCGTGCAAACGGTCTCACCATAGGTTTGGGACAGCGTTGGATACGTTTTGACCGTGATAAGAAAGCGTTCCTTTGCCATTACAATCTCCCTATAGATGCCTCGTAGTGTACGTGCTTCCCAGGCGCTGCTGCATCGTTTCCGACACACAATGTCTATGGCATTGACCCGGTAGGTGTTCATAACAAGTCAGCGCAACTCTTTCGCCTTTTTCCACCCATTCAGCGATACATTCAAGTGAGGCCGATTGCTCCGGTAGAACATCACGCTGATAGCTGGCAAACAAGTGATCGTAGCTTTCCTGTGTGGATAGATCTTTTCGTTGATCTGAACTGATACCGAGCTTAGGTAAATGCTCATAGCGAATATCGACACCCTCGCAAGCATTGGAAAGCGTCCTTTTGGAAAACCCATATTTTCGGCTCAGCGCATTCCGGCGCACATCACAGAGCAATGTCACGCCATCTTCGAGCAGTATATTAAGGTAAGCTTCCAGTGAATGGCCTTCATAACCGATGGTGGCAATTCCCGGAGCTCCCCGCTCTGGACGTGCCGCTTCGATTTTCCGTAATGCCGCATCCTCTCCATGTAAGACCTTCTCAGCGATTTGGCTCTGTATACCGTAATAAGGGTATCGCCGGTAGGTTTCCGCGATCAGCGAATCACCGCGCAAGTTACGATTACTTTGAACAAATTCAATGATGTCTTTTGCCTGTTTTTCCAATCCTGCTCCACGCTTTCGTCCTACATCTGTCAGTTCCCAGATGTCGCTTTCATCCACCAGTAGGCCACGCTCTATTAACTTTCGACGATCAGCATAAGAGGTAAAGGAAAAAGCCCCAAAGCGATAAGGAACAAACTCATAACTCGGCTTCGCCTCGGACTCACAGCAATATAGGAACAGGAGCTTCTGAAAATCCAGGTTGCTGATATTACCGCCCAGTTCATGCAACAGGGCAATAAGCACTTTCTGGCGGTTGAACAGGGAATACTCAGGTTTCATTTTTGTATTTTAACATCTCCAGTCAATTGTCCTAGTAATCGGCCGTGGTCTGCCGGATGAGAGTGTCTTCGATGTAGATATTGGTATGGGCAATTCTTCTAGGCTCTTACTGCTCTGCCTCCGGTGGATTAGCTACGCCTTGCCAATCATCCGCAACAGGCTTCCAGTTAACCTCACGATCAACCTGCTTTCCGTCTTGATCCGAGCCAGTCCAAACGTCCCAATAATCAGGATCGTCCGAATGCGGTTGTTGGGATTTTGGCAACTCATTCACTTTCACTAGCACCGGTAACTCTGATGCCCAGCCGAGAAGAATAGCGTGCTGAGAAGGCAGCGATGGAAGCTCGCGCAGCAGTCCGCGTAGATTGTCGGGCACCAGTCTATGCACTAGCTCCTGATCACGGTCATTGCTAATTCGATGCAGCAAAAAGGTGTTGCATTGTGATAGCACCGTAGGCGATAACTCCGAGGGTCGCTGTGACGAAAGAACCAGGCCCAATCCGAATTTACGCCCTTCGCGAGCGATGCGCTCAAACACTTGGCAACATATGCTCGCTGCATCGTAATTTTCGACATCGTCCCTGTAGCGTTTGACAAAGGTATGCGCTTCTTCCATAACCAGCACAGTCGGCAACGCTACTTTATTCAATTTTCGATAGCGTTGAAGTGCCTCAAAAATCATGCGCGCAGCGACTGCGGTAACCACATGGATTACCTCAGTGGGCACAAGCGATAGGTCAAGAATCACTAATTGTCCATCGTCTGTATTGTTTCCGCCAATATGATCGGTCAGCCATTGCTCAAGGATGGCATCATCACTGTCACCGACAACTGATTTGATCTTGGAGTCAGAGAGAAATGTGCGAATTCTTGAGATCAGAAAATCAAGAAATTGGCTGACACCTTCCTGTTCTGCCAGAATTTGCAAATGATCCGCAAGGTCTGCTCCCCGAAACGGTAGGGGAACATCTTCGTCAGGACCTTGTTGATAAATGATACCCCCTAGATTTTTCAGAGAATTCTTCAGTGCTTCAATAACCAGAGCTACTTGTTGCTCAGTGAAGGCGCGATAGTATTCAATGGTCTTCCCGTTTTTCTGAAATGAATTGAACGTGGAGGTGAGTGTCTGGTCGATTGCATTACAAATATCTTCTAGCGAGTAGCCCGGAAATGCGTTACTCCGTTCTCGAAGATCGTCACTGATTGCCTTCAAGCGAAACCCGAATTTCGTTTCGTCAGTCTTAATCGTCCCAGCTCGCAGATCACGTTGAATGGTGATCAGGGTCGATGACAGGTAGCGCCTCAATGAGAGCTTCTGCTCCTCTTCGGTTGGCTCCTCTACACCAAATCGGCCTGCCTTAACCTCCCGCAATGCGCGCTTTAACAAAGGTCGCTGGGTTTTGGCGCTGGCTTGCGTAAACGATGACCACTCGGCACTGTTCCAGAACCACAGTGGTACTTTCAGTGCCAACTCGCCTATCTCCGGACTCACCTTGAAGATTCTTGCTTTCACGTTATGGTCATCACCCGCAAACGCCCGCGTATACTCACCATTAGGATCGAGAACAATAAATCGAGCGTTGGGGTTTCCCTTATCTTGCCGTTTTTTCTTGGCGGCCTCCAACGACCAGCGGATCAGGCCCGCCACGGAACAGGATTTACCACTGCCCGTGTTTCCGAGTACGGCAAGATGACGACCAAACAGACGGTCCGGGTTAATACTGACAGTCGCGTTTGCTGCAAGCGGGCTTGTACCGATGCATACATGCCTCCGTTCACCCGATTCGACAATAGAACGCAATTGTTTCTCGGTGGGCAGCAGTACTGCCGAACCGACTGATGGCAATGCATCCGCCCCCCTTCGGAAACAGTAGCTCTCCTCAAGTCCAGCTTGTTTGCGAAGAGTACCAAGTGGGTTCAGGCTCATCTTGCGTAATGGATAAGGCAGGTCAATCAAGCCAAAATCCTGCATCCCTCGCCGTTTTGGGAAGGCTGAACGTTCGATAGTCATCCACTCAATCTGCCCGATGAGATAGCCATCATCCACGGGCATCAATACGTAACCATTAACCCGTGGGAAGGGGCGAACACCACCAGCGTTCAAAGCAACCGAATCTGGCGCCTCAATATCGAGAAGAGCTTTCACTTCATCCGGCGAGATAAAATCGACCGTGCCAATGCGTAGGCTTTCAGCATGAGCGAAGGGGGTATAACTCATGGTCAATTTTCTTCCAGTACAACTTCAGCGTCAGCGTTCTTTTCACTGTCGCCTTGGTTAGTACCCCAACGGGCCTTGAGCAACTCAGCCATACGAAAGGTAGTGCGATCAATGGCAGGTTTAGGCAGGTAATGATCTACTAGTGTCTGGAACTCACCGACGTGGTCCCCAACTAACAGGCTGATCTGAGCATGCCGCCCTAGACGCTCGTAAGTCTTTATAATCCGGTCGAGTGGGTCGCAGTAGGAAATCACCACCAGGTGGGTCGATGGAATGGTCAGCATATCCTCAATAACACGGTTGATGTGCTCGTCGCCAAAGCTATAGCCGAAGGCCACCAACGTATGGTTAGGACGGCATGTCGCTGCAGCAAAATCACGGAATAATTCGACATAGGGATAAGCTGATGTTTCGCGATCCTTGGCCGCATTGGGATAGATCATGAGTTGCATCCCGCTGTCTGCCTCGGCACCAGTTGCTTCGAGATAAGGTTTCATTGTACTTGCACCGAAGGGCACACCCAAACGCCGGATGTTTCGTTCACGATTCACCCAATCCAGTGAACCGTGCAATTTAGTGAAACGGGCGACACCTTCCAAATAACGGGGTTCACCGCGAATGCCGGGGGGGTTGTAGTGCAGATCCAGATCAAGACGGGAAGATCGAAAGACAGGAGCTAAGGTACCGATAAATCGATCCAGCAGATGCATTCCAGCGGCCTCTGCCCCAGCTTCAATCAAGCGATCGTAATTGGTCGTAAACAGGTTAAGACGATCGCGGGTACCTGTTCGGCTGGCAAAACTCATCAGAAAGCTAACAAGGTAATTGAACGATTGTTCACGCTTCGCTACATCGGCCGCGACGATGCCCTGCTCACCCTGGAGAATGCTGTCGGCAAAAATCGCTAGCGACTCGGATAACTTCGTCCGAAGGGTATCTGCAGCCGTCTTGGATTCAACATTGCTTAGACCCAAAATCTCTAGCCCTCGCAGCAGCTCGTTGACGGCACGAATCTGGTCTTCAAGATTTCCCCGGGCGCGTTCGGCGGCTTGGGCCGAACGATTGGCTTCCGCATTGATCTGGTCGTTATACTCACCAAAGTCCGCTATTGCCATCCCAGGCAGTGCATCGCCAGTTGCAAGACGATGGACAGCGTGGGTCAGCCCTGACCCCAGCAGTAATGACAGATGTTCGGATTGACACAAGGCAGTCAACCAAGGCTCGATTCGTGGTCGCAAATCCGACGAGCCCACCGAAACGCCCTGCTTCAACCAAGAGCTCTCGCAACCGTCTGCCAGTACGAAAGGCTTGGCGGCATCACCGGACTCCGTGGCTTTCACAAGAACAACAGGTCTATTGTCATCGCGGGATTTCAGTATTTGTCGGTTCTCAGTCATATTGATTCTCCAGTTATCACTAAACCGCGACCTCTCCGTTCATTAGGCGCGGCAGGAGGAGGTCGCGGACTTTTCCCAGTTTCAAAACTGATCGTTTAAGAATACGCACTTGGCAAATGATATCGTTCGCAAATTCTGCGAATTCATTGACGAGGAGCCTGGGCGGTACAACAACTCCCATATCTCGAAAACGACCTTTACTTATCTCGGGATAAGTTGTGCCTTTTGCGTTGCTCCGAATTTCTTCAATCCGGCTCATTAGATTGAACAACAGGTACATTCGCATTTCGTCCTCGTGTGGGATAATGTTGATAAAGCCCTGGTTCGTACAGACTTCGTAGTCCATCAACGCGAAGAAACCCACAGATGCACGACTGGTCATTAGAATGGTCTCGGCGGGAACCATCTTCGCTGACGATTTTCGAAGACCCTTCTCTGTTATCTTCCGCTCAGAGTTGAGCAGAGACAAGCAGTCATTCTTAGTGATGTCCGATGGGACAACCCATGTTATGTCACCGTCCCAATACTCAGAAATTTTGGTTGAAGGCGTTCCTCCGCCGACAGTCTCACTCACATCAGTGATTTTCTTTTTCTCCCACCCCTCCGGAACACCGTCTTTGATTTTGACGTGTTCGTGGCCGGGGAAGCGGAGGTGGACGAACCATTCCTTGTAGAGCAGCCGTGCTGCCTGTTCCAGCAATTGTATCCGCCGCCGGTTGTTTTCGATCAGGTCGTCGTAGGTAGAAAGGATGGAGGCGATGCGCTTCTGAGTTTCGAGTGGAGGAACAGGAACTTCGAAATTGCGAAGCACTGTCAAGTTGATATGAGGAACACCTGAAGAGGAAGTAAAATTTGTTATTCGCTCAATGGCCTGACGACTGGAGAAGTAATAGTAGATAAATAGCCTATCGGCTTTGGCATCGTCAACGGTAAGCTTCATTTGACTCTGGGAAACTACATAACGATCTGAGACCCCATCGTCCGGAATAATGACCACCTGCCCAAGGGTGCCGCGCTGCGTAAAGATTAAATCGAGCGGCTTGGCTAGATTGCTCGATAAGTCCTCGCGAACCTTTGAATCGCTCACATACACAAAGTCGCCCATATCTAGATAACGACCACTATTCAGATTTGAACCTCGAATAACCGGGACGCCATAATCGACATAGTCACGCGAAATCAGCTTCGATCCAAATGGCCCTCCAACAAATGAGTAGCGTTCACTTGAAGCAAGCAATTCGAGCTTCTTATGAGGCCAACTCATACTCCCAACTCCTCAAAATTCTTTTTGATGCTTACAGCCAAGGTGACAGCCTCGGCGTTGAGGTCTTCCAGTTCGACGTGGATTTCGCGCAAGGTTTCCTCGAAGTCGAAATCTTCGTCTTCTTCCTCGGGGGAAACGCCGACGTAGCGGCCTGGGGTGAGACTCCAGTCATTGGCTTTGATTTCCTTGATATCCACCAGTTTGACCAGCCCTTCCACATCGCGCAGCTTGGCCTCGGGGAAACGTTCGGTCAGCCAGTGGGCCTGTTTCCAGAAGTAGTGCACCTGCTTGAGTTGTTCAACGGCGAGTTGGCGTGCTTCATCGGCGGCCTTGCGGGCGCGGGTGATGTCGCGGCCCACCCAGGTGTCGCTGTCTTTGGCCTTGCACTCGTTTTCGCAGGTGTCGATGAGGCGGGTGGCGAGTTTATAGACAAGATCAGTTTGTTTAATCAGATCGCGGCTGGTCTCACTCATCGGCTTGAATGTTTCGGTGAGCTTCAGCAGTGCCGCGTTCATATCTGGCGCTGCTTCCCATTGGCGTATTGCTTTTTGCGCACTCTCGCGAAATTGTTCGATATCCTGATCAAACAGTTCGGTCTCTTTTTCCATATCATTCAGCACTTCCGTATGCGGTCCGGTTTTGGCCTGGTTTTTGAGGAAGGGTGACAGGGTTTTTCGCAAGACCTTCAGCGCCTCGGCATAGTCTGGCAATGGCTGTGTGGTCTGGCCGCTTTCATCTTCCAGTTCAAAACAGGCCTGCGCTTCGTCTGCAACATTACCGAGATATTCCGAAAGCAGTTGCAGGTAGCGTTCGGTTTCACCCCGGTAGAGCCAGACGATGGCTTGCAGGTTTTGCTGTTGCTCGGGGGAAAAGTCGTAGATCTTGCGTGTAACCTTGTTATAAACATTGCGTGCATCGATCATCAGCACCTTGTCTTTGTGTGCTCTGGGCTTGTTGCGGTTAAGAAACCAGAGTTCACAGGGCACGGTGCGAGTGTAGAAGAAGTTGGAGCGGATGGCGATCATGACGTCCACGTCACCGGTCTCCACCAGTTTT
>JAJRWS010000424.1 GCA_024276705.1 Planctomycetota bacterium | reverse complement strand
ACGGTACAGCCGCCGTGCACAAAGTAGTCGGTGGTGAGCCAGCGGATCTCGCCGGTTTGCGGGTCGAGTGCGGCGGTGATTCCGCGCGGGCCGGGTTGCCCGCGACGTTGTTGAGGTGAGTGGCCAAAATAGCACGAGTAGTAGAGCGTGTCGCCCAGCAGGCAGAGGTCGGCGTCATCTCCTCCCGAGCCGTATTCGGAGAAGTCCTTCGTCCAGGCGACCTGGCCCGTGCTGGCGTCGTAAGCCCGTACCAGTGGGCGTTGTGCGGCAGGGAAACGGGGAATGTCCTGATGGCCAAAGAGCCAGCGAATCTTTTCACCCGAGGCTGGATCCGGGTTGGCATCGTAGTGGCCGGTGCTGAACATGTAGATGGCCAGATTCCCATAGACGACCGGTGGCATTTGCCGGTTCCAACTGGGCGAGCCGGCGAAGGGTGCCGACCAGAGGAGCTGGCCCGTGGCGGCGTCGAGGCAGCGCAGCTGGCACTGTTCGAAGCCAGCCTGGGGCACCAGCAGGCGGCCGTCGTGGTAGAGTGGCGACGTGTAGGAGATATGTACGCCAGGATAATAGGTGCGCCAGAGGAGCCGGCCGGTTTCCTGTTCCACCGCGAAAACCTGGCCTTCGGCCGTGTGGGTGTACATGCGGCCGCCGCCGAAAGTCGAGAAATGCTTGGCCGTACCGCGGTAAGGGCGGATCCAGGCGAGTCGGAACGGCGGCTCGAGTCCCTGGTCATCCGCGTTCGTGTTCGACCCGTTACGCCAGCTCGTGTAGCGATCGTAATGGGAGTCGGTCCGGGTGCCGGTGAGCGGACTTCTTATCGTGTCGAGGTTGAGCCGTTTCTCGGGAAGCGGCTGGTGACCATCCGGACCGAGGATGTAGAGGTAGCCATCCTCGCAGCCGAAATAGACGCGGCCGTCACAGACGGCAGCGGCCGCAGTGATCGCCCGGCCAAAGGGGGTCTCGAACGACCAGGGCTCGCGGTCCCGGTCTTGGTTGCCGATGAGCCCAATAACGTAGAGCCGCCCATCCAGGCCGCCATGGATCGCCGCATCGTCAACCAGGACAGGGGCCGCGATGGATGGGAAGCCGCCAAGTCGTTCCGGTTCCTGCTGGCCCATGCCGTGCCGGCAGAGTCCAAACCCCTCTTCGGGCCGACTTCGGTAGACGTCATCGTCCCGGAGACTCACCGACGAGAAGCTCAGCGACGTCGAGTCTTTCGAACTGCTCTGGGTTCCTGGCACTTCGTCGCGCACGACTTTTTTTCCATCAAGCCGAAGTCGCGCGACACTGCCACGATTATCCAGGAAATGCCATTGCCGGTAGACGGTACCGTCCGTACCGACGCTCAACGCCAACGTGTTGTTGCGGGAATCGTAGTCGCCACGCAGGACCGGCTTGGCGCCGGCATCTTCGAGCCACACAACGTGCCCTCCGGCGGGAATCACCAGCATCTTGCCGTCGACGGCGGCATTGCGCGAGCAACAGAATCGGTCCTCCGCCCCAACTCGCCCCTGTTTGTCGCCCTCTCCCTGTTTATAACGGAGCCAGTCGGCACCACTCCAGCGGTCTCCCTCGAAGCCGAGGCACTCTTGCAAGAAGTCCCAAGTCCAGCAGATGGTCCCGTTGGGTTGCAACGCATAGACGTGGGCACCGAGTGTGAAGACATAGATGCGTCCGTTCGCGGCGACGGCAGCGGCGAAGATCGGTTCACCACAGTCGAGTTCCGCCACCAGACTTCCATCGTCCACATTCAGTACATAATGGTATCCGGCGGTCGTCCCAAAATGGAGATAGTCCCCTGCCAGCGCGGGCGACGATACGTTATTGCAGTTGGCTTTTCCGCCCCGGGCCGAAAACCGCCACAACTCCTTGAGTGTTGCGGCATCGAAGCAGAAGGCGACCCCCGAGCCGTCGACAACGAAGATGCGTCCTTCGGCGACAACCGGCGACGTGAAGATCGCGTCCGTCAGCGGCAACGCGCCGACCAGGCCCAGTGGCAGGGTGACATGCCTGTCTGCTGCATTGCCCGAATGGCGGGCATCGAATTTAAGCTGAGTCCATGCTTCGCCTTGACTCACTCCCGCCAGGAGACCGAAGAGGATCAACACAATCGTGCATCGGGTGGTAGTACGTTCCAAGGTCCATGCTCCCTTTGTTTGAGTTCACTTACCAGTCCATTCACGAATCTCCCCTGGATTATGCGATGGGCCTACCGGGACAACAAGGGACGGGCGGCGACCAGGGGCACCTTCCAAGCCCTAGGTGGCGACGGTGTAGCGTAGGATCTCAATCACTTGCCTGGTGCTGGTTGCCCAGGCCTGAGCGGCCGCATCGACTTCCTTCAGCGGGTGGACGACATCTTCGTCGTGCAGAGTGATATACGGTGTGCCGAGAGCCGCACAATAGCCCGCATCGAATGCTGCATTCCATTGCTTGTAGCGGTCCCCGAAACGCACGACGACCAGATCGGCGTTTTTGATCAGGTTTCGCGTGCGAATCGCATTGACCTTGGCTGACTGGTGATCCCGCCAAAACGGTCCGTTTTGCCGTCCATGGTCCGTTGTGAGAATTGCCGGGATTACGCCGCAGTCGATGTGGCTCCCAGTTTGGCGGATTGTGTTAGCAGCGATGGCGATTGATGGTCCTCGTCGTTAAACCTGAGGCCTCCATGGACAAGGCGCAGTCGGAGAGTAAAATAAATAGTAAGAACAGGAAGTAACGGTCTTAGGCCGTGATCGGTTGCCTGAAACTTCCGATGTCAGGAGAGTCCCATGACGATGCAGATAGCCGAGCAGTTCCTTTTCTGGTGCATGATGATCAACTTGAGTCTGATGGGCATCAGCTTCGTTCTGCTCACCATGCTGAAGCCGATGATTATGAGACTGCACAGCAAACTCTTCGGCATTCCAGAAGACTATGTCAGCAGGGCCGCTTATGCCTTCCTGGGCCTGTATAAGTTCATGACTTTCTTCTTTGTCATCATCCCCTGGATGGTGCTGAAGATCATTGCTTCATGATCAACGCGAAAAAGCCATGCGTGACCATCGTCGTATCCACATGGCCCATCTGGAAAGCCCATTTGAACACGCCGATTAACATCGTAATGCGGTTGTTCTGGGTAGTTGGTCCCAGCTCACGCTGGTCTAGTGTTCTAGCCAACTTAGAACGTGATGGGGTTTAAGAGATGAAACCTTCAACTTGCCGACTGATTTGCCAAAGTCAACCAGTGGTGATTGCCTGGGCTCATACGTGCTAGGCCGCCTTTTCATCCGGACCAAGACAGATCGGCTTGCCGTCAATTTTGACGTACCACGAACCGGTCTGGGCTCTTTTCCACATTTGGGGAATCATAGTCACCTCCACGCAAGGAACCCAAAGAAGGCTAACGTGCCGATTCGCTGGCTGGAATGAGTGGGCTGGCGTGGCCGGTGCCGGTGAGCCCGCGGAGGGTGGCCCGCTGGGTGAGCCGCCGGGCGTTGCGCAGCAGGAGCGATGCATTGAAGGTCGTGCCGTCCGGGAAGAACAGAATCGGGGCGGACCAGCCCGATCCGAAGGGGCCCGCCGCTCGGGTGTCGCCGGTCAGGGACTCGACCACGCCTGGCGAAGATTCGCTTTGGGTCGAATCGCGACTTTTACGCTCACCGCCGGTTAGCACGATACCCTCAGGCAGGCGATCGTGGAGTAGGACCGAGCCATCCTCATTGCGGAGGTCGACCAGAGGGTCTTGGCTGGATTCCTTCTCTTGCGGCGCGGCGGTGGCAGGCCCTTCGCTCCGAGGCCATGGCTCAACCAGGTAATTGCCGGTGCCCGTCTTGAAGCGGAATTGATGGGGCCGGCCCGATTCGATCGCCGCGGTTCGGGCCCGTATCCAGACGGCAATCACCTGGTCGGTTGCCCGGCGCAAGCGGAGCGAAGCAAAACTCCCATCCAAAATCGGCATGGCCAGACTGCTGATCACCACCAGCAGCGCGAGTACCAGTAGCAGTTCGAGCAGTGTCCAGGCGCGTGGGAGCCGGGCGTGAACGGTCAAAATCACCCGACGGGTCGTTAAGGTTGATGAGCGCAGCGAACGCACGATGTTATTCCCGTTCGGGTGCCTTTTTTCGGGTGTACTCAAGTCAATGGATTTAGCGATCGTTGTTTGCCATCGATAGCCAAACGGAATTTCTTGCGAATAAGTTGCCTTACGCCAGAACCATCATTTCTCCCAGTTGCCGATGTCGTCGTCGGTGCCGCTCTTGCCATCGGGGCCGTTGGACCAGAAATCGTACTTGTCTTTGTTTTTCTTCCCTTCCGCCATGTACTGGTAATCATTTTGCCAGGGATCCGCCTTCAGCTTCTCCACGTAAGGGCCACCCCATCGGTCCGCCTCGGTGGAATCGGACGGTTCGACCCACAGATCCTCCAGTTTGGCCGGATAGCGGGCCATGTCGAGCCGGTACCGGTCGATGGAGCTGCGCACCAGACCAATCTGCGCAGTTGCCGCATTGATATTGGCTTTATCCTGCGTGCCGGTAAAGATGTTCACCGCGAGTGAGCCCAGGATCACCAGGATGATCAAGACCAGCAAAACCTCGATCAGCGTGAAGCCGGCGACCGATTTGCCCAGCGGTCCTTGCCAACCATCCGAACGGTTTAGTCTGCCTTCACGGTTTGGGTACATGGGATGTTCCTTGTGGATTTTTGGATGGAATATGTGAATCGGGGGTTGGTAAGTAGTAGCAGACTACCATTATTTCACCCAGGCAACCATTTGGCCACCGCCTGCCCGGGGTGCAGGGCAGGGTTTGCATCAAGAAACTACGGTGGTTTTCAAACGAGAGGTGAATTACAGCGTTTGTGTGTGTAAACAATCCAAAGCTACGGCTGCGCCGCAGCACTCCAAATTATGGAGTGCGACAGCGCAGCTGTCGCTTTGGATTTTCGAACAAAGTTTGCCCACTAAAAACCGTTGCGATTCGGGCAATGACTCCTTTCAGGGCAGGGCTGTGGCAGGCACCCAATAGTATTCACGATTTTGTAACATTTACTCCTCACATCGCCATGGCCGATTTCAGCATCGGCAGCAGCAGGGCCACCACCACGACCAGTACCGCCGAGGCCATGACCAGCAACATCACCGGCTCGAGCAACCGGACAAACAGGTCGAGCCGCCGCCAGGTCTCCCGTTCCAGGGAATCAGAAATGTCGGTCAATACCGTTTCCAGCGTATTGGCCTGCTCGGCAACCGATACCATTTCGATCACATCGGGTGGAAAATGGCCGCTGGCGTCCAGCGGTGCGGCCAACGACTCGCCGGCTGTGATATTTTCCGCGGCCTGATGGACGGCCGTGGCCAGGACTCGGTTGCCAGTCGAGTCGGCACTGATTTGCAGGGCGCGGACAATCGGCACGCCACCACGCAGGAGGGTTCCCAATACGCGGCAAAATCGAGAAACGGCCAGATTGCGGTAGATGGTGCCCACCTGCGGCAACTGCAGCCGCATGCGGTCTACAAACGTGCGTCCGGCATCTGTCTGCAATTGCATTCGCACGACCATCGCGCCGATGGCAACGACCCCAATCAGCAACAGACCATAACGACCCAGCATGGCGCTCAGCCAGAGCAACCAATCGGTCAGTACGGGCAATTCGTCCCGTGCCCGAAGACGAGCAAAGAGAGGTTCGAACTTTGGCACAAAATAGATCACCAGGACCGTTACGACAGAAAAACCGAATACGGCCAGAAAGATGGGATAGGCCAAGGCTCCCATCACGCGACTTTTGAGTTCGGCTTGCTGGTCGGTGAACCGGGCTACACGCTGTAAGGCTTCTTCCAGAAATCCGCCTTCGCTGCCAGCTCGTACGATGCTGATGGCCAGTTCTGAAAACGCCCGCGGATGCCGGGCCATCGAAGTGGCAATCGCTTCGCCTTCCTCCACGCGATCGTGTAAGTCGTCCAGAATTTGCTGCAAGGCGGGAACGGATGACTGCGCCCGCAACACATCGAGCGATCGTAGCAAAGGCACACCGCTGCGCAGCAGCGATGCCAACTGGTTATAGAAACGCGACATGGCCTGCGGCCGCACCCGCAGCGAGCCACGACGTGTGTGCGAATTTCCGCTGGCTGTAACTTGGAGGGGAAACAGCCCCTGGGAGGTCAATGCGGCGACCGTTTCGCGTTCATTCGCCGACGACAGGGTGCCGGTCACACGCTCTCCGGCTGCGTTTCGGGCGATGTAGGAAAAATCGGGCATGGGTGTAAGGAGTGGGCAGTAGGCTATGATTGATGATTGATGATTAGGCTAAGTGAAAATTTCCGCTCCCCATTCTACTTTCTCCACTCTCCTGCTCTCGGCCGAAGGCCGCCGGGAGCGGTAGTTTAGATCAACTCCGAAAAAGCGGACCAGCATCAGCCCTGGATTCCACTTCAATCATCGGGATCGCTATCGGGATCGCTATCGGGATCGGGATCGGGATCGGGATCCGCGAATGCGTTATGAGCGGAATTTTCTTTGACCAAGTAGCCTCTGCCGCCTAAGCGACTGAGCCTAACGACAACACGGTCCAATTTCGTTTTCGTAGTCGACTTTCTGCATCATCGAGAGGCGGTAAACATCCAGTTTTCGTATCTCAAGCCCATGTTATTTCCTTATCCAGAAAACAATTTGAACCACGAAATACACGAAAGGAGACGAAAAAAGGTGTATTTTGGCTCCATTTGCGGCTTTCAGTTCAGGCTCGCAGTTTCTGTTTGCGATACTTAGTTTTCGTTTGTTTCGTGTCTTTCGTGGTTGCTCTTTTCACTTGGAGTTATTTCGATCCCGATCCCGATAGCGATCCCGATAGTTTAGATGGTGTTAGTAAAAAAGCCTTGCCATCAACCTTCAACCCTCAACCCTCAACTCTCAACTCTCATCCCTTGTCTCCCTTGGTGACGCGGATCACTTCTTCCACGGTGGTGGTTCCGGCCAGCACTTTGAGCCAGGCATCCTGCCTCAGCGTGCGCATGCCGTCGGCGATTGCTGCCTGGCGGAGCTTCCAGCTGCTGGCGCCATCGTGGGCCAGTTGCCGGATCGAATCGGTGGTCGGGCAGAGTTCAAAGATTCCCTGCCTGCCGGCGAAGCCAATTTCCCGGCAGTTGCGGCAACCCCGTTCGCGGTAAAGGGGTTGGGCCTGGCTCTCGTATTCCGCCCAGGGGAAATCATGTGGCAGATCTTCGCGCCGCGGTGAGTAAGATTGGCGACAATCGGGGCAGAGCGTACGCACCAGTCGCTGGGCGATGACCGCTTCGATGGTGCTGGCAACCAGAAAGGGTTCGACTCCCATGTCGGTTAGCCGGGTAAACGCACTGGGAGCATCATTGGTATGCAGGGTGCTGAATACCAGATGCCCGGTGAGTGATGCCTGGATTGCGTTCTCTGCGGTTTCGGAATCACGGATTTCTCCCACCAGCACCACGTCCGGATCGTGCCGGAGGATCGAGCGGAGAGAATTGGCGAAGGTTAAGCCAATTTTGGCATGAACCTGGATCTGATTGATTCCTTCCAGTTGGTATTCCACCGGGTCTTCGGTCGTGATGATCTTCGTGTTTTCGTTCTGGATTCCCAGCAGGGCGCTATAGAGTGTGGTGGTTTTGCCCGAACCGGTCGGGCCGGTCACCAGAATGATCCCGTGGGGCAGGCGAATCAGTTCTTCGAACCGCTGCCGCAACTCTCCTTCCATGCCAATTCGATCCAAGGAAATTTCCATGGCCTGTCGATCGAGCAAGCGCATGACGATGCCTTCGCCATTGATGGTGGGAATGATCGATACCCGCACGTCGACCTCCCGGTTGTGGACCCGTAACTTGATGCGTCCATCCTGGGGGAGCCGCTTTTCGGCGATATTGAGCCGGGCCATGATCTTCAGTCGGCTGATGATGGCCGATTGAAATTGATGAATTTCCGGCGGCATGGGCTGGGGGTGCAATTGTCCGTCGATGCGGTAACGAATTTTAATGCCCGATCCTTGCGATTCGATATGGACATCGCTGGCGCGGGCATCGACTGCGCCGATCAGGATCTCGTTGACGAGTCGAACGACCGATGCTTCCTGGAACTCTTCGCCCAGTTCCGAGCCATCGGTTGGGATGCCGCTCAGAAGCTCCAGCTCATCTTCTTCTCGTTGAGCCAGGAGGCCCTCGATGGTTTCGCTCCCGACCCCCAGGTGCTCCGTGGTGCAACTGGTAATTTCCTGACGCGTGGCCAGCAGCGGTACCACCGGACAATCCATGGCGGCACTCGCCTCGTCCATGGGGTAAAGATCGAGCGGATCGGAGGTGGCGATGAGCAGCGAGCCATTGCGGCGGCCCACAGGAAAGATCGCATGTCGGTGGATTAGCTTCTGTGGGAACTGGGCAAGCAACTGGGGATCGATTTCGGCCGTTTCCAAATCGATGGTCGCCAGCCCCAACTCGGCCCCCATGGCCTGTAGGGCATCTACTTCTCGAAGCAAGCCTCGGGCCACGGCGATTCGGTCGATGCGCTCGCTCGATTGGCTGGCACGCGACACTTCGGCCAACTGTTCGGTGGATAGCAGCCCATGTTTGACAAGAATCTGCCCTGCGTCCATCGGTGCCGCCGTATGAGCCGTGAGAAATGGGAGTGGCGATGGGGTGTGCCTGTCAATCCGCATGCAAGCCGTCCATCGCCGGAGTTGAACCGCCCGCGAGTGACACGACGTCACGAGAGGACGCGGCCGGGTCGGCTCCAACGGAGGTTCGACGGGCCGGCCAGGCAACTCCGGCGTTCGGCCGACACGGGTCGGCCGAACGATCTATTATGGCCTGCCCTCGAGCGTAAAGCGAGCGGCAGATAAGAATTTACCGTCCCTCACCGTGGCCAGGCGAGTTCAACGAGCCTGGCCGCTGCCCGGGGTTATTTCCCCGAGAAAAACCCCGGCTTTGCCGGTGGTTGTTGACGGTTGTTGACTCTGAGAAAACCTCCGGCCAGGACGGCTTCATCCACCAAAATTTGGCAAGACCGAGTATTCGTCAGAACCCCATTGATCCATGGAAAATTCCGGCCAATGGACAATGGGCCGTAAAACCTTACAATCCAGCTTAGGATCGTTCGAGAAATAACTGGCATGTTTCCAGGCCCCTCACCGTGGCCCTCTCCCCAAAGGGGCGAGGGGACATCGGACAATTATTTCTCGAACGATCCTTATCTCTTATTTCAGTCATACCCCCCTCCGAGGATACCTGCCGATGCTCAGCCAGGTGATGCAAAACGCTATCAACGACCAAATCAACAACGAATTATTCTCTTCGTACAGCTACCTTTCCATGTCCGCCTGGTGTGAATACGAGCAGTTCGTTGGTAGCGCACAGTGGCTGCGCATTCAAAGCCAGGAAGAACAGGCCCATGCATTGCGGCTGAAAGACTTCCTGTTGGCTCGCCATTGTCGGGTGACATTTCGCACGATCGAGCAGCCCGAAACCACTTACGAGTCGCTGGTGGACGTCTTTGAAAAATCGCTGGCCCAGGAACAACGAGTGACCGGCCAGATTGATAAGCTCTACGAACTGGCGTTTCAAGAAAAAGCGTTCGCGGCCTTGGTGGAATTAGAATGGTTTATTACCGAACAGGTCGAAGAAGAAAAGTCAGCTCGCGAGATTGTTCACAAGCTGAAAATGGTCCAGGCGGACCCGTCTTCCCTGCTCGACATGGACCGCGAGCTGGGCCAGCGAAGCGCGCCTCCGGAAATGGGCGTTTAGGCATGCATGCTTCAATCAGATGTTTGAAGTGTGATCGATGATTGCTGAACTGCACGAGGATCCATCCTTGAGATCATCAATCAACCATCTCACATCACACATTCCCATCCTGCGGGAGCCTAAGCGACTGAAGGATCTCTCGTTGCCGAGTACCAGGCATCCGCGGGCAGGAGTTGGACGGATCCGGCCAGGGCCTCGACCGAGATCGGCCGACTGACCGCGCCGACACGTCCCTTCACCGCCCCGAATCCACCATACTCGCCGATTTCGAGCCACAGGAAGATGCAGCCAAGGAGCAGTGAAACCAGGGCGATGATCAACAGCACGGTGTAGATGTTCAACGCCGATTTCTTTTTCAGCACCGTGGGTGCGCTAGCCGATTCGAAGCTTGGTTGCGACATCGTCGCCCTCCTGGATCTGTCCTTTTTGGAAGCGGCGAATAATCCGGGCAACGGCCCGGTCCGGTTCTGTTTTCAGTATCTCGGCCCGGCCCAGATAACGATCGCCACGGAAGACTTCCACCGTGTGACCTGGCCTCAGGCCATCGTCAGCACCAATGGAAATTTCGATCAATTGAGAGCCCGCAGAACGGTGGGTCGCATTCACGATGCCGCGAACATGGGGCGTCACGGCATCAGGATCGAGGTTGGGGTCGATGCCATTGCGTTTCAGCAAGGATGCCTGTTTGCCCATTTGTTGCACCAACTGTTTCATCCGTTCCACGGCTGAGGCCAATTGGTTCTGTTTTTCGTGCAAATTGCTCGTGGTCGTGAGCGTTGTGGCAAACGCCTGGTCGCGTGCTTGCTGGGTATCACGCATCTCTTTTCGCATATTGGTGACTTCCTTCATCAAACCAACATTGCTTTCCTCGGTCGACGCAACCATGGCAGTCGCTTTGCGACGGTCCTGCTTCAACTGATCCAGATCTTTCTGAATGGACCTGTTTTGGTCCTGCAAGGCGACTCGCTCGCTTTCCAGTTTGCGAACTTCCTGCTGGGCCGCTTCCAGCTCCGCGGTAAGCCGGCTTTCCAGATCCTGATACTGGTTTTGTAGTTGATTGTGCTCGGTCCGTGCTTCGGACAAGCTTTTTTTTACGCTTGTGGCCTCTTCCATCCAGTTTTTGTGTGTGGCATAGACGACCATTGACAGCAGCATCAGCCCGAAGCTGGTCAGCACGATAAACACGACAAATATTTTGCCAAGCAGATTCATCGAATCGTTTCCTTGAGAACTGCGGGGAAGGCATCCGCTGCCCTGTCTCGGCGATCCGAGACAGCCATCTCGAGCCTTGGCCAGTCGCCTGTGGCAGAGCCTCCGGGGCAAGTGCCAGATCCAGCGTCAGGTAAGGAACAAGATCTCCATCCTCTAGGGCCAGTATAATCAGGGTGAGAAAAAGGTGTCAAACTTCCCGACCGGGTAAAATGAGCACTCTGTGCAGTTTTTCAGTAAATAGTCGGTTCCTAACGGCTAGCCCGGATATTTCAGCCACCTTCGCAACGGAAACCCAATGGGCTGATTATAAGGCCGAATGCTACTTTTGAGGAGATCTCCCCCGCCCCGATAGCCAGAGTCCGAGGCCCAAACGGTCCTTTTTTCCAGCCTCCAGCCCCCAACTTCCTACTGATAGGGCCGGTCAAAAATTTCTTTGGCAATCACCATTTGGCGTACCCCTTCGGGACTGCGGAGCAGTTCGGCGATTTCATTGGCTATATTCGATTTTTGCTCGACAGCAGCCTTATCCTGGTGCTGCAGTTGGCCCAGCTGGTGTTCAAATTTTCGCTCGATACGCTGTTGTGCCCGTTCATCGGTCTGCTCCAGGGAATCAGCCAGGCGATCAACTTGCTGGTCAATCGCTTGCCTGCCACGGTCGATATGGGCCGCCACATGTGCGGCCACGCTCTGGCTGCGGATGGAAGCGACCGGCTGGGAGGCTCCGCGGACGGCATCGGAGGTTAAGGCGATGGTGGAGGGCCTCGTCGTGAGCGTGGCAGGGCTTGGGCGTCGCCTGGCAACCTGGGAGGGAAGCGACTTGTGGCCGACATCGGCCATTCGGTCTTTGTTTGGGGGCAATGGGGCCGTCTCTCGCCCCGATGCAGGTCGCTTTTTTCTTGACCGTTCTTGCCGCGGCCGTTCCGGCTGCCGAGGTGGCGGATCTCGAACCGGTTTCCCCTGAGCCCGTTGGAGAAATTCCTCCACTTCCTTACGCAAGGCCGCTTCCAGGCGACCAGCCGGTTTCTCCCCGCCCTGACCGCCGGCTCCGGCTTGTTGGCCCGGAGGCACCCCCGGTCGAACAGGTCGCCCAGCGGGTCGCTTCCCGCGTTTTTTTGCCGACAGCAGTTGTCCCACGGCCCACAGGACCATGAAAATAACCGGCAGCAGGACATTTAAAATATCGTCCAGGGCGGCAAGGGAAAAAAGTTGGCTGGAAAGCAACATGGTCATCGTCTCTTTGTCCCGCCCGTGCCGGCAATGGCTTCGCGCATTTCTGTATCGGCCTGGACGTTTTTCAGTTTGTAGTAGTCTAGAATTCCCAGTTTGCGTGTGTCGAATGCCGAGGCCATCGCGAGGGGGATTTCCGCTTCCGCTTCTACCAGCGTCGCTTGGTTTTCGGCGATTTCGGCGATATATTCTTGCTCCTGCGAAACGGCCATCGCCCGCCGGCCTTCCGCCTGGGCACGAGCTACCCGGGTATCGGCTTCGGCCTGATCGGCCTGCAAGCGGGCGCCAATGTTATCTCCCACATCGATGTCGGCGATATCGATCGAAACGATTTCAAACGCCGTCTGCGAATCGAGTCGCTTGGCAAGCACCGTTTTGGTGATGTTGTCGGGATTTTCCAGCACATTTTTGTGGCTGACGGCGGAGCCGATCGCACTGACGATGCCTTCACCGACTCGGGCGACGATGGTCTCTTCGGTTGCCCCTCCAATCAACTGATCGAGATTGGCCCGTACGGTCACGCGTGCTTTCACTTTGAGCTGAATGCCGTCCTTGGCGATCGCGTCGAGTGAGGTGCGTTTGGACTCGCGGGCTGGACAGTCAATAACCCGGGGGTAGACGCTGGTTTGCACGGCAGCCAAAATGTCGCGTCCGGCCAAGTCGATAGCGCAAGCCTGCTTAAACGTCAGATGGACAATTTTTGCTTTGCGGGCGGCGATCATGGCCCGAATCACCAAGGGCACATTCCCGCCAGCCAGGTAATGAGCTTCCAGAGCTTTGGTCGTCAATCCTTCGGTCTCATCCAGGCCGGATTGCACGGCCATGATTTTACTGCGAAGAATCAGGGCCGGGCTGACTTTGCGAAATGTCATCCGCAACAAATCGAACAAGCCAATACCGGCACCGGTCATCAACGACTGGATCCACATCCGGGCGTAGCGGGCAAATACGGCAAAAAAGACTAGGGCAAAAACAATCGCCGCAAAGAAGAGTACGGCCCAGAAGGTTCCTTGCTTAAATAAGGGTGCGGCGAAAAGTGGGCTGGCCGCCAGCGGCCCGGGCAGAAGCACCATCATCATGCTTTCTCCAGTGAAGGGAATCTACGGTCTGCGGGGAACGCCCAATGGTACTTACTTTGAGCCGTAGGCGCTAGCCTCGGGTGCCTTCGGGACAATGTAAACCCTGAAATACCCGAGGCTAGCTCAGTGGTTGGAATTGACAAAGTAAGTACCATTGGGCAACCGCCCCCGCCCCACAGCCCAGCCGTTCATCTGCTGATAAAGGGCCGATGAGCTGGAAAACGGAGCAGGGCAGGCTGCTGCCGTAAAGTTTATGGTCATCCTGAGTTGTAAGGCCGGGCAGCCCAATTGGCAAGATAGGGTACGAAAATCTGTCAACGGCCAATAATTATTTGCCAATTATCATTGGCAGTTGGTTTCAATGGGAAGAGGATGATTTGTCGTGGATTCTGTTCCTTATCGTCCAATCATCGAATTTAGTGGCTACGCCCCTTCAGCACGAGATCCTTCTCTTCGTACTACTCGGTTCAGGATGACAAGTGTCTGTGAAACCCGTAACGGTGTTTGTAGTTCATTGGGGGGCATCCCTCCAAACCTACCCCCTGTTTTCCATAATTCTGCCCCCAAACTTCGTAGATGTCCCGGTGAAATTCCGCAATCCGCAATTCGCAATCCGCATTTCGTTTCACCCTAGCGGGTCTTCCAGCGACTCCAGGCCGAGTTCTTCGATCGGCTTGGAGAGCAAATCGTCCGATACGATGGCAGCGCGGTGCGTCTCCTCTTCGTCGGCCGGACGAACCATGACCCGATTACCCTTAACCTCGACCACCAGCACGGTTTGCCCCGGTTCTATGGCCATCCCTTGGCTGATGGCGTCGATCGTTTTCCCGTCAATCTGGATCGCCCCACTGGGCAACATCTTCGATTTTGCAATTCCTACCCGGCCGACCAGCTCACGCCGTGGATCTTCGGGTACCAGGTCTCCTTCTTGAGCCAATTCGCCCAGAAACGCCTTGCCCATCGGCGTTCGTGGCCAGTATTTGAACGCCAGGCCCACTGCGGTCGGCACGGCAATCACGGTGAGGACCAGCAGGCCCATGCCGGCTGCCGCATTCTGTCGGAATGCCATGACAAGACCTCCCAGCAGGGCCAAAGTGGCCAGGAAGCTAATCAGACCGCCGGATGGAATGAAGACCTCCAATACCACCAACGCGCAACCGATCACTATCAGCACGATCGCCCAGACAATGGGGTCCATGAAATTCATCAGCCGATGTCTCCCCGCGGATATTCATGTTGCTGTAGACGCGCGCACGACCACACGATTGGCCTGAACCGAGACGACCACCAGCGGTGTGCCTCGATCCAGGGGTTCCGATTCGGCGATCACATCGATCAGCTCGTGATCGATCCGTGCCTTGCCGGTAGGCAGCAGGTCGGTTTGGGCCGTACCAGTAGCACCGATCATGTAGGTGTAGTCGGCCACCCTTTCGCTCAGGTCCAAGGCCTCGCGTTGTTCGTCTGGCAGAGGTGCCAGGACCATGCGATTGAGCAACGGCGCATGCGGCAGGTAGTGGCGGGCCGTCATGGCAATCATGATCACGCCGATGCAGGCTGCCGCCACCACCGCGAGCGAAGTGCGTAATTCTTCCATCTGGCTTTCACTCCCGGGCAAGACAAATGTCTGGCTGGCCAGGACCAGGGAAGCAATCACCAGCGCGCCGCCTCCCAAGCCGAAAATGCCGAATCCGGGTAGAACGAAGATCTCCAGTAAAATAAAGGATACTCCGCCAATAAACAGGAGTACTTCCAGCCAGTCTGCCGTGCCGTGCAGGCCTTTGCTCCAGAAGAACAGCAAAAAAGCCACGGCTGCGATGAAGGCGCCCAGGCCGATACCTGGCGAGCGCAGCTCCAGGTAGATGCCTGAGAAACCGGCCATCAACAACAGGCCAGCAAATGCCGGCGACGCCAATGCTTCCACCAGGTCGAGTGCCCAGTTGGGTTCCACCTGCCGGGGCGGTTTTGTGAAACCATACAGGCCGAGCCACTGCTCGAAACTTTCAACCACCTCTCCGGCAACTCCCAATTCCCCGGCCCGCTTGCCTTTGAGTACCAGGGGTTTCCCGGCATCCTGAAGAGGAGTGCCACGCAGCCACTGGTCCGCATCTTCCTGCTCGGCGACCTCTTCGCTGGAAAACAATCGCTGGCTACCGGTGGTCTTATTGCGGTATTGGAACACCTCCAGGCGGGGGTCAATCATCGCCACGGGCAAAGACCAATCGCGACGAACTCGAGGCGCTACCGCATCGCGAATGGCTGTCCGAGCCGCGTCTACCGTTGCCATGTCGCCAGCCCCATCAGGTTTGCCACGAACGGGACCAGGGCGCGGTGGAGCGGTGGCCAGCAGTCGCGCATCGGGGTGCATGACCAATTGGTCACAGGCGAGTGCGATGACGGCAGCCCCGCCAGCAGCTTCGGCAGGTACGTAGGCCACGGTTCGTACGGAATTGGGGTCGAGACGGGCCAGGAGCGAAGCGATCTGCAAGCAGGCCTCCAGGTCGCCGCCCGTGCTGTCGATTCGCAGACCAATCCAATTGACCCCGTGTCGGTCCAGTTCGTTACTGACAAGGGTGGCGAATTGGCTGGCCCGCTGCCGAGTGATAGGGCCAGCGAGGTCCATCAAGATGGGGTTCCAGTCGGTCTGCAGCGATTGGTCCGCCGACAACGAAGCGATCGGCACACCCAGCCCTTGTGCCACGGTGGTAAGGTCGGCAGCCAGTCGTTTGACAAAGCCGAACTGGCGGCCTTCACGTCCCGTGAAAAGTGCCAGTTTACCTCGAGGAACGAGCACTTGCTGGTCAATGATTTCATGGCTGTTGGAAAATTCCTCGCGCTCGCTTTGCAAGATAAAATGGATTCCCTCTTCCGTCTCAATCTGTAAAACTTCGACTTGCGGGTCAACCATTCCCACGGCCAACGCCGTCGGGATGGTCCTGCGCGCCTCGGCAATTTCCCGGTAAGCGGCAACGACCGTTTGGCGAATCGTTCCGGCTTTTTGTTCGTTGATCCCGGCCTCGCCGATTTCGGCATCGGCTGCCATGATCAACTCTTCACATGCCATGGCGAGCAACGTGCCGTGACCTCGTACCGTCTGAGGAACAAAGGCAATTTTTCGGACCCCGGCCAGCTCGCTGCTGCACAGGTAACGAGCCAGAGCAAAGGCTCGTTCAAACTGCGTGCCTTCGCTCGCACCGGCCTGGTGGGGGGGTGGCACTAACTGGAGTACCAAGATGGGGCGCCGCAGGTCGTTGCGTCCGCTGGCTGCGGTGAGCAAGTGGTCGCATACACGCTCGATCGAATGACGAATTGCCTGATCGGCACTTCCCACCAGCGGCAGGCGGACCTGGATGAGGGCCGCCCGATCGAGCGATTCTTGCTGCGTTCCCTGCTCAGCGGATGCGGCAGTCAAGGAGCCCTGCTCAGCGGATGCGGCAGTCAAGGAGCCCTGCTCAGCGGATGCGGCAGTCAAGGAACCCTGCTCAGCGGCTGTGGCAGCGTCGGGCTCCTGGCCGGCTGTGGGCAAGCCGTGGAGACCGAAAACTACGATCAGCAGGAATCGAAGCAATGCCAGGGAGTTCACCATTGTCAGTACTTCCAAATTGTCACTCAGCCCTACGCGAGACAGGCCGATAAGCCGGTGCGGAAACCGACGTTTTTAGCTGCTAGCACGCCCGACGGGTCGGCTTCATCGGCCACTGCTTGGAACTACTGATTGTACGTCTCAAGGTGTATTGAGAGAAGATGGCCTGCGATTTGCGGCCAAGAGCTGGGTGCAGGACAGACCAGGTTCGGACAGGGGTTGCATTCGGAAACTGGTGCGGTCTCCAAATGGGGGGTGAATTACAATGCAGATCGTCGAATGCCCATCTCAATAGGAAGGCCTGGAAAGCTAGGAAGCGAACGATGGCCAGCTGCGAGCAACTTGTTGCCCGAGTCAGCCAGGAGCTCCTTTGGCTTCCATTGCTGGGCAGGAGCCCGACGTTTGGAATGGGTAAAAAATCCAAAGCTACGGCTGCGCCGCAGCACTCCATATTATGGAGTTCGACAGCGCAGCTGTCGCTTTGGATTTTCGCCCAAGTTAGCTCACCGAAATCCATAAATCATAAATCATAAATTCCCTGCCCCCTATTCTCTGCCCCCTGCAGGCACGAATGCCAGCAAGGCGACCAGCATGGTCAGGCAAAGCATCAACTGACCACTTACCACAGCCAGGGAGAGCCATACAAGGAGACCGGCGATCAGTAGCAAGGGACGCGCCAGGCGGTTCCAGATCAATACAGGGAAGACCAGCAAGTAAACCGTCACCAGATGGCTCCAAGCTCCGATCCATTGCGGATGCCGGGTGATCCAGGTGAAATCGACCAGAGGCCCACCAGGTCGATCCGCCAGAAGCCAGATGGCTTCCCCCGTCCACCAGACATCCATGGTTAACTGGGCAAATCCCATCATCAAGCAGATTACGGCAAGATGAATCTGGATGAGCCGTAGGGCCACGGTGTTGCTCACGCAGCGTTTGCCGGCAGGAGCTGCCCGTTGCAATAGCGATCGGACCGACAGGGATTCTCCCGAGCGGCCTACACACAGATAGACCACAAGCATCGACAGTACGGCTTCCGCCTGACCTGTAAATACCGGCCCACGCTGGAAATACGCGAGTAGCACCACGGCGGCACCGATCGATGGCCAGCGGACCCCCACTCCCAAGGTGAATAATCCGACCAGGATCATGCCAAGCCAATGGACTGTGACCAGATATTCGCTGGGCACAAAGTTCAAGTACGACCAATTGTTGCCATACAAGGTGCGTAGGGTTTCAACGGGCAATATGCCCTCGGGGCCAAGCATCCGGTGCAAATCGAGTCCATAGGTGGCCAATGTGTAGAGTCCGATGAATCCCACGAACAGGCGCATCCAGCCAAGCCTTTCTGGCCCTGAGGGTGTAAACCAGAAACGCTTCCACTCTTGTTCGATGGCGGTGGTAAGCCCCGTGGTGTACTGTTGGATTGTTGAAATCACGGTTTGCTCGTTGGCGGCGTGGTGGGTGGTGTGACCCGGTTCTGCTTTCCCATTTTCAGTACTTTCAACTTGCCACTTCGCCCTTTGTGCACTAGGGCGATAAGCCGCCCGGGACCCGCGTTTTTAATTGCTAGCACTTTGTCCGGGTCGGCTTCATCGGCCATCCTTGGAACTACTGTTTTTTTTCGATTGGTCCTCGCCCCGTACCATGGCGGTTAGATTCGCTTGTTCATGCAGGGCAATCTGCAACTCACCGGTCTGGCTCTCTAGCAGACTCATGCCAACCACGGTGCTGGGGGCTCCGCGGGCCAACCCTTGCAGAACATCTTCCAGACGCTGCGGCGATTGCCGCTGTACCTGCAGGCCATAGGTGCCCGCGGGTAGCCCGAATTCGTTCAGCAGACATTTCCCGACACCCTCAGCCAGTAACGTTTGGTGATGCGGGTCGCCTTCGTACAACATTGCCAAATCGGCAATTTCCAACGCCAGATTCTCATAGCGGCCACGGCGAATCCGAGGTTGGATCGAAGCATCCGGCAATCGGAGAACCACGGAGTCAGGCGGTCCGGTCAGCAATAACTGATAAACCCCTTCTTCCGGAGGGGCTTGGACGAGTGGAATATCGTATCCCTGGTCCATCCCCAGTAATTGCAGGTACCGCGTTACAAGTGGAACTTTTCGCAGCGCCATTCGGAATGGCGAATGGGGACCCACGTTACTGGCAACGCCAATGGCCAGACAGAACAGGTGGAGGAGTAATAGCACGGTGGCTACAGTCAGGCCCGTTGACATCACTCGAGGGGATGCTGGCTGGGATGGCGTGGGAGGGCTAGTCGGTGAGTCTTGCGGTTGAGCCGCCATGGCAGTGCGGGGACTGGGGCAGGGAATTTATGATTTAAGATGGATGCTTTGGGCCCAATGAAAAGTTGCGCTCTTTGCCGATGGCCGCAGGGTTCAGGCTTAGGGTCAATGCCGCTTTATTGAAAGTTAGGATCGTTCGATATT
>JAJRWS010000019.1 GCA_024276705.1 Planctomycetota bacterium | reverse complement strand
TGCATCTATCCATCTTACGATTTTACGCACGGCCAGAGCGATTCGATTGAGGGGATTACCCACTCGATATGCACTTTGGAATTCGAGAATCACCGCCCACTCTACCATTGGTATCTGGAGAAGCTCGGAGCTTTAAATCCGGGGTTGGCGCACCCTCAGCAAATCGAGTTTGCTCGCCTCAACATCACTTATACGGTGATGAGCAAACGCAAGTTGCTGCAACTGGTCGATGAGAGCCATGTGACCGGTTGGGACGATCCGCGGATGCTGACAATCCGCGGGTTGCGTCGCCGTGGGTACACGTCGAACGCCATTCGGGCCTTTTGTGATCGCATTGGCGTGGCTAAGGCAGACAGCACCATCGATATGGTCTGGCTTGAGGACGCATTACGCGAAGATCTCAACGAGCACGCGCCTCGCAGGATGGGTGTGTTACGGCCACTCAAAGTGACGATTGAGAACTACCCGGAGGGCCAGGTCGAACAACTCGAAGCGGCCAATCATCCACAGCATCCGGAAATGGGGACACGCCAGGTGCCGTTTTCTCGAGTGCTCTACATCGAACAGTCCGACTTCATGGAGGATGCGCCGAAAAAATTCTTCCGGTTGTCCGTGGGCCGTGAAGTGCGGCTTCGCTATGCCTATTTCGTCACCTGCACCGGCGTCAGGAAAGACGCCGAGGGTAACGTGGTTGAGCTGCGTTGCAGGTACGATCCCGAGACCAAGGGAGGCAATGCGGCCGATGGCCGCAAAGTGAAAGGGACCATTCACTGGGTCAGCGCCGCCCAGGCCGTGACGGCCGAAGTGCGACTCTACGACTATTTGTTCAGCAAGGAAAATCTCGATGCAGGGGCGGACGGGTAGAGGACCTTTCTGGACAATCTCAATCCGGACTCTTTGGAAATACTTGCCGGCGCCAAGCTCGAGCCGAATCTTGCCGAGGCCTCCGCCGAAAGCCACTTTCAATTTGAACGCAACGGTTATTTTTTCGTCGATCCGGTGGATTCGGCTCCGGGCAAACCCGTGTTCAACCGTACCGCGACGTTGCGCGACACATGGGCCAAGGTGAAGAGGGCAGGGGGGAGGTAGAGATTGCGGAATGCGGATTGCGGATTGCGGAATGAGGATTTAAGCCTGATCCCTCCATGCCAGGTTGCCCCAAAACGTCCAGGGTTAGAACAAAGGAGTCAGTTTGCGGGTAAATTCAGGGTCCAGGGTTCAGTATTTCGGGTTTTCGTTCAATTTAAGTGGCTGCCCCAGCCCCCAGTTCCCACCCCCCAATCCCCAGTTATGCGGTATACTGAAGAAGCAGGTACAAAAACCATGAATTGGCGAGTTTCAAGGGGTTCGTGATGGCAGAGCAGAAAACAAAATCCTCCAAGTCGGGCAAAAGCAAAAAATCAGCGCCGGCGACTGAGTACGTGGCGCCGGCGATGGCCGATTTTTTCTCGTCGGGTGGAACGGATGTGGCCGTTCAGACAGTTTTGGTGGATGATGACTCCGCCGGAGACGGCTCTGGAAAAAATGGTGATGCCCAAGGAGGCAAAGGCAAGAAACGTCTCGACCTGAGGGATCCGGTCAAGTTTATGAATTCCAAGAAGGTCATGACCAATGCGGAGTCGCTCAAGATAGGGTTTGCGAATGGGTACTATCCGTACGACGAGAGGATGCCGCGGGCGGAGTATGACCAGCTCAAGAGTGAGTTGCAAGCGGAGCTCCTAAAGGTGCAAAAGTGGGTGAAGCAGACCGGGCAGCGGATTGTCTCGTTATTTGAAGGCCGCGATGCGGCCGGCAAGGGGGGCACGATCAAACGGTTCATGGAACACTTGAATCCCCGGGCCGCGCATGTGGTGGCGTTGGAGAAGCCGACCGAATCGGAACGTGGTCAGTGGTATTTTCAGCGTTACATCCAGCAGTTTCCCACGAAAGGGGAATTGGTCTTCTTCGATCGTTCCTGGTACAACCGGCCGGGAGTCGAGCTGGTGATGGGATTTTGTACCTCCAGGGAGTACCTGGAATTTTTACGCCAGGCGCCTTCGTTGGAACGCATGCTGGTCAACAGTGGCTTGAAATTGTTCAAGTACTGGTTTTCGGTGAGCCGTTGCGAGCAGTTGCGCCGGTTTCAGTCGCGCAAGCAGGATCCGCTGAAGCAGTGGAAGCTTAGCCCGGTCGACATGGAATCCTTGGGGCGGTGGAACGACTACACGAAAGCCAAGGAGGCCATGTTCTTTTACACCGACACGGCCGACTCGCCCTGGACGGTGATCAAATCGGATGATAAAAAACGGGCGCGGATCAACTGCATGCGTCATTTTCTCTACCATCTGGATTACCCCGACAAAGATGAATCGGTCCTGGGTCAGCCCGATCCGCGGATCGTCGGTCCCGCCTCGAAAATTTATGAGCAGGGAGAGCAAGTCGCAGAGTAAGGTGAAAAGGGTGTCAGGTGACAGGTGACAGGTGACAGGGAAAAAGGGTTCGGGGTTCAGGACTCGGGATCGGGATCGGGATCGGGATCGGAACTCGCTATCGATGCCAGGTTGCCCCTACACGCTCGGGTTGGGATCGAGTGTCAGGGTTCGGAGTTTCGGCAGAAAGGCTAGCCTGACCAGGGCCGGGTCTGCTAAGTTGGTTGCCTTGAGTGGCGAGTCGGCCAGCCTCCAGTCCCAATATCGTTCAATGAATCGTCACGCTTTTCGTATCTGTAACATCCGGCGATACTAGCGGGCCCGCCTGATGTGCTTCGGAATATCGAATACCGAACAAGGAGTAATGAATGCCGAAGGAAAACAAGAACGGCCCGTTATGCTTGCCGCAAATTCTTCACTTCATTATTCGAGAGTCCTTGTTCATTAATCGATATTCACGAATCTAACCTTCAATAAGGCAACAAGTTGCGACTAATTCAACAGCATTGCCTCTACCCCAGCCCCCAGCCCCATCATGCCATTAGTTGTTGTCGGATCGGTAGCCATAGACAGTGTTGTAACTCCAACCGAGCGTCGTGATGACATGCTCGGTGGATCGGCCACTCATTTTTCCTACGCGGCCAGCTTTTTTACCGGCGTCCGTCTGGTGGGAGTTGTGGGTGACGATTGGCCTGCGGCCCATACGAAGCTGTTGCAAGCACGCGGCATCGATACGTCGGGCTTGCAGGTCGTGGAGGGGGGCAAGACATTTACTTGGACCGGTCGATACGAACCGAATATGAACGACCGGGAGACGCTCGATGTGCAGTTGAACGTTTTTGGCCAGTTCGATCCGGAATTGCCAGAAGCATACCGTCGTGCCAAATACGTATTTCTAGCCAATGGAGTGCCCGCGGTTCAGATGAAAGTACTGGAGCAAGTGCCGGGGCGGCGATTGGCCGTGGCCGATACGATGGACCTGTGGATTCACAACGAACGGGAAGATTTGGATCGACTGCTCACGCAGCTTGATGGGCTTGTGCTCAATGACAGTGAGGCGAAACTGCTGGCGGAGACTGAAAACCTGGCTTTGGCTGGCCACCGAGTGCGTGAAATGGGGCCTCGTTTTGTCGTGATCAAAAAGGGCGAGCATGGAGCCATGTTTTTCGGTGAGCATGAGACGTATGTGTTGCCCGCCTATCCGACCGAGCAGGTGGTCGATCCTACAGGAGCGGGGGATACATTTGCCGGCGGCATGATGGGATATCTGGCGGAACAGGATAATTTTGAACCACGAACACTGAAAACGGCCATGGCCTACGGCATTCTGACTGCGAGTTTCAACGTGGAAGGTTTCGGTCTGGAACGCATGCAGCAGATCACCCGCGATGATATCGAGCGGCGATTTGAGGATTACCGGAAGATGTTGAGTTTCTGACTTGGCTAAGACTCGTACTTTTATTGCCGTTCAAGCTTCCCATGCCATGCAGGTTCGTGCGCTGGAAGCTATCGACCGCTTGAGTTCCTTCCGCGCGGATGTCAAATGGGTTGCCCAGGACGCTTTGCATTGGACTTTGCAGTTTTTAGGTGATCTCGACGATGACGAACTGGCTCAAGTCTGCCGTCGAGTGGCAAGTGCAGTCCGGGGCCATGCTCCCTTTCCGCTGGTTGCACACGGAATCGGTGCGTTTCCCGCAGTTGCGCGACCACGTACGCTTTGGCTGGGAGCGGGAGAGGGGGGCGACGCCTTGTGTCGATTGCAATCAGCCGGCGAAAAGGCTCTGAGCGATTTAGGCTTTCGTGGCGAACGACGGCCGTTCGTGCCTCATCTGACCCTTGGCCGGGTGGGACGTGGGGGGGCGGGCCGGCAACGCTTGGTGGAACGATTGACCGAATTGGCGGATTTTACAGGCGAATCCATGCTGGTCGAGGAAGTGACGGTACAGGCCAGCTATCTGCAGCGCAGCGGTCCCACCTATCAAGTGCTTGCAAGAGCTCCATTGCAAGGTGCGAATTGTTAGCCTGGGTGGAATGGGAAGTTTTTGCGTTTAGGGAGGTCTTAGCTTGTGGTATGGGTTCTCCGTAGTCGATAGATTCTTCGGCCGAACTCCATTCCAGGCCTGCCAGGTATCCCCCTTTTTCCCCAGAATCTTTCGTTACCATGATGCGACCTGTTATTCTGATCGTTGCGTTGCTTGCATGCATGGGAATCCTCCGAGGAAACTCGTGGGCCAGCGACAGCACGAATAGCCCTGCCGGAACGTACAGGGTGCCTCCGTTTTCCCCGAGCGTTGCAAAATCTTCCCCGGGCGAGGGCGAAGCTGGGATTTCCTCGATTCTGCCGGCCGAGCATGGAGTGTTTCGTGCATTCCAGATTGCCCCCGATGAAAAAACAGAATTGGTGTCTCACCACGATTCGACCCAGCACGATTCGGCCAAGGTGGGAGGTGTTTACCAGGGGACAGGAATTGAACCAGTCCCATCAGGACATGTCTCGTCAGGTCATCTTGCAGCGGAATTCGTGCCCGGGACCGGAGGAGGTTCGGGCTGTCAAAGCTGTGGTGGCGGCAGTAGCTTCCCTTACAACCGCTGTGGTTGCAATACGGCCGTCTTTCCCTGGATTGAAGGTCCGGGGGAATGCGACCAGTGGTGTGTCGGTCCGAAGTGGGCCGTCGAGGCCGATGGACTGATGCTATTTCGCGAGGATACGGATTGGGGGCCTATTCTGGCAGCCGTAGGTAGCGACCCCTCGCTGTTGACGCAATTTGACCAGGCTCCGGGCGCACGCATTTTTGTCACCGGTTACAACTACGCAAATTTTGGCTTGCAGGTTGGCTATGAAGGGGTCTATTCCTGGGATGCCACGGCCCTCTTTCCCCAGGTTGACGCGTCACGCCGGTTTGAATACGAAACGTCGCTCAATTCGGTGGAGATTAATTTTCTGCGGAAGGTGAACCGCCCGTGGAAGCCCTTTGCCGGTTTTCGGTATGTGGAGATTCAAGAAAATTTCAGCGATTACACGACCGCTGACAAGCCGATTCCTGTTCCCGCCGATCCGCCCGCGGCATCGGTTGCCTACGTCGACTCAGGGGTCGAGTATTTGCTGAAGAATCGCCTGATTGGCTTTCAGTTGGGAGCTCGCCGAGATCGGTGGCAATTGAAAAAATGGTTTACGCTTGAAGCGTTCGCCAATGCGGGCGTTTACAGCAATCTGTTCCGCCGGGACAATGTGTCGAGGACCAGGACCACAATCATTACGGGAGATGATCTGAGTACTCCCGACGTCAACGAGTTTTCACAACAGGTCACCACGGTCGATACCCGGGTACGGGGCGATTTTACCAATGTGGCTTTTCTGGGTGAAGTCGGCGTGACGGGGCTGGTGCGCATTCATCGATGCGTTGCCTTGCGGGCCGGTTATCAGGCCATGCTGGTCGATGGCATCGGCCAGGGTCTGGACGCATTTTTCGCCAGCGGCCTGAACAACAGCACCACATTCTACCATGGCCTGCAATTTGGCGTGGAATATCGGCGGTGACGGGAAGAGCGGAGAGCGGAGAGCGGAGAGCGGAATATTGTCCGAATTTGCTCCGTAAGTCAGCCTGATTGTAGCGAATGATCTTCTACGACATCGGACTACAAGTAGCCCTGGCGGGAGGCCCTTCAGCCGTTGCTGGGCGATAGGGCCAGGTGTCCGCTCTTGCAGAATGACGGGCCACTTCCGTGGCTGGGTGCTTCCAATTGCTTGTCACGCTGTCCCCAAGCTTGTATACTGCCGAT
>JAJRWS010000423.1 GCA_024276705.1 Planctomycetota bacterium | reverse complement strand
CGATCCCGATAGTTTTGATGGTGCTAGTAAAAAACCCTGGGTTCAGGGCTCAGGGAAAGAAGAGAGGACTTGCAGGTAGGCAAACGTCTTTGTTAGCTTTCTTTTTGAGTGGGCCCTTGCACTTCTGACTTCTGACTTCTGACACCTGAAACCTGAAACCTGAAACCTGACACCTGACACCTGAACCCTCCCCCATGTCCCACAATACCTACGAAAACCCGCTGATCACCCGTTACGCTTCGCCCGAGATGTGCCAACTCTGGAGTGCCCAGCGCAAACACGCCACCTGGCGGCGGCTTTGGGTCGCCCTGGCCGAGGCGGAAGCGGAACTTGGCCTGGCCATCACCGGGGAGCAAATCGCCCAGCTCAAGACGAGTGTCAACGACATCGATTTTACCGTGGCCGCCAGGTACGAACGCCAGTTGCGGCACGACGTGATGGCCCACGTGCATACCTACGGCGACCAGTGCCCGACCGCCCGGCCGATCATCCACCTGGGCGCAACCAGTTGCTTTGTCACCGATAATACGGATCTGCTGTTGCTGCGCTAAGCGTTGGAACTGATTCGTGCGCGAGTTGTCGATGTGATCGACGCCCTGGCCACTTTTGCGGTAAAATATCGCGATTTGCCGACTCTCGGCTTCACCCACTTGCAACCGGCCCAACCGACAACCGTCGGCCGCCGGGCCTGCCTGTGGGCCTACGATCTGGTACTCGATCTGGAGGAACTGGAGCACCGCCTGAACTCCTTGCGTGCCCGCAGCACCCAAGGGACCACCGGCACCCAAGCCAGCTTTTTGCAACTTTTCGACGGCGATCATACCAAGGTCCGCCGGTTGCAGCGTCTGGTAGCGGAAAAGATGAATTTCAACACCACCTACGCAGTCACCGGCCAAACCTACCCGCGCAAAATCGATGCTCAAGCCCTCGATGTCCTGGCCGGCATCGCCGCTTCGTCCCACAAAGGGGCGACCGATCTGCGGATTTTGGCGCATCGCAAGGAGCTGGAAGAACCGTTTGAAAAACAGCAAATCGGCTCCTCGGCGATGGCTTACAAACGCAACCCGATGCGTTCGGAGCGAATCTGCAGCCTGGCCCGGTTCGTCCTGAGTCTGCAGTCGAGTCCCGCAGCCACACTGGCCACCCAGTGGCTGGAACGGACGCTCGACGACAGCGCCAACCGGCGACTGGTCCTGCCACAAGCCTTCCTGGCGATCGACGCGGTGCTACTCCTCTACCACAACGTCGCCTCGGGCCTGGTCGTCTACCCCAAAGTGATCGCCCGCGGCCTGCGCGAGGAACTCCCCTTCATGGCGACCGAAAATATCCTCATGGCAGCGGTCGCCGCCGGCGGCGACCGCCAGGATTTGCACGAGCGCATCCGCACGCATAGCCAGGCTGCGGCCGACGAAGTGAAACAGCAGGGCCGGCCCAACGATCTGCTCGAGCGTCTGACGGCCGACGATGCGTTTGCCGGAATCGACCTGGCAGCCGCGGTCGACGCCACGAAACTGACCGGCCGCAGCGCCGAGCAAGTCGACGAATTCCTCGCGGAAGTAGTCGACCCGATCCGCCAGCGCTACGCGGATCGACCGGCGGGTGCGGTCTCGTTGAAGGTCTAGCGTAGCGTTTATTAGTGGTCCCCGGCAATTGCAATGGCAGAGGCAAGAAGCAAGAATGCGCGCAAGGACATATTGAACGGATTCGGTTGTCGGGCTGGAACATCTGAAAGGGTTGACAAACTTACAGTCGCTGAGCCTCATCAACACTGAAGTCACCGACGAGAGCGTGGAAAAGCCCCGGAAGTCGTTACCGAACTGCAAGATTGAACGCTAAACAGTTATGGTAGACGATCACTCTAGTTTTGGAGGACGCGATGAAGACGTACCTGATCGTGGCGATATTGCTGGCATCCACCTCCTTGGTTACCGGCTGTGCCAGGCCACCAGAGTTCACACTGAGCGAGAGCACAGGCCAGGCTCCGTTGACGGTGCACTTTACCAACCTCTCGGAACATGCCGAGGCATATCGATGGAACTTCGGCGACGGTACTGAAAGCACAGAGCAGGCACCGTCTCACATTTACACCAAAGCTGGCACCTATACAGTTACTCTTACAGCCATTGAACAGGCGGAGCCCCTAGAGACCAGCGAAGTAACCCAGATAGTCACGGTGGAACCTGGCCCACTAAGCAGGCTAGTGCTGGATACCATGCAAGTCACATTGACACCACGGGAAGACCACGCCTTTTCAGCGGAAGCCCTGGACCAGTTTGACAACCCCATCTCGGGCCTCAGCTTCACGTTCCGCTCGCTCAAACAAGCGGGGCAGGTGGACAGCCAGGGCATATTTACCGCAGGGACAAAGGCGGGCATCTACACGGATGCGGTAATGGTCGAAGCCACTCAGGACACGATCACGAAAAACGCTTCCTCCAAGGTCACCGTCAAGCCTGGGCCACTAGACCACGTTACTGTCTCGCCGAGCAATGCCAAGGTATTTGTGGGGCAGCAGCATCCGTTCCAGACCAGGTCTTATGACAGTTTCGGCAACGATATCGAAGGCATTGAAGTTGCTTGGGAGGCAGACGCTGCGGGTAGCATCGACGCCCACGGTCTATTCACTGCTGGGTCGGTATCCGCACGATACCCCGATGTTATCAAAGCCACTGCCATTGAAGATCATCACCAAGCGGTGGGCACAGCCTCCATTGATATTCCACTTTCGGGGTTTGGCACAGCAACCATGGACGGAGTGGTCAATCCGGCAGAGTGGAGCGGCGCGGCGTTGCGTACGATTGACATGATTGGCCCCAATTCCACTCCAGTATTCACCGTCACACTGCGTGTTATGAACGACAAAACCAATCTGTATCTGGGGATCACTATCAATGACGATGAGTTTAGCACCACTGCTAAGTGGTTACCTAGGGGAGACAGCTTTCGAATAGACTTCGACAACGACCATGACGGGGTTATGTTTGAGCACGGGGAGGACGCCCTCATTGTCAGTGCTGGCTCACCTCAGTTTCGTGATATGTTCCTTTCCCCGGCAAATAACTCGACCAAGCGTCTGAGTTCCGACGGAGAGGGAGGGGGGTCTGAGGATGGGGTCGCTGTCGCAAGCAGATCGGAGAGGTTGAATCACTTCGAAATCCAGCATCCGCTCTCTAGTGGGGATTCACGGGACTTTTCCTTGCAACCAGGTAGCATGGTTGGTTTTAGGCTCGAATATAACGATGCTCAAGCCGATGGCAGCGTCGGTGGCACCTTTTCCTACCCAGGGTTTCGGACCAAGAACGTGGCAGACATTGTGATTGCAGCGCCCTGATGTGCCACTATTGTCTCCGATGAGCCTTTGTCTGCTTCACTCTTCAGTACGGAATTGCCAGAGGCGATGCCAAAATCGTCGTACGCATCCACGGCGGGCGTTCGCTTTTTCTTGCGCGATTTTGATTTATCCGGACTGACTGGTTGAGCACAACCATCAATTGATCCTTGGAATTCGCCGCCATCCAGTTGAGCAATTGGGGACACACACTAATTCAAGAGGACCTTCTCATAATTCGGTGGGGGGCGCATGACAGGGTTCGCTAGACATTGGTCCGGGATTTGCGGCGGCCCGTTCGCGTTGCCTACCACAGCCCTGCCCTGATAGGAGCCGTTGCTCAAATCAGGCTATTTTCGGTGGGCTTACTTGCTCGTACTTGGCCATCGCTCGCTTCCTCGCTTTCCTATTCTATTGGTAAAGGACGCCTGGTAAAGGACGCCTGCCTCCTTTTTGGAAGCTTAGGCAGCCCTTTTGACACACTACCTTACCAAAATGGAGGCAGGCGTCGTATTCCGGAGTATTTCAGCGTAAGCTATTAACACGAGGGCGACATCACCTTTAATCAGTTTTTTCAAATCCGCTTTTCATCGATCGTGCTGGACCTGGGACGAGGACCGATCGCCCGGGATGAAGTCTGAGTCGTTCCATGAATTTCCACGCTCTGCTCATTGCCCTTCTCTTCGCCGCATCGGCGAACGCCTCGGGCCAGGCCGACTTGCCGCAAAACCCGATCCTGCGACATCTGATCGTGGAGGGGGTTCCCCTGGGAGACAACCGGACGGAGCCGCTGCCGGCGCCAACGCTTGCCGACGGACTCGATCGCGACGCGCAACACCGCATTGTCACGCGCGTGGCCGGCCACCATGGCTGGGACCGTTTTACCCGCGACTCGGTGGTTGCCCCGTTCACGCTGCAGATCCATTCCTTGAAGGATGCGCAAGGCGGCCGGATCGGCCACTCCGTCGACCTCTGGTTCGTGGCTCATGGCAGCCTTGAAGCCTTGCCGGAAGAGCAGTTGGTCAGGGAATTCCTTCAGCCCGAAACCCAAAAGAATACCAGCGGAGGAAAAGGCAAGGAACTTGGCGTTGCGGAGCTGGCCCGCAACGGAATCATCGTGCAGGAGACGGCTGGCTTGCGGGAAAAGTTCATCCACGGCGCGCTTCCGCTGCTGGAACGCGTGCGTGTTGCCGGCACCTGCCACGTCGCGTATGCACGCACCGAGCAGTCGTTGCTCATGGCGTGGGAGCTGGACGAACAATTCGCCGCGGACGACAAACTTCAGGGTGGCTGGCAAGCGATCGAGTCGGACGATCTGGGCCGCAAAAAACTGGGCCCTGTCCAGACCTACCGGGGTTACGGCGGCTATGGAAAAATCACCCGGCTGACCGATCCCGAAAGGGCCCTTTTCGTTGAATGCCACGTCGTTTTCCATGAGCCCAGGGAGTGGTTCACGGGCAGCAATCTGCTCCGGGCGAAGATGCCCCTGTTGATCCAGGAGAGCGTCCGCAAGTTCCGCCGCCGCCTTAAGAAATCGGAAGAGGCCCGTTCGAAACGCTAGCATCCGTCCGCAACGCACCCGGAAGCCGACCGGGCCTTTCCGCGCGGCACTCCCCCCACTACTGCGGAACGGAGGGAAGCGGATAGTAAGGTTTCAGCCCAATGCGAGTCGGCGTCTTAATTTCTTCCAGTCGAAACGAATAAGCGATTGCTCGATCTTGCCCTGGAAGGATCGGCCTACCCTCCGCATCGAGCGGATATTTCACCACTTCCTGCCTGCCGGGTTTTCCCGTACCGGAGTACTTGGTCTTGACGACATATTGGTAGTTGTCAGCGTGCTTCAAGACAACGATGCGGTCGAGCGCCAAATGGCGGTCGAAGTGAATGATTTTCCCAAGCATGCCCCGGTCCTCGTAGATTCCCCATCGGTAGCGGATTGGAATGTACCTCCCCGTTTTTCGATCGATGAATTCGCTTACGGAGAGCTGCGGGGCCCCGGCTGCGTTGTACCATATCTTCATGTTGGAACCCTTGCGATCAAGAGAAACCACACGAACCACACGCCCACGATGGATGTGGAATGCGTACCCTTCCTGCTTGATCGGCGGATCAAGATACATGGACCATGCGCCGACGGCTGACAGCCAGCCGTCGAACATGGCGATGCCGCGCGTATAATAGACCGGTGCATCGGGTGGGAGCGTATGGCCCCGATCCCAAAGCTCTCGAATTCGCTGGCGAATGTGCTCTATTTTTTGATCCGTGGGAATCACGGCCAGGTCCATGCGCAGTGTATTGAACGCATGGTCCGGTTTCGCGGGTGTTTGTCCCTCTTTGCCGCGATTCGTTGGGACGGATCGCTCCGAAGCTTGCCTCGCGGGTGGATCCTCGATCTCGACTTTCATGAACTGGCGGCCGTTGAGTCCCCAAGCGACGATGCCATAGTGGGCCGAACGGGCAAAGGTAGGTGTTTCAAAAAAGAACCTCGGTTTCGCGATCCTGAGATCCTCGAGATCACCCGTCTGGAGGTCGAGAGCGTGCCAGTAGGGAAACGTGGGCACGACGATTCGATTTCCCAATCTCAGGTAGCCCTGCCCTCTCCCCATTCTCCTATAATCTGGAAAAAGTGGCCGATTCTTGTGCGCGACCGTCCGAAAAAGTTGCTTGTATTCGGTAATAGGATACAGCCTTCCCCCGAAATGAAAGAACTGGTCCTCGCGCAGGAGTCGGGGCTTAAGATTGTCATGGTACGCGCCCAATTCGGAGGCCGTCGTGACGGAAAGATCCTGGGGATCGATCAAGAGAGGGCTCCCTGCTTGCGACGCCCCCCCAATGGCACGACCCACGCAGAGCCATTCGTGGTGTCCGCCGTTGGGGACGGCCGTCTCCGGTAATCGCATCAATAAGAATGGGACGAAGGTTCGATGGATGTCGTTCTCGCGATCGTTTCGCGTAGCCTTTCCTATCCCGCGACCCGTATCGACCTTTTTCGCTTCATGAAAAACATCGACGCGGGTCTTGCCCTCCGGGAAGTCGATCATGGCACACCAACCGCGAAAGTGGGGGCCTAACGAACCTGCCGCGCAGGCGCGCCCACCTTCGATCGGCAGCACTCGGATGGCATGTTCGCTGGGTGGGAGTCCGTCACGGGCTGAAATATGTCGACTCACCCGAAGGTCGGCATCGAACACCCAAATTCCGCTTGCCAACGTCGCCACCCAGAGTTGCCGCCCGTCCCAGCGAACATCATCGATGACCACATCGTGAGCTACTGGAAATCGCAGCCTCTCAAGCTTCCCAGGCGCGCGCATAAAATGGAGAGCGAACGGCATCCATGCGACATCCAACCGGTCTCCACAGGCGAGCCAATGCAAGGTGGCAGGTTCGCAGCATTTTCCATTGCAGAAGCGGCTTGATTGGAGAATGGAAGGCTGCACATTTCGAGGCAAGGCATCATCGGTGATGGGCAGGTCGAGATGAAATTCGAGTTTTTCCCATCGAAATCTCAGGGGCGGTGGTTCCCTTTTCACTCCCGATGCCAACCGTGGACGCGGCCTGGCGGGCGCTACGTCGAGTTTGCGCCGTGGGCCATACGGATCCGGCATGACCGAGAGGCGATGGATCTGCCACTTTATTTTCTCCAGAAGGGGCCGCAGGTCTCCCCCACCGCTCTCTAAGTAAAACCTCCCTCGGTTGCTCCGAACCGGATAATCACCGATTTCGGCGGCGATGGAATTTGCCATGTCGGAAATCGAAGCGATGCTGTCGGCACTCGTATTTTGATCGACCCAGTACCACTTCCATAGGAGAAGCTCCCTACTTGCCGAGATTCGGGCCGTTCGGTGGTCAACATGGGACAGCCCTTCGAGGAAGTGTGCCCATTGCTCGGGAGTAAGGCTCTGCTGTTTGTAAATGAGATGATGGTACCGTAATTTATTCTCGAACTTTTCCACTTCGGGAAAGAACTGCCGGCAGGCCCAGCGGAGTACGCCTGGAAAGCCCAACGTGTCAGGGATCTCATGAATCCATAATTTCCGCAGGAAATCCAGATCGGATAGCGTGGGTGTTTGGTAATCGATCCGGTCCAAGATCTGGAGAAGGAGAACACTCTGCAGATCCGCCATCCTGCCGGCCTTCTGGACCCCTTCCGAACTCTTTTCGGAGTCCGGGAGGCGAAATAAGGAACTCGCGATCTTCAAGAGATACTGTTTGCGTCGCTGTTCGGTTTCCGAAAGGAGGGCCCGCACTTTTGGGTTCTTTTGAATCTCTGTTTTCCTGACACCACTCTGGGATCGCAGGTAGCCGCGGCCGAGGAAAAGGCGTAAAGCTCGATCCTTGTCGATGCGTCGGTTCCGGATCAAGAACTCCTCGTTTTGAAGCTGATCGTTATAAATCGCAATCAATCGTTCCGCCCGCCCCAGACTCCCGACAGGCCCAGGCCATCCTTTTTGCTGATTTCGCGATAGCGACATTTCCCTGAGGAGCATGCGCTCATCACCGATCAGCTGCATGCGCATCGGAACGTCCTCCGGGGCGATCAGCAGCGCGGCTCTTCTCAATCCGAGGGCCGGTTTCCACGTGCCGATACGCGAGAACAAGTTTGCCTGTCGTGTGAGCCATTGAAACTGGGCCACTGGTTCGATGCTTGAATCGGCGATCCGTGGCAATTCCTGGAGCAACCGTCGCGCGAGACGTGCCACGCATTTCGGTAGTTCCTCAATCGGAACGGCCCGTGCCGTTGCTTCCCGGGTCGTTCCATCCGAGAATCGGCCAAGCATATGGAGCGTAAAATGGGGGCTTTTCCCGTCACGCGGTCGATCGACCTTGAATTGGCCCGTCACCAGGATCGGCACCGCGCGGCGTGGATTGGAATCCTCCTTGTCCGCAATTTCACTCCATAGAACTTCCGCCTCTTCCTGCTCAATCACGGCCACCCGCGGCATGGCCATGAAGACGCTTTCCGTCAGGCCGGAGAGCGATTCCTGATAAATATCATATTCGTGCGTCAAGTCTTGTGAGACGAAGGGGCTAACCCCAATCACATACCGGAGGCCACCCGCAAATTTCTTTTGTGCGATTTTTGCGCAGGCTTGGATTTCACCAGCCACGTCGGTTGCTGATCGGTCCTCGAGATCGACACTTTGCGTGGACAAACGGGCACCGGAACGTGCGTCGCAAAAGACGACACGAACATACCGACGCTCGCGCGAGGGCAAATCCCTCGCTACTCCTCTCTTCCCTTCGGCATACTGGGTATCCCAATCGAATGACCGGGCCCGCACCATATCCAGAATCATCAGCACGTCGGCGGCAACACGTTGGCCGATTTGGATGCGTTTTCCAACAGCTCCCGCACCGCTCATCGCAACCAGCTCGGACTCATCCAAAACTGCTTGGTAGGCATCTCGCTCCACAAGTTCAATCTCCTCGAGTGCCGCAAGCCGTAAGAAGACCAGATCCGGCAAGCCCGTACTTTGCAGTTCCCTGGAAGAGACAATCGCCCACGTTGAAGTCGGCGCGGCCTGGCCCGCTGGAGCTAGATCGCCGCGGATTCCAACCACGGCCGTGCAGAGCAATATACAAAGTGCTTTCCAGCAGGCGTTCACGGTTTGTCCAATGCGGGTTCGAGGGAAATCTGGTAGGTCCTCCATCGACTGCCATCGCTGGTGTGCAGCAGCAAGCCATAATGGGCGCTTCGTAACAAGCGATGCAAGAATGCTTTACCACGGATCTCCATGTCGGAGTCGACCAGCTCGAAGCGAGCGAAGACATTGGCCGCCGTCCAAATCTGTTTGCCAAAAAGATAGATTCGCCCCGTCTTGTCAAAGGCGATGCGGCCTTTTTCCGGCAGGCTGGCAATACTTGTGCTTTCCTCGAGGTCGCCCGCCCCCAGACGCCACAATTGTTTGCGGGCCGTCCAATAGAGGGCTCCCTGAAATTCCACCAAGTCGCCATTTCCAACGGAGGAGGGAACACGGGAAGCGAAAATCGTTCCCTGGCACGTTTCCAAGTCGAGCAGAAGATTCCCCGGCGCCGAGCATCCGAGAATGATTTTCCGGACCGTTCCCTCGGGCTCCCGTAAAGGCAGAATGGCATGGGGAGAAAAAACCGACGGTCGGCCGGGGCTCTTGGGTCCAACATGCCCGCGCAATCCATTGCGGGAAAGCGATGGGCGCAGGTATCGGACCTTGAGGGAGGACCGGTCTCTCGCGTCGATCTCCATCAAGCAGGCAGAATCTCCTTCCGGCTCCCTGAAATTTCCAGCGAGCAGAACACGCCCGGACTCGATGGCGACAATATACGGAGGTTTCCACAGCCGGGGTAATCCCTGGTGACGAGTCAACGTGATGATTTCCCCATCACGAGGGTCGATGATCAAGACGCGAGAATCCCGACCACGTATCGGCAACCAGACGTATTTTCCATCGAAACACGCATTGCAGAAATCATGTTTGTTGTCGGTCTCGAAAATCGGCTGCAATTTCCCAGGTTGGTGCATCAAGCAAACGACGCGTGTGCCATAACCGTGCCACCTGGAAAACCCCCAGACGACATCCATGTCCGATCCCGCAGATTGGATGCCCAAACCGCTCAAAGGGTATCGCCGATCATTTCCGTCACGGAGGAAAAACGAAACCGGGGAAACGGCGAGATGCGAGTCTCCTTGACTCCCTCTTGCTTGTTTCTCCTGCATGGAAGCCGCCGGCCATTCCTGCGTTGCGTGGAGAACAGGCTCATGCCGCGGTTGTTCTTCCGACCATGCCGCGCCGCCAATCGCAAGAATCGGGGCGTACCGCAGTAACGCGATGGTCGCTTTACGGATCCGTGTCCTGGGGAGTGACATCCGCTACCTGGCTTTGGGAAGGATCAACTTGGGCAGCAACCGCTTGGCGATATCCGCAGCCGCCTCTTGAAGTGCCTGCTTGCAAGCAATCTGTTCGACCAGATCCACCGCGACACGCGTTTGACGATCGATGGCCACGACTTTGCCCGTTTTACGATCGACCGCCTTCACTTCAAGACGCGCTTTGACGGAAATGAGATTGCCATGCCGACTGGCGTATTCGCTCATTCTCTCGCCCTCGATGAGATAGTCGGCTTGCCGTAAACCTCCCTGCCCGGGATCGATCACGGTAAAACCGGTTTCCGTGCAATAAAGCATCAATTCCGTTTCCGGAGCAGGATCGATGAGCGCCTGCCCCACATGATTCTCTTCGACGGAAATGCATACGGTGGGCCGCTTGGCGTCGCCGAGTGCCTTTTTCAAGGCCGCGATTCGGTCCGCCTGGTCGACCCGTCGGGCCACCAACGAATCGGCCCGCGTCTTGATCGTCCGAATCACTTCGGTCCCCAGCCGGGTTGCCAGGCTGTCAACACCATCTCCCACGATGCCCTTGGCCGACGTGCCCAGGACACGACTTGTTTCCGTACCGATGATCTTCGCCACGACATGGATGGTGTTATCGATTTGAAAAATGGAACCCGTGACAATGATCTGTGCGCCGGTCAACTGGCCGATGGCAATCGCCTGCTTGCGATCCACAAGCCCTGAAAGGTTGAGTTCGGCCTCCGCGAAAGTTTTGTCGAGATCCTCACGATCCACAAGCCATAGCGAAGGGTCCACCACCAACCGGGCGAACACCAAATTGGCCACTTGAGCGCCCATGCCCTCGACTTCCTTTCCACGCTCGCGGAAGGAAAGAATCGCAATAGGATATTCGACCAACCGCAACTCTTGGGTTTCATCCCGATCGCGTGGTGGCGCAACCGCCTGTTGAGCCAGGCACGCAAGGGAATGTATCGTGATGGCCAGGCCGATCGCCAACCGGACGCCAATTCGATATTGCAAGCTCATTTTGTTCTCTCCGTATCGGTGGTGTTCGCAACCAACTCTTTTAGCAAATGGATAAAGAAATACCTGGGTACGGGGTTCGTCTTCCACGAACGGATCATTCCCAGGTTGCACAGGATCAGTCGACCGCTGGGAACATCCGGCTTTTGCGCGGGAAACACCATGGTTACCCAAGGCCAGTTGCTTTCGCTTCGCCAATCATTTTCGCTCTGAATAACGCTGAGTACCATCTGTTCACGACGAGATCGCAACACCCATCGTGACGCACTGGGAATCCGGTCGAATCGTTGATCGTAGCGTCGCACAATCTCTTCACTCGCAAACACAAGCCGTGAGGGAAAAAGGAGTGGGGATTTCTCATCGATCGCAAGGGGGAAGTCGCCTTCGGTGGGTGCCAGGCAGAGCACCGGCACGCCCCGCTGTACGGTTTTCAGGAGTGCTTCCGCGAGATGTTTTTGCCGTCGGAAGGAAATTTCTTCACCGACGAGGACGATTCCTTCCACCGCCTGATCGATCCTATGGAGGCTGATGAGCCGCTTGTAGGGGATTCCATGGGCATCCAGTATCCTGGCTGTCTTGCCCACGGGATCGAAAAGGTTGATCTTCGCATGTTGCAGAAACGCTTTCCGTGTCGTAAACGGATCCGGAGAATAAATAGTCAGCGGACGACGATGCTGGTAGGTTCGCCCTCCCGCTGTCCAAGTCATTTGCAATGCGATGGCCATCACGACAGACTCGCGCAGGGGCGGCATCGGAATGGAGACGACATAAAGCGGCGCATCGTGATCTCCCGAAAAGATGGTTTTGCTACTGCCTCGCGCAAGAATCCTTCGCTTTGCGACAAGCGTCCAGTGGACGCGCCATGGACTACGCCCTTGCTCGTCCCGTGAAATCGTTGCGGATGCATAGGGGAAACTGGCATCGCAACCGGCAAAGACACAAGATCGATTGTCTGCCGGCTTCAATTGCGAAGGCCCTTCCATCAGGCTCTCTTGTCCGCAAGCGATACCATGGGAGCAGCAAGCCGCCAACACGACGAAAGCTCCCAGGGTTCGCGGCCCATGTGTGGGAAACAACATCGTTGACGGATGAAAAATCAGCATGGTCGAACTACGCAACAGGAACCAATAGGCTGTCTGATAGATCCGATACGCGACGCGATCTTATTCAAAACTATATATCCACTGACATATTACTACTCACCCTGCTTGCTGGCAACCAAACCAGACGAACCGCCCGGGCCCACGGAAGGCAAAAGTGGCCTATCGAAACATTCGCGCCCCTACCGCGCCCCGCCGCGAGTCACGTAACTCGGATCGGCTTGCCAGAGATAGAGGAAGGTAGGCAGCGCGCTGCGGTCCAGGCCGGGCACGTTCAGGGGCAGCAGAGAATTCTGCAGCGGAACGTTCGGCGTGGTGTCGTAATGCGTGTAGGCGCGGTCGTTGGAACGGCGGAACATGACCACCCGGCCGAGCGGCTGGCAGCTTGACAGCGCACGGGCAGCCTGCAACGCGTCATCCAGGTAGCCGATTCCATCGACCAGGCCCATCTGTTGAGCCTGGCTCGCGGTCAACACGCGGCCATCGAAAGCATCCGCCGTGGCCGTGAGCTGGGGTCGTGCCTGCCGCACTGCCTGCTGGAAACGCTGGTGGAACTCACGGGCAATCTGTTCCAGCAGGTCCCGCTCGGCTTTTTCCATCGTGCGGACGGGAGTCGCCATGTCGATCTTCGCACCCGCTTTGACCGGAATCGGCACGACATTGTACTGGCCCAGCGCATCTTCCATGTTGTAGAGATTGAGGATGACTCCGATACCGCCGGTGATCGTGGTGGGATGGGCGATGATGGTATCGGCCGCAGTGGCAATGTAATAGGCACCGCCAGCGGCCACATCCAGCAAACAGGCAACGACCGGCACGCCGCGTATCCGTTTGAATGCTACCAGGTCGCGGCGCATGATATCGGTCGCCGTCACTCCTCCCCCGGGACTGTGAATGCGCAAAACGACGGCCTGAATTTCCGGGTTAGCGGCGGCCGCTTCGAGCTTCTCACGGAAAAGGGCCACCGGGTTTTCCCCCAGTGAGCCGAAGCCGCTCATGTTTTGGTTCACCAGCAAACCGTCGATATCGATGACCGCGACCGCGGGGCCGTCCGCGGACGTTCCGGGGAGCGTCCAACTGGTTAAACGGGACGCGGTATGCTCGGTCGGGGTGTGGGTCGTGAGGTCGCCATCCATGACAACCCGAAACGGACCATGCGCACAGCCGCCGACAAGAACGAAAACCAGACTGATCAGCACCCGTTGTTTCATGCGTCTCCATCTCGCGACCAGGTCGCCAAAAGCCCTTTAGGCTTGGCCGATAAATAACTATCCGGTTTTCTGTAGGGAACGTTCAAGAAAAAAACTTCGGTAAATCGTAGCGTTCTGATAATGCACCTTCGCACTCGTACTCAGCCGCTTGCGGCGGTACTCGTACTCGAGTCGCATGGCGAGTATCCTACGGCCGTCGAGTACGAGTACCGCTTCGCTGAGTACGAGTACGAAGAGAAGCCAAAATACCCAACTTGAAATGGGGAAGTTATT
>JAJRWS010000422.1 GCA_024276705.1 Planctomycetota bacterium | reverse complement strand
GCAGCGAGCAGTTGCTGAACCCGTTCGGGCCCTTTGCTTTGGAGGACGTAGTCAAGCGATTCGAGCCATTCGGCAGTTTCGATCGGATCGGCATCGTTGGGGATAGGTGATTTCGGCGTGACGGCGTCGGTATTGGCCATGTTGGATTCGATCCTGGAAGATCGTCCTTCGGATTGTTTTGTGGGATTTTATGTTAAGGGTTGTTTTTTTTTACGTTTGCGCGTTTCACGATCTCTAAAGAAAGCTTTTTGAAATCGTCGTAGGCCGATTTTACTGCGTAGGTATGTGCTCCGAGTGCCCCATCTGCGGATTTCAGCAGAAAAAGCGGCTTGTGAGCCTCTTGAGCCATCGCCATTAAGCTTCGGTAGTGCTTTACCAATGCAAAACAATGAGGATCGTCGGCGACCAATGGCACGCCCTCCGTCGATTCATTTAGAACAGACTTTCGATACGTATCGGGAATACGCGCAATCCATTTGTCGTAAGACTTCACTGGCCGATCGTGCCGAACCGAATGCTGCATCACAATGTATCCTAGCGGTTTCATACTCCCCAACGGAAGTTCCAAGTCCGTGTTTGGATTCTTTTTCAAACGATCTTGCCATCCTTTTCGCCAATTTTTAAGCGTTGGCCCTAAGTTGCGTAATCCTTGGAGAGAAAAAATATCTGGTCCCAAAGGGATAGCGACATAATCAGACCCGATGAGCGCGGCTCGATTGATGGCACCTAGGTTGGGTCCTAGGTCTACCAAGATGGCATCGGCTTGATGTTCGTCTGCGCCGTTTTGCAAAACTCGCCAGAAGGCAGACATGACTCGAAAAGCCCGTGAATCTTCATCCAGACACTTCGGCCAAGCGTCAGATAAGTCATCCTCAAACTGTGACAGTGCCATGTCACCGGGGAGTAGCGCGAGATTGCCGGGAAACAATGTGAAATCACCATCGATATTTTCTAATTTTGGCGTGGCAACGTCTCCTGTCCCGTCTTTTAAGGGGTGAATAGCACGGTAGATGGTCTTAGCTTCCTTTTGATCTCCAGACCAAAGGCCTTCTAAGCGGTTTTCATCGAGGAAAGCAGCCGTTAGATTCCCCTGGGGATCTAGGTCTGCCGCCAAGATGCGGTATCCTTGCTCGCTGAGCATCCAGGCGACGTGGTACACCAACGAAGTCTTACCGACGCCGCCCTTGTTGTTGAAAAATGCAATCACAGGAACAGTCATAGGTTGCTCCTTACCGTGACGAGTATGTAGCCATCCTGGATATCGAAATCTGGAGCGAGATTGCCATTCTCATCAAGCGTCTGCCTAGCAATTTCTAGTCCAGCGCCAAATCGCTGAACAAACCCTAAAGTTTTCATTGATTCCGCAACATTAGGATTGCGATAATCGGTAATCCCAGGCGTTCCGAAATTCTGACGTGTAACCTGTCCGTACGGACCACCTGGATTGTGGATCTCGATACGGTCTTGGAACCACGTAAGGCGAATCGGTGCGTTCGAGGTTTCGTAGTTGCGATGCATCACAGCGTTTCGGACCAACTGCTGAAGCGCTGAAATCGGATAGTCAGGACTTTGTTGCTCGGTCGATTGGGATTGGATATCTGTGGCAATACGAATATTCGTTTTTAAGATTTTATCAAGTTGCAACAACAGGTCGGGCAGTGGACCATGGCACTCTTCTTGGTCGAGAATGGGGTCTGCAAGCGTAGTGCCATCGATTCGCAAAAACTGGACATAAGCTCCAGGGATGTAATCCGCAGGCGTTTTGCCGATGGTCAGCAAACCGACCACGGTGGGGATATTTAGCGGATCGACGGAAGTAAACCTCAAGGACGCAAGTTGTTGTTCAATCGTTCGTTGGTTTTTTTCTAAAATATCAGGAGCGACTGCTGCGGGGAGATACGATTGCTTGAACAGATCGAGGATAAAATCGGAGATCGTGGCACTGGAAATGGGGTGAAGGTCGAAGGGAAGGTCCTTGGCCTGGCGTTTTTCGCTTAGGCGGCGCTCTTCGTCGGCCGAGGCGAGGGCTTGCCGGGGACCGACTCGAATCTCTATTCGGCCTTTGTGTCGCACTGGTGGAAAGTCCGAGGGTTGTACGACGACAACTGCGATTTCGCAGTCCCTCAAATTCTTTTTTTGGACAGTCATGGTTGGCAGCGGCAAAATGTTACCGTCCGAACGCATGTCTGCCAGAGTCTGCAACAATTGATCCGTGATTTCAAGATCAGCACAACTGTCATCGTCTCGCACGCCGATAAACAGCACACCCGGCTTGCCATGGTTCGGCATATCGTTGGCAAAGGCACAAACGGCTTGCCGTATTTTCCCTGGATTTGAAATCGATTCTTTACGCTCTACGCGATCTGATTCGAGGTCATCCAGGAGTTTGATAAGTTCCGAGTCGGTCATTTTGTCGTATGTCTTCTGAGAAAAACTGTCTACTTTGCTCGCCTATTTTCGTTTTGGTCGATAAACTTCAGTGGCGAAGCCGAGGTGGACTTCGCCGGCGAAGGCGACGGTTTCGCTCAGGGTGGGGTGGGG
>JAJRWS010000421.1 GCA_024276705.1 Planctomycetota bacterium | reverse complement strand
GGGGCCTCGCGATCGCGTGGCCTGTAACCCATTGGCCTGGAAAAAGAGGAAGATAGGAGTAGTATGCAGCTCAAACTAGGAAGCCGTTTGTCCAGTAGTGCTCTGCGCTATCAGGGTGGCATGCCAGGGTGTCTCAATAGGGGTTTGTTGGCGCCCAGGTTCAGCCCATTTTCCCCTGCCGCGGGATTCTTTTTTCGTGGCCCTCGGGTTCGATCTTTCAGATCTGGCCATGGCTCGGATTGGAATGGGAAACTCGAATCGAGTGCCAATAAAATTTCCCGTTTGGAAGCAGTACTATTTCTCGCACGTCAGCCATTGCCAACAAGACAACTGGCCAAATTGGCCAATTTGGCCGATGGTACCGAAGCGAGAGCGCTTGTACGGAGGTTGCAAGATCGCTACAACCGGCGGGAAAGTGCCATTCAAGTGATGGAAGTGGCGGGGGGGCTGCAATTACTGACCAGACCGCAATTGGCTCATTGGCTGGGCCGTCTGCATGGGCAGCCAGACGAATTACGACTGTCGGCTCCGGCAATGGAGACGCTGTCGGTGGTTGCTTACCGTCAGCCTGTGGTGCGAGCGGAAATTGAAGCAATTCGTGGTGTCCAATGTGGCGAAATTTTGCGGGTGTTGATGGAACGTGATTTATTGCGTATTGTCGGACGTAGTGAGGATCTTGGCCGTCCTTTTTTGTATGGAACAACTACGAGTTTTTTGCGAGTTTTTGGCCTTCGCCGCTTGGAAGATCTCCCCCCAATCGATCAAAATGGAAATCATGTTGTATCCGTGGCGAGTCGCGCAGCATGAAGATGGCGAACTTGGAGCCGCTTGCAGTCCAATCGATTTTTTTCGTGCCGAACCTGTAGATTGATCCAGGAGTATTCATCGTGCAATCCATTGATAGTGTCCTCATGAATCCAAAGAATGCCTTGTTCCCGAAATGGTCGGTTTTCGAAGTACGGCCTCCAGGCTTAACGCTCATGGCTGCCGAAGAGCACAAAGATGATTACGAAGACGGCGAGGAAGAGGAGGAATACGAATACGAATATGAAGACGGTGATGAGGAAGAGGAGGAATACGAATACGAGTATGAGGACGATGAGGACGATGAGGACGATGAGGACGGCGATGAAGAGTTCGACGACGAAGATGACGACGAAGATGACGACGAGGATGACGACGACGACGATGACGACGATGAAGAGTTCGACGACGACGAGGATGACGACGACGACGAAGAACAATGGGAGGAAGTGGAAGAGGACGAACCGGACGAAGACGATCCGCTAGAAGACGACCTGCTGGAAAGCGATCTGGAAGATGAGTATGAATACGTGGACGACGAGGATGACGATACGGCGTTGGATTATGAGTATGAGTACGAAGACGAAGGCGAAGACTAGCGGTACGACGAAATTATCATTGCGAGATTCCTGATTCCGAGTCCTGGATTTGTTGACTTCAAGGTCCCGTTGCCCGCTGCTCATCCGTCGGTGACCCCGTGGGGGCGATGGCAAACAAGTGCGTTCGGTTGGAAATGTACAGCACATTGTCCGCGACGATGGGGGTGCTGTAAACGCTGTTGCCCATGTTGCGTTCGCCATGGTAGGGGACGCGCTCTCCATTTTCCTCACGCATGGCGACAGCGGGATCGGCGGAGTGGCGAAAAATGGCGACTTCTCCATCCTCGTCACCCAGGTAGACTTTTCCTTCGACAATCAAAGGAGTGCCCCATGCGGCCGCAAGCATGTCATAAGTCCAGTGGACTTTTCCGGTGGTTGCGTTCAGGCAATGGAGTAAGCCGCTGAAATCGGCGATATACAGAATGTCGTCCTGGATGGAGACCGTGCCGCAACTGCGATGCATCGTTTCTTCGAAATCGACTTCACCATCGCCGTTTTGATCCACCTGGCTGTAGTGCCAAACGGCTCCCGAGTTGGGATTGGGACGCGTCAAGTCGCCCTGTTTCGGATTGGCGGCCTGCAACCGTTTCGGGCCGATGGGCGTATTGGGATTGGCGGCATTGAATACCAGTTCGGGACTGATATCGCCCTGCCGAGTCGGATCGATGCACCATAGATGGCCGATTCCTTCTCCATGTTCGGGATCTTGCCCTACCGCCACGTAGACGCGATCGTGGTAGACTACAGGAGTTGCGATAAGATTATTGCGGGTTCCCCGCCCACCCAGTTCCCAGCGGGAAGTTTTCGGATTGGCATCGAATTTCCACAGCAGGCGGCTTTTGCCATCCGCCGATCCTTGCGGGTCAAAACTGTAGATCCAACCGTCACCCCCAGGGAATATCACCTGTGGCTGCCCGCCAATTTCCGCATAGCAGGGACTCGACCATTGCCCGTGCAGGATGTTCAGTCCTGGTGAATGGTCGGTCCAGACCACTTTCCCCGTACGCTTGTTCATGGCAAAGAAACTGGGTGCTTCGGGAGCCGGAATATAATTGTGCTCGACGTCGACGCCATTGGAACTGTTGACAAAGAGCAGCTCGCCAGCTGAAGTCACCGAACAACTGCACATATTGTGTTGCGAAGTGCCCATGACTTTCATCATGTCAAAAACCCAGACGACATCGGCTTCGTCCTGGCTGGTAGACGATTCCTCAGTGTAGGGACCATCGTTCTCGTTGTCGCGAAAGCCGGCCGTATCGAGGCAGCGTACTTCACCGCGACTGGTCACGAACCAGAGTCGGTTTCCCTCGACCAGAGGTGCGCAACAAATTCCCTGTAGGGGCCAGTCATGCACCCTGCCGGAGGGAAGTTTTTCGCTACTGTGCTGCCACAGGAATTGTCCTGTGTGGATGTCGAAACAGAGTAAACAGCCGAGATCAATTTTTGCCGGGTATCGCTTGAGCCAGCCACTGCTATTGTTTGTGCCGACATAAATGCGCCCATCCGCCACGACCGCATTCCCATACGATTGTGAGCCCAGTTTGGCGACCCATCGAATATTACGCGATTCGGCAGGATCCCATTGGCCGGTCTGGAAATCAAAATCGCCGATTTCCCATTCCGTGGGGATATGGTACCCCACGGGGGTATTGTTGCGCATGGAGGTACCACCCCACTGAGGCCAATCGACGGTGGCTAGCGGTTGGGCCGTGGCGTCGGTCAAGGAGGCAGGAGCAGTTGCAGGAGCTGAGCGTTCCGCGGCAGGAAGCTTGCGAGGTACGTAGCCCGTGACAAGCAAAAGGGCGCAGACCAAGGCGAACCCACAAACGGTGGCAATCGAATGGGCGGGACGATTCATGGCGTCGATGTTTCCTCGTTTGAGACAACATGGATATTGTCGATATAAAATTCGGCTTCCTGGGCATTCCCATACAGGCCAGGGCTACCGGAAAGATTGGCTGAGTGATCGATCATTTCCGCGGTCCACGCGGTTGGCTCTTGCTCATCGCGTGGCCAAATTTTACCGCGTACGATCGCTGGTTGGTTTTCTCCAGCCGCCGGTTCAGGCTCCACGGAGAATTTCATCGTATACCAGACATCGGGTTGAGGTTCAAAATCGGTCGCCACGAAAGTGCGGTAGTCATGGGGGCTCCAACTGTACAGACGGAGTTTTTTGTTCATGCCGCGCAAGGTCATTGTGTAGCGACTATTGATCAGCCCCACGTCGGGAAGCTTGCCGCCGGTTTTCGTAAGACGAACATCGGCTTGAATGGTGTAGTTGGACAAATCGGTCGGGCCCATCCAGAGCCGGCTGCGGGTCCCCAACTTGTTTTTCGGGTTGTGGGGCGTGGGCAACACACTCCGTTTCACGGCGACCCGTTCGCCAGCCAATTCACGCAGTGCGTAGCGCACTCGGCCGCCGATCCAGGTCAACGGGACATCCTCAGCCGTATTGAAATTGAATTGCCATGGTAGTGGTGGCACGATGCGCAGGCGCGCGTAGCCTTCCAGATCGCCAATTCGACAAACCACGCGGATCGCTAAATGCTGGTTGCCGAGAGGAGCCGTGTACGTTCCGCCAGTCGTGATGGACCCCGGTTTTTCAATGTCCCCTTCGACTCGATAGCGCACGCGATCAGGGACCGCGGTGCGCAGGTATTGGCCCTTGGCGTTATACAAACGGATGGAGTAGGTGAGTTGCTCTCCAGGTGCCATCAGGGCGTCGTAAGGAACCACTTGTAACTGAGTGACTACCTGATCATCTTGGCGATCGTTGAGAATATCTCCTCCAGAGTGAGAATCTTCCTCCTGGGCAGCGGAAGGTGCCGGTAGAGGAGCCTCCGCGCCGGTTGCCGGTTGAGCCTTGCCTGCTGAATTTTCATACCCCAGGCAGTAAATGGCTTCGGAGGTTGGCAAATAAATGCGACCGTGCGAGACGATCGGTGAGCCATCGGCACTCTGATTCTTGAGTCGCAATTTTTGCACGACCTCGACACCTGAGACGGTTGGTTTCAGGACATACCAAAGCCCATTGTTCGTGCACAGGTAGACCTTGCCATCCGCCACCAGGGGGGTACTTCGCATGACCGTACTCAGATTTTTACTCGCAATCAGGCGGCCGGTCTCAGGGTCGATTACTTGCAGTTTGGCCCGATCGTCGACCACCCACAACCGGCCGTCGACCATCACGGGCGAACTTTTGCCGGCCATAATCTTAAGCTGCTGCCATAGGGGTTTGGCAATTGGGACAGGATCCCCTTTCCCGGCAACCTCGTTTCGGGCAGCCACGCTCTTGGCTCCCGCAGGCTGCGTTCCAGCCAGGGTGACAAGGGCTCCCATCGAGTTGCCGGTCAGATTTTCCTCACTGTGTGAAGTAAAAATCCGTTGGTCCACGATCAGGGGAGAAACATTGAGACCACGACGCGAAAATGGGTATTTCCAGATAGGCATGCCGGTGCGTGGCTGCATGGCCCATACGGCTCCATCGCCGCTACCAAAAACCAGGGCATCCTGGCCTCCCAGTTTGCGAATGGTGGGGGTGCTGTAGGTCGTGTCATACGGGCCTATTCGAGTACCACGAAGCCAGCGCAACTGGCCGGAAGCTTTGTCAAAGGCCATGAAGCGGTGGGCCGGTTTGGCAAGGGAGCCCCATTGGGCCGTATCGCCCCAGCCAATCACAATGGCACTGACCAGGACCAGATCTTCAAACACCAAGGGTACGCTGGTGCGTCCGCCATAGGTGCTCAGCAGACCAAATTCTTCATGCAAGCTGCGTGACCAGACGAGCTTGCCGGTGTCTCCCTCGAGACAACAGAAGTATCCCGATACGGCTTGGACATAAATCCGACCAGTCACCGGATCGCCCGTGCAGGAGGACCAGCCAACACGCGTGTCGGGTACATCGCTCAAGTAAATGTTGTAACGATGCTGCCAAATTTTTTGTCCCGTGGCCGCGTCGACACAGACCACTTTGGCTCCTTCTTTCGGAGTTCCTGCCTGATCTCGCACGATGGTGTAGAGCTTTCCACGCAACACGATGGGGGTACTGCGACCACCCAGTTCGGTGTTTTTCCACAGTAAATTGCTTCCCTCACCCCCTTTGGGGTCCCATCGTTCGATAAGTCCCGTTTCCCCAGAGGTGCGGTCTTGAAGCGGGCCACGCCACATGGGCCAATCGAGCAGATCGATTTTCGAAGGAACCGTCGTTTGATTTGTAGTCGGGGAGTCTGGAACGGCATCATTGGCAGCCATGACCGATTGCCCACGAAACCATGGTAGAAAAACAATCAATAGGCACAGGATGGCCGAGAAGCTGGAAAGAACCCCCATGGAGCGGGTAGAAGATATTGAGACTGCTGAAAATTTTGGGCTGGTATAAAATCTATTCAGGTCAGGATGTCTTGGAATGATAGTACCGCGTAAAGGCTCGTGGGTCCGATGGATCGAGGCGATTGATTGGGAAGGATCTTGCTGCATGGTACTAGGAGGCTGCATGGTACTAGGAGGCTGTAGGGTGCTATAAAAATGGCGTGGTGATGGATTTTGAAATCTGGTTAAAGACAAACCTTGCCCCCTTCAGCCTGTTTCTCCCCCCGAACCTGCTTCTTCTTGAAGATAGGGCGAGGCCGAAACGTATGGGGGTCGAGGCAAGGGAATGTCAGGCTGGTAAAGTATGCCGTTTAAGACAAGTTTCCGGAAGGCGTTAGCTTTGCGGCAGGAATTCCCATCGCTTGGAATGGTGCGTGGTTTGTCTTGCTCAATCCGTACATAGTACCAGAATGAGCCTCATGCTACTACGCATCGGCGGCAAATTTCAGCCTACAATGGACAATACCCCAAACTCCTTCGCGAGCCGCAGGGTTTACCTAATAGTCGTTTGCAACCACTTAGGGCAAATTGCATCGGACTGCTCAAGGGGCCTTCCATACATTACCGATACGTGGGATGTCGCATGCAAAACACCGACGTGTCATTGCGACTCACTACCGTTGAGTGCGTTAACGAACCGGCCCAATTTTTCGAGTCATGGATTGTCTCGACTGGTGTTAACGCCTGACCGTGGGGAGACCAACCGAAGTCCCACCTTGATCCCATTCGGTATTGCCTTGCGAGGCATTGCCGGACGTCCACATTCCCGCCCGCCGCCCACCCACCTTTCGGCCATCGCCGATACCAAGTCACCACGACCCGAACCAGGGAAGGTGTGGCGCGACCGTGCACCCGGATGTAGTCAAGTTGAGCAGGTGGGTCTATCCCCAGCGAATAGGAGACGTGATTCAATGAAGTCTAAGGTGATGGGAGCACTCATCGTGAGTATCGTTTTGACAGGGCAAACCTACGGGTTTGGGCTGTTGGACAGCATGCTCAGTGGTGGTTGCGGCTGCGACAGTTGTGCGCAGCAAAGTTGTTGTGAGAAATCGTGTGGCGTCGCTGACGACTGCTACGGTGACTCATGTTGTGAAGCGAGTTGTGGCGTTGCCACGAGCTGCTGCAAGAAGAAGCGTGGCGGCTTCCTGAGCAAGTTGTTCAGTTGCAAGAAGAGCTGCAACTCTTGTGGCGAAGCGAGCTGCGGCATGGCCGATGATTGCTGCGGAGCGGATGATTGCTGCGGCGGCACCGACGACTGCTGCGGCGGCGCCGATGCCTGCTGTGGTGGCACCGACGACTGCTGCGAGGCGAGCTGTGGCGTTGCCACGAGCTGCTGCAAGAAGAAGCGTTGCGGCGGTCTGCTGAGCAAGTTGTTCAGCCGTAAAAAGGGCTGCAACTCCTGCGGCGAAGCGAGCTGCGGCGTGACCGATGGCTGTTGCGGAGCGGACGACTGCGGCGAAGCGAGCTGTGGCATGGCCGATGATTGCTGCGGCGTCAGCAGTGGGTGCAGCTCCTGTGCACCGGCCGCGGATGCGGCTGACGAAGCGGCTCCGATTCCCCCCGCGCCGGTTGCCGACCCGAACGCTCGGATCGCCCAGCCCCGCAAGGTGGTCAGCGCCAGTTTTGTTCGCTAGAGAATTGTGATAACCAAGGGCATTCAAAAGGGCGGGCCGCAAGGCTGGCCCTGGTGAGATCCCCCTCTGAGGACCTGCTTCGGGCTTTTGGGCTCGGGGCAGGTTCTTTTTTTGAGTCGGTCAGCCCGCTTGGGGGTGGCGGACGACACGGAAGTGTTCCTTGGGCATCAACATCTGGCTCAAGCGAAAGCCAAAATGGTCGCCAACCTTGATCGCTTCTCCTTCGGCGACTTCTTGCTCACCCACGTAGAGGTGCAGGGGCTGTTCACACCCCTTGTCGAACTTGATGATCGTGCCGGGAGCCAATTCGATGATATTCTTGACCGCCTCCTTCTTGGCAGCCAGCCGTACACTCACGGGTACTTTGATTCGCAGGAGACTGCGCGAGTAACCGGGGAGTTGGCCAAAATCGTCCATGGGTTGAGTGCCACCTTGCCGCACTTCCGTTTCCATGGAGTCGGACTCGACGGAGTTTTTTGTCGGATCTTCCGCTGCGGGCATTGGGTCCGAGTGATCATCCGGCCTGGCTGGCTCCGACAGCAGGGCGTCGGGTTCCGTCAGGGGCCAAACCAGGCGGAGCTGTGCCGAGCGTTCGCCCGATTCCAAAGTGAGCGGAACCAGGACCGCATCGTCGGCCACTTTGCTCCGCTGGAGCGCTTTGCCGAGGGTTTCGACCCGGGCCGCGGAAAACGCGTCGGCCATCAGCGTTTCGGGAACCAGCAGCATGCTCAGCTCTTGGGCCAGCGTGCTCAGCTTGCTTTCACCAGTGGGATCTGGATGAGCGTACCAGTCAGGCAGAAGGCCGCTTGATTCAGGCAACAGGGCTGCCAATCCGAGATCACTAAATTTCAAACCGATGGCGAGTCCTGGCTCGGTTTCCTCCAGCGAATCGGTTGTGGACCCATAGGGCGATGGTTCACCGACCGTGAGCCTGAATTGTCCATCCAGGCAGCGAGATAACGCCGCGGCAATCTCCTCGATTCCTGCCTGGCAAGCGGTAATGACGTCGTTGGCAAGTTCAGGCGTCAGGTCACTCATAGGAGGAATTCTCAAAAAGGGTTACCAGCGATACTCAGAGGGGCGCGCATGCCCACTCTGCATACACTCCGGACGGAGATTATCTCTATTATCGGCCTGAACCGCCGTCAAACTTTGCCCAGATAGCATGGCCCTAAGTGTGCTAGCGGAACTATGTAATGCTTTGGGCAGACCGTATAATAAATGCTCGCCCGACCCGGTCCACCCGTGTCGGCCGAACGTCCCGGTTCCATCGAACCTCCATCCCCTCACCGATCGACCTTGTGCCATGAGACCCACGACCCTCGCCGCTCCCAAATTCAGCCTTCCGCCTTACCTGTCGCTTGAAAATGAGGAACTTACCGCGCGGATTCAAGCGATTCGCGTATCCATGGGCCCTGAGCTGCTCATCCTGGGGCACCATTACCAGCAAGACGAAGTCATCGAATTGGCGGATTTGCGTGGCGACAGCTATCAGCTTAGCCAATTGGCAGCTAGCAGCCGGGAGTGTCGTCACATTGCCTTTTGCGGTGTCCATTTTATGGCGGAGACCGCCGACATCCTGGCAAACCGTCCGGAGAGGCTCGCTGCTCGAGACGGCGATCGTGTTGACGTAATCCTGCCAGACGCAGCCGCCGGTTGTTCGATGGCCGACATGGCCGCCATTGCCCAGATTGAAGATACCTGGGACCAGTTGGGGGATGTGATCGACACGGGCGATATTACCCCAGTGACGTACATCAATTCGGCGGCCAGTCTCAAGGCATTTGTTGGCAAACATGGTGGGATTGTCTGCACTTCCAGCAACGCGCGGGCAGCCCTCGACTGGGCGTTTGCCCGCAGGCCGCGAGTGATGTTTTTTCCCGATCAACATTTGGGTCGTAATACGTCATTGGGAATGGGGATTCAGGCCGAGCAAATGCCAATCTGGGACCCGTATGCCGACTCGCTGGGAGGCAATACTCGCGATCAGCTTTGCGAGAGTAAGGTCATTCTCTGGCAGGGTCACTGCAGCGTGCATCAGGTATTTCGACCGGAACATGTGGCCATGTTCCGAGAGAAGTACCCAGGTATAAAAATTCTGGTCCATCCAGAGTGTTCACGCGAGGTCTTTGCCTTGGCGGACGAATCGGGTTCGACGGGCCGAATTATCCGACTGGTGGAGGATGCCCCAGCCGGCTCGAAATGGGCGATCGGTACCGAGTTGCATCTGGTCAATCGGTTGGCTGACGAACATCC
>JAJRWS010000420.1 GCA_024276705.1 Planctomycetota bacterium | reverse complement strand
GTACCGCTCTGCTGAGTACGAGTACGAAATCCAAACCAAAACGCAATGAAGCCAAAAACAAACGTTTCAACCGTTCCCACGCCCCGCTTTGCGGGGCAAGCCAAAGCCACGGCTTCTAGCCGTGGTCGATTAATCCCATGCATCAGACATCCCAAATCGTGTTGCTCATTACCACTCTACTAGCATGGCTGCCGTGGAGCCTTTTCGCGACCGCCTGCGAAGACGAACATCCGCCCGTTACCAGAACGCCCGTGGTTCGCTATCAGCTTCATGACTCCCAGGCCAGGCCGGTGGCGGCAATCGCGTTCGACCCGCGCGGTACCCATAGAGTCCATGCGGCTGACGAAACAGATGTGACCTGGGTGCGCGATCCAGACCGCTCCGGTGCGTGGGATTACCGTGAGTGGCAGTGGTGGAAAGGCCATCCGTGGGGCGAAAGTTGCCGGTGCCGCTACTGGTGCGAGCCGACTTTCAAACCCGAAAAGAATGCCGTTACCATCCACTACCAGGTGGACGGATTCGAGAGCACACAGCAATACCTGCTACCTCAGGTGGTCGAGGCGGTCGCCCCGCATTGGGACCTGGTGACAACGATCAAAAACATCTCGGGCAGCGATGTCGAAGAGTATGGCCAGTTCTTTGCTTGCTACACCCAGTTCAACCAGCCTAACTCCTTTTGGTTTTGGGAACAGGGCAAGGGAAATGCGGGCAAAGGAAGTGTGGGCAAGAGACTTGCTGACAATGGAGATGCGGGCAAAGGACTTTTAAATAGCCGATTGACTTTGTTTTCGGCGCGGGGAGTTGATCACCTGAACGGATACGTTGCCCATCCTGCTGCCTATTTCCTTGAGGGTGGGGCGGTTCCCCACTGTCCACGAGGAGAAGGAAAAATTGTTAGCCGCTGGTATCGGCCGATGCTCGTTTCCCAGCCTTCGCCGCAAGGTTGGCGTTCCATCATTCTCGTCGAGCCAGAGCGCACGGCAGCCGTATCACAGGGTCTCAAAGGCGCGGCTATGGACTACATCCTGTTTCCTGGCCCGGCCCGGCGAACTTTTGCGGCGGGAGCCGAGTTCTCCGCCCACATTCGCCACCATCTGCTCAAGTCCTCCGAATTGCCGTCGAAGGAGCGGCTCGATACGTTATGGAAGGCGTTCGAACGCTCGCATAGCGCGGTACATAGAGCGGCTGCCGAATTACGCTAGCCTTTCTCACCGCGGGCGGCTTCAAGCAGTTTGATCCAGGGGCCGATGTAGTGGCCATGGTCGTGGTAGGTTCGTCCACTGATCAGATTTCCGTCGATCACGCAAGGTTCGTTGACAAAAATACCGCCGCAAACTTCCAGGTCAAACTGGCACTTGGCCACCGTCGCCATGCGCCGACCTTGCACGCAGCCTGCGCGAGCGGGAATCTCCACGCCGTGGCAAACGCTGGCGATCGGTTTGTTCTGCTGAAAAAAGTGGCGAGTGAGCGTTAACAGGTGTTGGTCTTCACGGATGTACTCAGGGGCGCGACCACCGCTGAAAAAGATCCCCAGATACTGCTCCGGATCCACATCGGCGAAGGCGATATCGGCCTCGATCGTATATCCCTCCCACTCCTTGGTGATGGTCCAGCCCGGCTTTACTTCATGCATCACCATTTGGTAACGGCCCTTTTCAGGCGCCGCTACCACCGGTTGGAAACCTGCTTCAATCAATCTGTAATAGGGATAAAGTGTGTCAACGGTTTCACTGGCATCGCCTACGATTAGCAGAACCTGTCCGGTTGGATACGAGTTCAAATTTTCTGGCAACATTGGTCTAAATACCCTCGGGCTCGGTTGATTTCCCCGGTGATGGCTGCGGTGGAATCCAGAATGGGTATGCCGCGTGGGGTGGGGTGCATAAAGATTTCGGTAAAGCCTTGGTAGTCAATCTGTTTTAAGGCGGAGACAATAGGAGCGAAATCCAGCGGGCCTCGCCCAGGCATTTGCAGCAGTTCATCAGCTTTGGGCATCTTCTTCGAGCTGCCTTTTCCATGTTGTTGGGCGTAGAAAAAAACCACGTTGGGCCCCAGGTCGGATATCAGCATTGCGATCTTTTCCGAGTCTTGTGGCAGATGATGTGGCGCAAAGGCAATGCCCAGTCGAGGAGAAGGAGAAAATTCGGCCAACCATTTCATCGAGTCGGGTGTATCGATCAGATTGCGAGCATGGTTTTCAATGGCCAAGATCGCCCCGGTTTCCGTGGCGACTTCCAGATGAGGTTTCAGCTTCTCCACAAAAGTTGCCACGGCGGATTTTAATTCGGCTCCATGCAGACCCACGGGGCCGCGGCCACCGGTGATCAACACCGTGCCTGGACCACCTACCCGGGCAGCAAAATGCATCTCTTCCCGCAGGCCAAAAGGGCCCAGTCGATATTGCGTAATCGCACCGAGTCGCACTTGCTGCCGGCTCAGCAGGTCCAAGAAGGCTTGCTCCCCCATCGCGTCGACCTGCTCACGCTGATTGCCGTGGACTCGCGGCCAGAGGTCGATGGCGTCCGCACCGGCCTTGTGGACTTCGGCTAGGATCTGCGCCAGGGGGTACTTGCCATACATGGCCGAGGCAAGCAGGTAACGCAAGTGGAACGGATCCGTGGACGATTTTAATCGACTTGTCTGCGGTTCCGACATTGCGGTCGTTGCGGGTAACCCGAGCCATGCCATGGACGCGACGGCTCGGCAGAACTCGCGGCGAGTCTGTTTGGGTACGCGTCTATTCATCGGCGTAGGCAAGTTTCGGTTTCCTGGCTGGGTGGGGCGGCATCCTCCAACATAGCCAGAATCGCTTCGGTTGTCACTTGTGTCATTCAGGAAATCTCTTGAGATAAGACTTGCGTATACGATAGTACCGCTGTACGATCACGGCAGATAGGTAGCTTTTCAAATCGCGAACCAGCCGCACGGTCACAGGAGGCATTTCATGTCCACTGATGAGTTTATGAAGCAGCAGTATCTCGCGCTGAGGACGGAAATCAATGATTCGACCTCACGGATTTTCAAGCTATTGGTGATTGGCATGCTTTTGGTTTTGGTATCAGGTTATTTGGCGTCGGCAAGTTCCGCCACGCTTGCCAATGCCGCCATTCCGTTCATGCTCCTGGCAATCATGATCGCTTTTATCAACGAACAAAATAATATCAGCCGAGCTGGAAAATATTTACGTGAAGTCGTCGAACCCACCATTCCGGATGTTACCGGATGGGAACATTGGCTATCAAGTAAATCCGAGTATCGTGAAGCCGATCGTGCTTACTTTGTCGGCTTTAGTGTCTTCTTTTTAATTTTCTTTGCCATTTCCGCTTCCCTGGCATTGGCAAATCTTGGCAAGGAGGCGGAGGTAACCGCCAATTACCTCTTCTTCTGGAGCACAGCGATCGCTTACGCACTTAGCGCATTTTGCGTATTGGCCATCCTGGTTCGCCATTGGCGTTCCAGCGCAATACTGTGATTGTCGATGCTGCATTTAGCCTATCTGATTCTGGTTGTTGTATTAATCATTCTAGCAACCACGAAGCTCAAATTGCATCCTTTTTTGGCCCTGCTGTTCGCCGCCATCCTGGCGGGATTTCTCGGTGGACTGGATTCGAATCAGGTGCTCGCAAAGCTCACAGAGGGTTTTGGAGGCACCTTGCGAAATATTGGCATCGTGATTGCGTGCGGCACGATCATTGGGACCGTTCTGCAAAAAGGAGGCGGGGCCCAAACCATTGCCACAAGTTTGTTACTTACCGTGGGGGAAAAACGAGCACCTCTGGCGATGAGCATGACTGGCTTTCTCGTCTCGATTCCCGTATTCTGCGATTCGGGCTTTGTCTTACTCTCGGCGATCACTCGGGCCCTGAGTCGGAGAACGGGCATCTCACTGGCTGTGCTCTCCATTGCCCTTGCGACCGGCCTCTACACCACCCATGTTTTCGTGCCGCCGACGCCAGGTCCGTTGGCTGCCGCCGGTGAAATAGGAGCCCAAATCAGCCTGGTGCTGATCCTGGGCTTGATTGTCTCGATACCTACGGCCGGAGC
>JAJRWS010000419.1 GCA_024276705.1 Planctomycetota bacterium | reverse complement strand
TTCCATAGTGATATTGCTCGTACTCGTAGTCGACTGGAACCATTGCATTCAACAGAGACATAAGGCCATGGATATTGATGATGGCCGACCTTGCCTCCCAGTCGGGTGTGAGTACGAGTACCGCTTTGCTGAGTACGAGTACGATATTCTCTCCCCGGCTCCTATGAGGAGCCTTCCTCAAGCCACCCGCTATGCGGGTGGTATGCCGGAGCTGAATAGAAATGTCCTGTTAACAGCTATAGCATCTTGGCAAGTAATTTTATCTGCGTGTAAAGGAAACTTCGAATTTCAAAAAACAGCAGATACCTCGATGTTGCCGATCGATGCTCCGATTCCCTGCTAAGAGAACCTCTTCCGGTTGTAAGAATTTAGACAAAAAGATGGTCGACAAAAAAATGGCACCAGGTTGTCAGCCACTCTTATTTTAGCAGCTGTTGCCCCATGGGACCACTAGATATTTTCGGCGGTGGAAGCGAAGATTGGGCGAGAAGATTACTTTTCCCATTTTCGCGCCTTTTCTCCATCGACAGCCATGCCGATAGACATTCTCCTCCTAATCTGAATCTGATTGAACGATTATGGAAGTTTTTGAAGAAGCATGCTCTTTCAGACTGGCACATCAGTTTCGAAGCAATGCAGCAGGCGGTGGCCAATGTCTTGGATCATCTCGATCGATATGCTGACGAGTTGAAAACGTTAATGAACGAACGTTTTCAACTCTGGCCAGACGAGGCTTGGCAAGGCTGCCCCACGGAATAACCTTTTCGTACTTCTTCGCACCATCTTGATTTATCTTATCTTGAACATGAACCCACCAATACCTCGCGCAACAGGTGCGCGTATACCGGCTCTCAGCTCCGGTTTCTTCACCCCAGATCGGTTATGATATGTTACCGGACATAGTCAATTGGCGACGGCATACATGACTTCGATCCCGATCTCGATCCCGATAGTTTTGCTGGTGCTAGTAATAAAGCCCTGAAGGTAAGACTCTGACCTGCCCTGTTCCGGCTCCCTGTTGCGCAGAACGGCTCCCTGTTGCGCAAAACGGCAATCCCTGTTACGAGGATATTTCTTGCGTATGACAATATGTCTCCAACACGCTATACTGTAGCCAGTTTAGTGGCATTGAACACTCTGTGTGACTCGACGAGAGAAACCCTCATGACCCAAACTGGTCCGCGACTACGAATCACACGACCGCGAATCCATGGAACGGGTCTTAACATGGGCACCTTTGGCCTGTGGTGGGTTTTTTCAGCGTCGATCTTGTTCGCTTCAATCTTTGCCACCGCCGTCTGCGGCGGTGTTGCTTCCCACGACGACGAACCGGAACTCGGGGGCTCTATTCTTGATCACGGGCTGCTGGCGCATTGGAAATTCAACGGGACCGAGGACTCGCTTCTTTTCCAGGAGTCGTCGGGCGGAGTCGCTGCGGACATTCAGGCGACAGACCGCCTGACGAGGATACGAGGTGTCCACGGCAAGGCCCTGGAATTTGTCGGTAAAAGCAAAATGGCTTGCCGGTTCGTTCCGCCCGCTGCAGAGATGGCGGGAATCACATTTTCCGTATGGACGAGACCGGCCGATTTGCGCGGTAACCGGGAAATCTTCCGCCAGGATTGTGCCGAGCGACTGCTCTTTTCGTTCCAGAACGACGGCACCATCTTGTCTTTCGGCTTGAATGTCGACGGCTACGCCGAGTGCGACGCGCCGATTGCCCCGGCTCAGGTTCTGGACGGCGCCTGGCACCATTGTGCGGCGACGTTCGACGGGCAGGTCATGCGGGTCTATCTGGACGGCCAGGAAATCGGTTCTTTGCCACGACCGGGCAAGATTGTCACGCGGGCGTCCGCGGCGGCTTTCATTGGCTCCAACAGTGGTCAAAACGAGTTCTTTCAGGGCGGGCTCGACGACCTGCGCGTAGCGGACCGGGCTTTCACGCCAGAGCAAATCTCGCACCTTTATCGTCGCGGCATCGAGTCTCTGGTAAGCCGTTCCCAGCAGATCGAAATCAAACTCTCCAAGCTGATCGTACTCGGCAATTCCTTTGCCGAGATGCTCGCCCGCACGCGGCAGAATCTCGCGGACGAGGGAGTGCGACTCGACCACGAACTGGCCGGTGCCCTGCTCGCCAGGCTGAAAGCGCGCTTTCCCAAGGACTACGAAAATTTTCTCCAGTGGACCGGCGCCAGCCCGGCCGAATATCTGCTTGCCGATGACGACGTCACGATCCACAAGGCGAATAAGTTGATCGATTTGCTCGTTGAATACAAGCCGCTCACCGAACATCAAATCGGCAGCCAAACGCCGGCCCAACTCCGGCATTGGGCACAAGTCGAAGCCATCCAGAAACGCTTCGAGCACCTCAAGTCGCTGGACGAGTCGGCCCGGCTCTCACCGGAGTGGATCGAGATCATGCTGGCGGCCGGCCGCCAGGTCCAGTTTCGTCCTTCGGTCTCCGAGGCGGTCGCTCCCTACGTGACGCCGCACACGCCCTCCACGCGCAACCTTTCGGTCGCGGAGGCCCGCGATGTGTTGCACCGCGACTGGTTGCATCAGGCCGATCAGAATCCTTCGGCCGAAAGAATCAGGCATGAAATCGATTGGGCACGCGCGCTTGCCGAGAGAATCGTATCGGCCTCTCCCGAGGATACCGAGCTCACTGCCGACATGGCCGCCCGGTGTGCCAGGCTCGACGAGCTCGGGAAACGAGCCGCGGCGATCTCCGCCCCAGACCCGTCATTGTATTTCGAGGTCCGGAAAGTCAAACGGGCGATCGCTTTCAAGAACCCGGTTATCGATTTCACCAAGATCCTGTTTGTCGATATGCCCTTTCCGCAAGGTTCGGAATGGCCTCACGAGACCCGCCATCGATTGGGTTACATGGCGGTACCCGGCGCGCGGCTGCTCGTCCTCGATGGACTCTCGCCCGCCGGCCGCCTGAGGAAGCTCATGCCCCATGTGCCACTGCATGGCTCCTTCTGGCGCCCCGATCTTTCTTACGATGGCCGGAAAGTCCTTTTCTGCTTCAAGCCGCACAACGAAAAGTCTTTCCATCTCTACGAGATCAACCTGGACGGATCCGGCCTGGTTCAACTCACCGATGGCCCTTGCGACGATCTCGATCCGATCTATCTGCCCGACGGGGAGCACCTTCTCTTCTCGACGACTCGTAGTCAGACGTACGTCCGTTGCATGCCACCCACCAACGCCTACGTACTGGCGCGCTGCAACCGCGACGGCAAGGATGTCTACTTGATTTCGCGCAACAACGAACCGGACTACCTGCCTTCGGTGATCGACGATGGCAGGGTTCTCTACACACGTTGGGAATACACGGACAAACCACTCTGGCGTGCCCAAAGCCTATGGACCGTTCACCCCGACGGCACGCAGGTCGCCACCTTCTGGGGCAACCAGAGCGTCTGGCCCGATCTGCTCAAGGACGCCAGGGGTATCCCCGGCAGCCGGCGAGTGATGTTTACCGGCAGCGCCCATCACAACTGGTTTAGCGGCTCGGTGGGAATCATCGACCCGGAAAAAGGTCTCAACTTCCCCAACGGCCTGACGAAGGTCACCGCCGACGTAGCCTGGCCCGAGTCGGGCAACGGGCCGGTCGATCCGATCGAGTCCCCTTGCTATCACGCCAGCGGCCAGTACTCCGCCTACTATTCGCCGTATCCCCTGAGTGAGCACGACTTCCTCGTCTCGGCCAACCGTGACGGTAAGTTCGTGCTCTATTGGATGGATGTCGACGGCAACCGTGAACTGGTATATGAAGGAACACACAACATCTTTCACGCTTTGCCGGTCAGGCCACGCCGCGGACCGGCCGTTCTCGCGGATCGAGTCGATTGGCCAGGGCGGGAAAATAAGTTGAACCCTAAACAGGGAGTCTTATTCAGCAGTAACGTCTATGAGGGGGCCTCTCCTAAGCTTCAAGGAAAGGCTCGGTTCCTGCGCATTCTGGCCATCGATCCCAAGACGTACACCTACTGGCATAAAAGGCCCTACATCTCGACCGGACCTGTTGTTTCCCTGGTCCAGTCGGACGGGGT
>JAJRWS010000418.1 GCA_024276705.1 Planctomycetota bacterium | reverse complement strand
GACAAACGATTGTCCAGATGCTCAAGGACTAATGGAAAACTCGCTTGTCTTTTTATGGGTACCAGGCGTAGAATGAAGTTCAGGCCCATGTCATCACACGAGTCCCCCTGAAACCTCAGGAGTGATCCCAACAACGAGGTATCCTACTCGGTATGGTAGGCTCCTCATCTCTATGCGGAAGGAGGCCGCCCATGGTTAATGTACTTGAACTGCCGACGAAACAACGACACGAACTGGAATTCGAGGTCGAACGTGGCCCCGATTGGTTGTTTGTGCGACTGCCTGATTTGTGCAGGTCCGATCTGGGCAGGTCCGATCTGGGCCGCAAAGACCTTGGTCGTACGAATGGCAAACGGACGAAGGCGGATGCACCAGGAGAGAATACCGGCCTGCACGTTGAGCATCTGGCAGACCATTTGTGGAACCTGCTAAACCAGCATTTCATCTATCGGCTGGTTCTCGAGATGGAACAGGTCAGCCTGTTCTCCAGCAGCTTGATGGGGCAACTGGTGATGTTGCAGAAACGGGTGTTGCAACATGACGGGGCACTTCGATTGTGCGGACTTTCGCCCCAGTGTCAGCAGGCACTGCACATCTGCCGGCTCGATCAGGTGATGCCCAACTACCACAACCGGGCGGATGCCGTCCATGGTTGCGCGTGGTCCAAGCCGCGTTAAGGTGACCGATTAATAACTTGCCGATTTCACGCTTGGGTACCGGGTACCAGCGGCTCTGGGGTCATGTACCACCCGCATAGCGGGTGGCTTGAGGAAGGCTCCTCAAAGGAGCCGAGGAGAGAATATCGTACTCGTACTCAGCAGAGCGGTACTCGTACTCGAACCCTACTGGGAGGCAAGGTCGGCCGTCATCAATATCCACGGCCTCTTGTTTCTGTTGCATGCAATGGTTCCAGTCGAGTACGAGTACGAGTACGAGCAATATCACTACGGAACTGTCAAACTCTGCCAGTCCCCCGGCAAAGCCGGGGGTTTTCTCGGGGAAATAATGGAATGCTGGAAAGTTATTTTTCGGCGGTGCCGGACCCGGGCGTATCGGGCTCGGGCAGCCGTTGTGCCAGCCGCAGCGCCGCGCGGGTTGCGGGCAAGGTCCAATCGTGGGACGACGAGGTTGCCAGTCGCACCAACTGCGACACGGGGATGATGTATTTTGACTGCCACAACAGGGGCATGCCCCCTCGCGCCAGCAAACAACCGCTAAGCGGATTCCCTCCGGCTGGCGTTTGAATCGCGCCTCCTGGCGTCTGTAACTCGCATTCTCCCCAGACGGTCAAGCCGGCCGACTGCAATTGGAAGCGACAGGCCAGCTCGTCAAACGCCAGGGTTGGCTCACCGCCCGATCCGGCACCCGCCAACGGGCAAAAGAGCAGCGTCCTGGCGTCGGCAAGAAGCGACCGACTGGCCTGGCCACGACCCGCGTGCAACAAGCCTTGGGCTTCCAGTACGCGTCCGTCTTGCCAGCGCAAATGGTCCCAATCGATGCTGGCCTCTCCCTGCCACTGGTGCCGTGATCCCTCTGGCAGCAACTTTTTCAGTTGCAGGCCGACCATCTTACCGCGCAAGGTGCCGCGCACATGTTGCAAATCCATTTCCAGATCGATCACCCCACGAAATCGGGCTTCCTGGAAGCTTGCCCCACCAGGAATCATTCCTTGCAGCATCCAGCCAGGAAATTCTCCCCGGGACAAATCCAATGTTACCAGCAACTGAGGCCTGCCATCGACCCTCCGGCCTTGGACCACCAAACGCAACGGAACCACCTGCCCATCCGGCCGATATTCCGCTTGCACTTGAAGTTGATAGGTCGGCTGCCCTCGTGGGTCGGTAGCCGTTTCTCCATGAAGTTGTAAGTTCTCAAAAGTTCGTGTGGCGGCCCGTGTGGTCTCTCCCTCCGGCGGGTCATGCGCCGGCAAGTTTGCCGCCAGATCATGAAGAAAAACAACTTCGTCCGCTTGGGCATGGATCTCGGTCAGCCTTGGCAACCCAAGCCATATCTCCAACTGCCGCGTCAGGGCTGCCAACTCTCTCCCTGCCAGCCTCATCTGGCCAAATTGAAACGCGTGCGCTGCCGCACGTCGATCGGCGCGAACACGATCGCTCATAAGCAATGGCAACCCGGTGCGCAAGTCGCGGAGCACCACCGACCGATACTCGGTGACTCCCGGTCGCGGCTGCCAGCTCCGGCCGATCGTAATCGTTGCATGCAGCTTGCCCGATAAGTCACGACTGGCAGTCGCGGTCCGCCACGGACGGTGGTAGTACCCAATCGCTCCAATCACCAAGAACGTCGGCGCGAGGCAACAAGCCACGAACAGGCGACGGCAAATCCTTTTGCGAGTGGTTTCGTGCATGCTAGTGGGCGGGGAAAAGGGTGTCGGGGGTCAGGTGTCGGGGGTCAGGCATCGGGGGTCAGGTGTCAGGTATCGGGTGGCGGGGGTCGGGGGTCGGGGGTCGGGGGTCGGGTGGCGGGGGTCGGGTGTCGGGGGTCGGGTGTTGGGTATCGGGTATCGGGTATCGGGTATCGGGTATCGGGTATCGGGTATCG